>JBELLC010000005.1:0-21834 GCA_042088965.1 Nisaea sp. | reverse complement strand
CAAACTTTGGAATTGAAATGTTCACGAAGACATCCGCGCCACTGTTTGCCAGACTAACGATTTGACTATCAACGGTTGGGTCAGACGTCTCATAGGTCTCCCGCTTGACAACCATGGTGTCAAACTTGTCGCCCATCGCCTTCTGCATGCCAAGCACATAATCTTTACCGTAGTCATCATTCTGGTTCAGGATGGCAACCTTGGCGTTCGGCGTATTGTCCAAAATGTAATTTCCAAAAATGGCACCAACGGTTTGATAGTTTGGCTGCCAGCCCATGGTCCAAGGGTATTTAGCTGGCTGACCCCATTTGGTCGCACCGGTGGCAAGAAACAGGTGCGGAACCTTTTTCTTGTTCATGTACTTATGAACCGCCGAATTTGTTGGCGTGCCGAGCGTTTGGAATGTGAAAGCAACTTTATCACGCTCAACCAACTTCCGGATCTGCTCTTTTGTCTTGGGTGGGCTATAGCCGTCGTCATAGGAGATCCACTTGATCTTCCGGCCATTGATGCCGCCGTTATCATTAACCCAGTTCCAGCAGGCGCCAATTGCTTTACCATAGACACTGTAGCTTGATGCCGGGCCACTGTAAGGATTGGTGTTACCAATAACGATTTCAGTATCGCTAACCCCAGGGGCATTTGCAGCAACCGCGCCGCTGATGCCCAACGCCAAAACAGCTGCGCTGGCAAGGGTGATTTGATGAAGTTTCATAAACTTAAGCCTCCTGCTTTTCTTCCTTGTTTAAAAATATCTTCATGGCCCATTCCAGGTCTTCTTGAAGTAGCCTTCCAAGCGTTACGCCGGGAAGGTCATCGCGCAAATTTGGCCACCCAACGACGCACCAAACCAGCAACACCATTGGGAACCACATAAACGGTGAAAATCAAGATTCCACCGTAAAACACCCAGATAAGGGCCTTTTTACTTGGGTCATCACCAAATAAGCTGATGACCACTTCTTCAGAGAAGTTCTGCCCATAGACGATAAACAAACCGCCCATGATCGCCGCTGGAATTGATGCTAATCCACCAACAACCATGCCAACCAAGAACCAAACCGAAAGGAAAAACGTGAAACTGTCTGGGGCCACGAACTCAGCCACAATGGCCCCAAGAGCGCCAGCAATACCTGTGTAAAAGCCACTTACCCCAAAGGTCAGTGATTTATAGGCAGCGGTATTAATGCCCATGCTGCGAGCTGCAATGGGGTTGTCACGAATGGCAATCATCGCCCGGCCGGTGCGACCACGGACCAAATTCCAAGCACCAATGATCAATAAAATGCCACAGAACAGCACAAAGAAGTAAAGCCACTGGTCCGCATTCAGCGATTCAATGGGCGAGTCCGGTTTGAACACGTCCAAGCCCTGAACACCGCCCGTGAACCCTTCAAAATGCTCATACCGCAGCAGCTGCGGCGTTGCCACCGCCAGCGCAAACGTCGCCAGCGCCAGATAAAGACCATCCAAGCGCAGAGCGGGCAGACCAAACAAGAACCCCCCCACAAAACAGATAATGCCCGCCGGCAAAATCGTCCAATAATAGGTGATTTCATACTGATCAATCATGATCGCGGTTGTATAGGCACCAAGCGCATAAAACGCACTATGCCCCAAAGAGAACTGACCGTTAAAGCCAGTCAGCAGGTTTAACCCGAGAACCGCAATGGCATACACCATGACCTGGGTCAGCTGAAAAACGCTAAACCCTTCAACGATGAACGGCAAACAAACCGCAATTGCTAGTCCCACGACAATCATAATTGCGCGCCATTTTGGCAGCTCAATATTCATGATTTGAAGCATGCTCGCCGGATCAACCCGGTTGCCGCCACTCATTTTATCGACTGACATAAATTAAACCCTTTGTACAACGACGCGACCAAACAAACCAGCTGGCCGGAATAATAAGACGGCGACAATGACGATCAGGGCGAAGGTCAGTTTCAACTCACTGCCAATCAAATACTCACCGGCAAGGTTTTCCAGGACCCCCATCAAGAAACCACCAACAACCGCACCGCCAGGGCTGGTCAGCCCTCCGACCACGGCACCAGCGAAACCGTACAGCAGCACTGTCAGCATCATGTTGGGCTCAAGGAACACCACGGGGGCAATCATCATCCCTGCAACCGCCCCCACAACGGCTGCCAAACCCCAACCCAGACCGAGCATCCGCTTGACACTGACACCAACCAATAAGGCTGAGTCTGGGTTTGCAGCGGCAGCCCGCATGGCCAAACCAACCGAGGTAAAGCGGAAGAAGGCAGCAATAAGGGCGAGCATAACAATCGTCACAAACACCACACCAACTTCATGCGGGCCGATCAAATTGGTTTCAAACGGCAACTTATCGGGGAACGGACTTGGGAATTCTTTAATGGTAAACTCCCAGAAAAAGCCAGCTGCTGCGTTGAAAATCAATGTCAACGCGATGAACACCACAATATGCGATAGCACCGGTGCAGCGTGTAGCGGCGCAAAAATAATCCGCTCAATGGCCATTCCGCCAATGAAGGAAAATGCCAAACAAACACCAAAAGCGACCCAATAGGGTAGGCCCATGTCAATCATTTGCCAGGCAATAAAAGTTGAAAACATCGCCATTTCGCCTTGCGCGAAATTAAAATGGTCAATCGCCTGGTAAATCATCACCACAGCCAAAGCCAATGACGCATAAATTGCCCCTGTCGCAAGTCCGCTCAGGGTCTGCTGTAAAAATAAGTCCATGACCAAGCTCGCTCCTAGTAACCGAGATAGGATTTACGCACACCTTCGTCGGCGGCAATTTCTTGAGAAGTTCCGGAGATCACAACATTGCCGGTTTCCAGCAAGTACGCATGATCCGCAAGATTCAACGCCAAAGTAGCGTTCTGTTCCACCAACAACATGCTGACTTTTTCTTTTTCGTTGATGGTCCGTAAAATATTAAACAGCTCTTCGACGATAAGCGGTGCCAGTCCAAACGATGGCTCATCCAGGAGCATGATCCGCGGACGCAACATCATCGCCCGTCCGACGGCCAGCATCTGTTGCTCACCTCCTGACAACGTGCCTGCTTGCTGCGCTCGGCGTTCTTTCAGACGGGGGAAATAAGCATATACACGCTCGATATCTTCCGCGATAGCTTGGCGGTCACGCCGGGTATAGGCCCCCAACCGCAGATTTTCTTCGGCTGATACACGGGTAAAAGTCCCGCGTCCCTCTGGCACATGCGCAATGCCCGTCCGGACGATCGTTTCTGTCGCCTGACTGGCAACTTCCTGACCATCCATAACAATCGAGCCGTCGGTTTTAACCATCCCGCAAATTGCGCGAAGTGTGGTTGTTTTTCCGGCGCCATTGGCACCCAAAATTGTTGTGACAGACCCCTCGTCCAGCGAAAAACTGATGCCGTGGAGCGCCTCAATCGGGCCGTAGTAGGCCTTCAAATTTTTAACTTCAAGTAAGGCCATTATTCTGGCGTCCCCAAGTAGGCGTTAATGACATTTTGGTTTTGTTGGATTTCTTCAGGCGTGCCCTCACCGATCTTACGACCGAAATCAATCGCAACGATCTGGTCAGAAACTCTCATAACCAGGCTCATGTGATGCTCGACCAGCAGCACGGTGATATCCCGGTCATCACGCACCTGAGTGATCAAATCACCAAGTTCATTGACCTCATCATGATTCAGGCCGCCGGCTGGCTCATCCAACAACAACAATTTCGGCTCTGCGGCTAAAGCCCGTGCCATTTCGACCCGCTTTTGAGTACCAAAGGGCAGACCGCCAACTTGCTGATGGGCAACACTATTTAGGTCCAAATAATCAATCAGCTCCCATGCGGCATCACGCAACATTTCCTCTTCGCGCGAGACCCAAGGCAATCGCAAGGCATTTGATAAAAAGTCACTCTTGCTGCGAGCGTGACCGCCAATCATGACATTGTCTAAAACGCTCATGGTTTTGAACAACGCAAGGTTTTGAAAGGTACGGCCAATTCCCACTTCAGCCATATGGTGCGGAGGACTCTTCAAAATTGTCTCACCCTGGAAGCGAATATCGCCTTGATTGGGAATGTAAAGACGGCTGAGACAATTGAATAACGTGGTTTTGCCAGCGCCGTTTGGGCCGATTAAACCCTGCACAATTCCCCGTCTGACATTGAAGCTAACGCCATCCAACGCAATGATACCACCAAACCGAACGGCAATATCACTGACCTCAAGAATAACGTCGTTTTCGTCACCGCGCGGGGTGGGCGAAAAATTTGAGACTGAATCCATATAATTTTATGATCAAGGAGACACTTCGGGCGCGGCAAAAACCGCGCGCATAAAGAGACCCCTTTTGCGATCAACTCCCTCTCGTAAAATCCCTAGTTCAAAACGCCGCATTACCTGCGGGCTCCTTTATGGCCTTTAGTGTGATGTAATCTTTTCAGCAGTGCAACGCCTCAATTGCATGCGCAGACTTTTTCCCAACCAATTAATCAATTTGTGGGGGGTGCCAGTCTGTATTCTCGTCCAAGGGGTAAACGGGTCGTGGCAAATACTGCCAGTTAAACCGCGACAAAATCGGCGACGTCAGCCCTGGCACATCAATTTCATGAATATTTTCAACGCTAAACAAATGTTTAAAGCCCGCCCGAAAATGTCCTCGGGACTTCACGATCAGAGACCGCATGGCAGTGGTGTCAATGCCAAAGGCGGTGAAATAATCACTGCTCAGCGCTTGCTGCCTGCGACTAATGACCACAACTTGCAGACCATTCAGATCAAGAACAACCGACGGCCCTGTGTTCATCACCTTGCCAGAATCCATGCCATAATCACTGACAAAAACACCTTCAGATAAACGCAGCACTCTTGCGGCAGCAACAAAGGGTTTTGACAAATCATGAGTCTCGGCGCGGTTAAATTGCGCTTCAAACTGGCCGCCCTCGCCGACGGCCATCGCTTCATCTACCAAAGCGGCATCAAAAAACGGCGTCAGCGCGCAGTCTTTCACCCCCGCGTTGTGGAATGCCTCAAGAATATACGTCGTATTACCGCGACCACCACCGCCAGGATTGTCAGCCGGATCAGCGAATAACACAGCTGGCAACGATGGATTAGCCGCGACAGCTAACGCCTGTTCGGTCGCGTCTTGCAAACTGATTAACGCCGGCTTGTAACGTGCCCTATCTGCCCAAGCCTCGGTTGCCAATTCAATGGCCACACGTTTGGCAGCGGCCAAGTCGTGCCGCGCAGTCACGATGATCGTCAGGCCATTTTTGGGCGTGTCAGCAAAGGCAAAGCCTGTGACTGCAGAGACATTCATGATCTCAGCATCGATCCGGGCTTGACCTTTTTTGATTAAGTCGCCGTAGGGATGACCATCCGCTGTTAACTGTGTTGTCGAGGGGGCCACTAAGGGCAGGCGGACCCGGTAACTCTTGGGGCGCAGGCCCGCAAACATTTCTTGCAAGGCACTGGCCGCTTCCTGACCGCGCTCAAATTGGTCAATATGCGGGTTACTGCGGTAACCGATCATGATGTTGGTAGCTGCTTGCATTTCATCGGAAATATTGCAATGCAGATCCAGCGTCGCCACCACCGGCACATCCGGGCCAACCACCTGACGGACCATCTCAAAAACAACCCCATCGGGATCATGGGTATGGGTGGCGATGGCCCCGCCATGCTCACAAATATAAACCCCATCGACAGGTAAGGCTGCTGCCAACTCAGCTTGAGTGTCAGCGATGAATTGATTGAAAAACGCTTCTTCCACTGGGCCTGCAGGCACAGACCGAATAAAGCGAATGGGTACCGCTTGCCAACCATCGGGCCCAGAATACAGCTTGTCCATTTCAGCGTAAAAGCCGCACATACTGGAATCGTGCATTGGCGTTTCTGCGCGCGCGTCGACACTTATTTCATCACCGATGAGAAAGCTTCTGAGGCGAAAATCTTTTTCCCCGCAACTTGGTGCGAAGCGATTTGATTCCAGCGAAAACCCTAATACCGCGATACGTTTTGCTGCCATGGCAACCCGTTCCTTCTAAATTTCCTGCACATCAACAATCCCTGGCAACGATTTTACAGCTGCCCGAGTCGCCGATGAGATTTGATATAACTCCGGCAGTGGAATGACGACTTCTTTGTCGGCAGCATCAACAATGATTTTAACCGTGCCACGGCCGCGTTTTTGATCGCCAATCAAGGCCGCCAGAGGCGATAGGACACCTGTATCCTTCACATGGATCAACATGCCCGCACTGGTCCGATCAACCGCTTCATCAAGCGCCTCTATCTTTTGGGCCAAGAGCTTGACAGACTCCTCTTCAATCGTCGCATTGGCGGTTATCAATAATGCTGTTCCTGGGTCTAACATATCGCGCGCTGATGCTAAAACTTCCGAGAATACCGTGATTTCAAAAACCCCGGATTGATCTGTTAAAGAGATGAAGGCAAACCGATTACCACGCGATGACGTGCGAAGTTTTGACGATACCACGACACCTGCAATTTTTATCCGCACTGCTGCGTCGCGCGATCCGGCAACGGTTGCGGTTAAGCGCTCAAACGGCACCACACCCAATCGCTCTAGCGTTCGGCCATAACTATCCAAAGGATGTGCCGAAAGATAAAAGCCGAGGGCCTCAAATTCATTCCGCAAGCGTTCTAAAGGCGGCCATTCAGGTCGATCCCGCAAGCGCAGATCAGAGAGCCCGGCAGCACTGCCAGCGGCGAATAAACTTACCTGCTTTGAACCACGATCCTGGGTCGCCGCATTGGCGTGGCGCAGAACATTTTCAACATTATCAAAAACCCGCGCCCGATTGCCCAGCAGAACGTCAAAGGCACCTGCTTTGGCAAGATTCTCAAGTAAGCGCTTATTGGCAACCCGGGCATCAATGCGGTTTGCAAAATCGTTAATATCAACAAACGCGCCCTTGGCTTGGCGTTCCTCAATCAACGCGGTCATCGCCGCCTCACCGACATTTTTAATTGCTGCCAACGCAAACCGAACAGCATAGCCGTCAGCGGTTTTTTCAACCGAAAACCGTGCCTCAGAGCGATTGATATCTGGCCCCAAAAGCTTTAACCCTGCTGATTGTAATTCCTGACGGAAAACATTCAGCTTATCGGTATTACCCATATCATAGGTCATCGAGGCGGCGAGAAATTCAACCGGATAATGGGCTTTCAAATATGCTGTTTGATAGGCAATCAGGGCATAAGCAGCGGCATGACTTTTGTTAAAGCCATAGCCGGCAAAGGCAGCCATCTGATCAAAAATCTCCGAGGCTTTGCCAGCATCTACGCCCCGCTGCACCGCCCCTTGTACGAAGAATTCCCGCTCGGCGGTCATTCCCTCTTTGTTTTTTTTACCCATGGCACGGCGCAACTTATCGGCGCCGCCAAGTGTATAGCCAGACAAGATCTGCGAGACCTGCTGGACCTGTTCTTGATAAATCAGGACACCATAGGTTTCGGTTAAAATCGGCTCCAGCTTCGGATGCCTGTAATCGGGATCTTCGCGACCATGTTTACAGGCAATATATGTGGGAATATTCGCCATCGGCCCCGGCCGGTAAAGCGACACAAGGGCGATAATATCTTCAAAGCGGTCAGGCCGCATTTTTTTAAGGGTGTCGCGCATTCCGGCACCTTCCAATTGGAAAACACCGACAGTGTCGCCCCGCCCCAACAACTCAAATGTGGCATCATCATCCAGCGGTAAAGTGGCAAGATCAATCGCAACATCACGTGTTTTCTGGATCATTTCGACGGCCCGGCTGAGGACGCTCAAGGTCTTCAATCCAAGGAAGTCAAATTTTACCAAGCCCGCCTCTTCTATCCATTTCATGTTGAATTGGGTTGCCGGCATTTCAGAGCGCGGGTCGCGATACAGCGCCACCAATTGATCAAGCGGCCGGTCACCAATAACCACGCCTGCTGCATGTGTTGACGCATGCCGGTACAAGCCTTCAAGCTTCAGCGCTGTGCTGATTAAAAGGCCCACTGTTTCATCCGCATCGCGCTGCTGGCGCAACTCCGGCTCGGCCGCCATCGCCTCTTCCAACGTCACCTGCTTGGCCGGGTTAATAGGGACCATTTTGCAAATGCGGTCGACCTGCCCATAGGGCATTTCCAGAACCCGTCCAACATCCCGAAGGACGGCGCGCGCCTGCAATTTTCCGAAAGTAATAATTTGGGCGACTTTATCGCTGCCGTATTTATCCTGAACGTATGTGATCACCTCATCGCGTCGGTCCTGGCAAAAATCGATGTCAAAGTCAGGCATTGAAATACGCTCGGGGTTCAAAAACCGCTCAAACAATAACCCCCACCGCAGCGGGTCGAGATCGGTAATTTTAAGCACCCACGCAACCACGGAACCGGGCCCCGAACCCCGTCCGGGGCCAACGGGGATCCCACGATCTTTAGACCATTGAATAAAGTCAGCAACGATCAGAAAATAGCCGGGAAACCCCATCTTAATGATGACCCCCAACTCCATGTCCAGGCGATCCCGATACGGTGCAGCGGCCTCCAGACGAGCCGCATCATCCATCTCAGGGCCAAAAACATGCGTCGCCAAGCGTTCTTCAAGTCCGGCGTGTGCCTGTGCCCGTAATTCCTCATTTTCATCGCGCCCACCAGCGGCGCCAAACGGCGGCAAGATAGACACTTTGCTTTTTGTTGGCATGAAGGCGCAGCGCTGGGCAATCACAAGGGTATTGTCGACAGCTTCGGGTAAGTCATCAAACAATTTCCGCATTTCAGCCGCTGACTTAAAGCCATGCTCTGTTGTCACCCGGCGGCGATTATGATTGCTCACAGTCATGCCTTGGGCGATGCAAAGCAAAACATCATGGGCCTCAGCAATGCTGCGGTCGGCAAAATAACAATCGTTTGTTGCGACCAGCGGCAAGTCTAGGTCATAGGCGAGATCTAAAAGGCTTTCCTCAATTACACTTTCATCCGCCAAACCATGGCGTTGCAGCTCAACATAAAGACGTTGCGGAAAGGTTGCCGCCAGCCATGTCAATTCAGCGCGGGCAGCGGCATGTTGCTGTTCCTTAATCAGCCGTGAAACAGTGCCTTTTGGGCCACCGCTGAGCGCAATAAGGCCGTTGTTTCGTTCTTCAAGCAGCGCACGCGAGATTTGAGGCAACTCCCCGGGATCAGAATCCAAATACGCCTGACTGACAAGCGCCATCAAATTCTGATAGCCAGCTTCTGATTGCGCCAGCAGTACGAGTTGATCCGGCGGCGGCGAGATATGGCCGGTACCCCCAACAACGTGTAAAGCGCCTTTGTCTTCGCGCGGCAAACAACGAATGTTAATCTGACAACCAATAATGGGTTGCACACCGCCCGCAGCGGCACTGATCGCAAATTCCAAAGCGCCAAATAAGTTCGAGGTGTCTGTCACCGCCACCGCGGGCATGGCCTCTCGTCGACATAGCGCAATCAGATCGTTGACCTTAATAGCGCCCTCCGCCAGAGAATAGGCGGTATGAACGTGGAGATGGACGAAATCAGCATATGCCATAGGGACTCGCAAGTTGGCTCACAATGGAATCAATCCCCAAAGCATTTCACAGGGCATGATGAACGTCACCGACTAAATCACATGCCGGCACGTTAGCGCCCGTCAAAAATGCTCAAGGTGTCCCTCGCGTAATGTCACAATGCGATCCATCCGCGCGGCCAATTCAAGATTATGGGTCGCCACCAAGGCGGCCAATTCTGCGCCTTTGGAAATCTTTTGTAATTGCTCAAACACCAGCGCCGCAGTGTCAGGGTCTAAATTCCCTGTTGGCTCATCTGCCAGCAGCAATTTTGGTACATTGGCAATCGCACGGACGATGGCGACACGTTGTTGTTCACCACCTGATAGCTTCCCTGGGCGATGGCTTTCGCGCTCACCAAGGTTGACCATCGCCAACAGCTCACGCGCCCGTGCCCGCGATTCAGCTTTCCCAAGCCCGCGAATCATTTGCGGCAGCATGATATTCTCGAGCGCTGTAAATTCTGGCAATAGGTGGTGAAATTGATAGACGAAACCAAGTTTTTGGCGGCGCGCCAATGTGCGCTCTGGATCGCTTAACGCGGTACAATCCTGACCACCGATTGCAACCCGTCCTGCTTCCGGCGCTTCAAGCAGGCCAGCGATATGTAACAGGGTCGATTTACCGGCACCCGACGGACCAACCAGGGCCACCATTTCACCCGGCGCAATCTGCAAATCAATACCCCGCAAAACCTGCAAGCGGGCCGCCCCCCCTGCTTGGGTGAATGAATGCGTCAAATTGCTTAAAGAAAGCGCCGGCACCGCCTCACTCATTGCGCAATGCCTCAACAGGATCAAGCCGCGACGCCCGCCACGCCGGGTAGATCGTCGCCAGGAAAGACAAGGATAATGCCATCACGATCACGGAGGTAACCTCTGCTGGGTTAATTTCAGCGGGCAAACGCGACAAAAAATAAATCTCGGCGGCGAATAACTCCGCACCTGAAATGGCTTCCAAAAAACCCCGAATGGCCTCAATATTATCAGCGAAAAGCAGACCCAGCAGGGCGCCAACGATCGTCCCGGTGAGGCCAACGCTGGCACCAACAAGGAAAAAAATCCGCGTGACCATGCCTTTACTGGCCCCCATGGTCCGCAGAATCGCGATGCCCCGCCCCTTATCCTTCACCAACATGATCAAAGACGAGATCACATTAAACGCCGCCACCAAAATGATCAGCGTCAAGATCAAAAACATGACATTGCGTTCTACCTGAAGGGCATTGAAAAAGCTTGAATTACGTTGCCGCCAATCGCGCACCCACAGGCCATCTCCCGCCGCGGCTTTCAGCGAATCCGTCAGCGCCGCGACTTGATTGGGGTCTTCCAGCATAATTTCCAGACCGGAAACTTTGCCTTTTAATTGGAAAAATACCTGCGCGGCTTGCAACGGCATGAAGATAAAACCGTTATCATATTCATACATCCCAACATCAAACAGCCCTGCTATTTCATAGGTTTTCATCCGCGGTAAACCGCCCAGAACAGTGGTCTGGCTGGTGGGTGAAATCAGCTTGATACGATCACCGGCCGCAACTCCGAGACGTTGTCCCAAACGATTGCCAAGAAGAATACTTTTGCCGCCACGAAAGCGTTCTGCGGCAGCGGCTGTAATCCCATCCGCCAGGGGTCCCTTGGCGGTTAAATCGCCTGCCCTCAAGCCGCGCACCAACACCCCCGCGGCAACCTTATTTGCCGTCACCAAGGCTTGCCCCTCAACCTGCGGGACGACCGCAAATACCCCCGGCACTTCAGAAATCCGCAGTGCAGCGGCATCAAACCCTGAAATACCATCAGCTTGGCTATAGACAGCCACATGTCCGTTCAAGCCAAGAATACGGCTGAGTAATTCGGCGCGAAAGCCGTTCATCACTGACATCACAATGATCAGCGTCGCCACCCCAAGAGCGATCCCCAACAAAGAGAACCCTGCAATAACTGAGATAAAACCTTCTTGCCGTCGCGCCCTCAAATAACGCCACGCGATCAGTCGCTCGACAGCACCAAAGGCCATGCTGAAATCTCCCTAACAGATCAATTCGTGATCTTATTCATGGCCGCTTCTGGGGTCATTTCCGCACGTTCCCCCGTGCGCCGGTTTTTCACCTCAACGACGCCATTTTTCATCCCACGCGGGCCAATAATAACCTGCCATGGCAAGCCAATCAGATCCATGGTCGCCAGTTTAGCTCCGGCCCGCTCATCGCGGTCGTCAAGCAAGGCGTCGAAGCCTGCGGCATTAAATTGCGCGTATAAATCAGCAGCGTGTTGGTCACAGGCATCATCGCCGACCTTTAAATTGATCACCCCAACATGGAATGGCGCCACAGCTGATGGCCAAATAATACCATTTTCATCATGGCTGGCCTCAATAACGCCGCCAACAAGCCGGGACACGCCAATACCGTAAGAGCCCATAAAGACATCAACATCTTTGCCATCAGAAGTTGCCACCCGGGCGCCCAATGGCGCAGAATATTTGGTCCCAAAGTGGAAGATATGACCGACCTCAATACCGCGCCGCTGGCGCAAATCAGCGCTCGGCACCGGGCAGTTGGCGGCATCGTGCATTTCGTCGGTCGCCGCATAAGTGCCGGTCCAACGATCCACAATCGGCTGTAAATCAGCTGTGTAGTCAATTGATGTGTCTTGCCAGTTCAAATCTTCCCAATCGCGATGATAAAAAACCTCACTTTCACCGGTATCAGCAAGAATAATGAACTCATGGCTCAGGTCACCGCCGATCGGGCCAGAGTCAGCTTGCATCGGAATAGCGGTCAGTCCCATCCGCGCAAATGTCTTCAAGTAAGACACAAACATTTTGTTGTAAGACATTCTTGCACTGTCAAAATCAACGTCGAAAGAATAAGCATCTTTCATCAAAAACTCGCGCCCGCGCATCACCCCGAAACGCGGCCGCACCTCATCGCGAAACTTCCATTGAATGTGGTAAAGGTTTAATGGCAAATCCCGGTAGGAGCGCACATGGGTGCGAAAAATATCTGTAATCAGTTCTTCATTTGTCGGCCCAAAAAGCATATCACGCTCATGGCGATCCGTGATCCGCAACATTTCCTTGCCATAATCATCATAGCGGCCACTTTCCCGCCACAGGTCTGCGGATTGAATCGTTGGCATCAAAATCTCTTGTGCCATCGCCAAGTTCTGTTCTTCGCGAACAATATTTTCGATTTTTTTCAAAACCCGCAACCCAAGCGGCAACCAAGAATAAATCCCCGCACTGGCTTGTTGGACCATGCCCGCCCGCAACATTAAGCGGTGCGAGACAATTTCAGCCTCTTTTGGATTTTCTCTTAGAACTGGCAAAAAATAGTTCGATAAACGCATCATCAGCCCCAGAATGAACAGCACACAAAGTGTCTTGCGACGCGCGGAACTTAAATCAAATCCAGGCGTATGGAAACCATGCCAATTTCAATGGCTCGTTTTGCTTTAAAGACCGCTGGCCGCACCGCGCAGATTGAAATTCAGCAGATCAATCCAAAACCGCTCAAGGCCCCGATAGGCTTCCGCCGCATTACGCAGCTCGTCCGCTTCGATATCAAGTTTGGCAAGGGATTTGGCCTGTCGATCAAACATTTCGGAAATGAAATCACGCAGCCCCAATCCCTTTTCGGACAAACGCACGCGAATCGACCGCTTGTCATGCGCCGATCGCTCTTGAATCAGATAACCATTTTCAACCATTTTGCGCACATTGTATGACACGTTAGAGCCAAGGTAGTACCCCCGGTTGGTCAATTCACCAACCGTCAGCTCATCGCTGCCAATATTGAATAAAATCAACGCCTGAACGTTGTTAATATCTGCCATATGGTGGCGGTCAAGTTCTGTTTTGACAACTTCCAGAAACTGCCGGTGGAGCCGCTCAATGAGATTTATGGTCTCAAGATAATCTTTCGTTTCCACGATCCCTCCCGATCTCCGTCAATACGCAATAGCAGTATGACGGAATTTTAAATGTTTATACATAAAATACCAGGAAACCGCCGCGCCCCCCCCTGATCCAACGTCATACGAGGATTAGCGCGCCTGAATCATGCGAATGATGGCGGAGAAATCAAAACTGCCATTGCCATCGTCAACAAATTCGCTGAATAGCTTTTCCGCGTTTGCGCCAAGCGGCGAAGCTGTTTTTGATGACTTAGCGGCGTCTTGGGATAGCCGCAGATCTTTCAGCATCATTGCCGCCGTGAAGCCTGCTTGGAAGTCACGGTTTGCCGGTGACGTTGGCACCGGACCGGGAACCGGGCAATAGGCGTTAATGGCCCAGCATTGCCCTGATGAGGTTGAGGTAATGTCAAACAGGGTTTGGGTATCCACGCCCAACCGCTCGCCCATGGTAAACGCCTCAGACACACCGATCATCGAAATTGCCAAGATCATGTTATTGCAGATTTTCGCTGCTTGACCGGTCCCAACACTGCCGGTGTGAACAATGGTTGCGCCCATCACGTCTAAATACGGCTTGGCTGCGGCAAAGCTGCTGGCAGAGCCACCAACCATGAACGTCAACGTGCCAGCCTCGGCGCCGCCTGTCCCGCCTGATACAGGTGCATCGAGCATTTCCATTCCACCCTCGGCAGCCATCGCCGCCACATCGCGCGCAGTATCGACATCAATGGTTGAGCAATCAATCAGCAAGGCATTGCGAACGGCCGGCAGAATCGATTCGCTATAAACCTGCCGCACTTGCGGCCCTGCGGGCAACATAGTGACCACCACCTCGCCTGCCTTCGCCGCCGCAGCGGCATCGCCAGCAACATGCCCGCCCGCCGCCGCAAAGGTCTGAAGCGCCTGATCGCTCAGATCAAACCCTGTCACCTGATGGCCTGCCTTGATCAAATTTATCGCCATTGGCAAGCCCATATTGCCAAGCCCAATAAAGCCGATTGCTGTCATTTCCCTGCTCCTTTTTTCATTGTCAGCCCAGATGCGTATCCGGCCATGTTAAATCACGCCCACCAATGGGGCTAAAAAAGCGCTCAACCAGATCATCCCCGACATCGCGCACATGCGCCGGCGACCATTTGGGCGATTTATCTTTATCCACCAATAGCGCCCGCACGCCTTCGCTGAAATCAGGCCCTGCCATCGAATGCTGCGATAGCCGGTATTCCATGGTCAGAACCTGTTCGATGTTCTGGCATGCCGCCCCTTTTTGTAACTGCGCAAAACTCACCCGTAGGCTGGTTGGTGATTTGGTCGCTAACGTCGCCTGCAATTTTTCTGCAAAGGCGCTGCTATCGGCAGCAACTCCCTTCCAAAGTTGCCTGAAATCGTCAGCGGCGAAAAGCTTTTTAATGTGATCACGCTGTGTTGCTAATTTAGCGTCTGGTGATGGCCCTTGGTGGCTTTCCAAGACAGCATCAATGACGGTTGATGGTGGCGCACGCCAGTCACAATTTTGCAAATCATGATACATTTGCGCCCACCGGTCGGCAGCGACAAAATGCGTCGCCAACCCCAGGTCAAGAGCATCTCCCGCGCCAACACGATCGCCCGTCAACGCCAAATACAGCCCCATGTGGTCTGGCAATTTAGGCAAAAACCAGCCGCCGCCAACATCAGGGAAAAGGCCAATGCCGGTTTCGGGCATGGCATACAAATACCGCGCGCCCGCCACCCGGTGCGACGCCATCGCTGATAAACCAACACCGCCGCCCATGGTGATCCCATCGAGCAAGGCCACGTAAGGCTTTGGGAAGGCGGCAATCAGGCCGTTCAGCGCATATTCTTCAAAAAAGAAATCACGTGTGAGACGCATTTCCGTGCCGCTACGCTGTTCCTCCTGGATGGCTTGATAGATCGCCACCACGTCACCGCCTGCACAAAAGGCTTTGTCACCAGCCCCTGTAATCATGACCGCCTGGACCGCCAGATCATCTGCCCAGGCCTGAAGTTGCGGCGCGATCAGGCGGATCATCTCCAGGGTTAACGCATTCAACGCCGCTGGCCGGTTGAGAGTGATCACCCCCCAGCCATTGGTCACCTCAAAAAGCACAGAATCACTCATCATTTGGCCAATAACTGCCGGGAAATAATCACCCGCATAATCTCATTAGTTCCTTCTAAAATCTTATGAACCCGCAGGTCGCGGACAATTCGCTCCAATGGGAAATCTCTTAGATATCCATAACCACCGTGAATTTGCAGGGCTTCATTGGCAATCTCAAAACCTTGATCGGTCCCAAAACGTTTGGCCATCGCGCAATGTGTCAGGGCATCAGGTGCCCCGGCTTGCAGGCTCGTGGCGGCCCGATAGACCATCAATCGCGCCGCTTCAAGATGGGTTGCCATATCGGCAAGCTTAAACTGTAAGGCCTGAAAATTTTCCAGTTTACGGCCAAACTGGCTGCGCTCGCCCATATAGGTTTGCGCCGCCTGCATCGCCGCCCCGGCTCCACCCAAAGAACAGGCCGCAATGTTAATGCGGCCGCCGTCCAGCCCCTTCATGGCGATTTTAAAACCATCACCTTCACGGCCAATTAAATTACCTGCAGGGACGCGGCAATCTTCAAAAATCACCTGCGCCGTTGGTTGGCTATTCCAACCCATTTTGCGCTCTTTGCTGCCAAATGACAGTCCAGGGGTGTCTTTTTCAACCAGCAGGCAGGAAATCCCACCCGCACCATCATCCCCCGTGCGTGCCATCACCAAATAGACATCACTGACACCAGCGCCAGATATGAACGCCTTGGCACCGTTTAAAACATAATCACCATTGTCTGCCTTCACCGCGCGGGTCCGCAACGAGGCCGCATCAGAACCCGCACCCGGCTCGGTTAAGCAATAACTCGCCAAATAATCCATCGAGGCCAGATGTGGCAGAATCCGCGCCCGAAGCGCGTCATCCGCGAAGCAATCTATCATCCAGGCACACATATTATGGATCGACAAATACGCCGCTGTTGATACGCAGCCTGCCGATAATTCTTCAAAAATGATGGCAGCTTCGAGCCTGCCGAGACCGCTACCACCATATTCCTCGCCCACGTATATCGTCGCCAAGCCGAGACCAGCGGCCCGGCGCAAGACATCCACAGGGAAAATCTCATGCTCATCCCAGGTGGCAGCCTGCGGGGCCATTTCCTCGGCCGCAAAACTCCGCGCCAAATCACGAATCGCTGATTGATCTTCGTCAAACGCGAAATCCATTGCCATCTCCTCAAACGGGGCGTCTCGATATCTCACAGCAAAAACCTATATCGGGGCAGTAAAGCGAGTCAACGCGGGCAGGTTCCACGCGGCCCGCATCCCGAGAGTTAGCTGGGGAGTCGCTGCGACAAGCTGACAGGCAATAGCAGTGTTATTCAGCGAAAGCTTGCGGTATTGTGATTAAAAATAAGCGTGGAGCTGGCAACGATGGCCAACGATCATAAAAACCCCGTCTTTGATAAATCGACTGAATCGCCACATCGCCCCGGAGTTGGTCGCTTTCCAACACTCAGAATGCGCCGCAACCGCCGCCACAGCTGGTCCCGCCGTTTAGTTCGCGAACATAGCCTGACAGCCGATGATCTGATTTGGCCAATTTTTGTGCGCACGGGCACAGCCTTACGGCAGCCGATTGAGGCCCTGCCGGGAGTCCTGCGGTACTCAATTGACCAACTTGCCAGTGTTGCAGATGAGGCTGTGGCGCTGGGCATTCCAGCGGTCGCCATTTTTCCCTTCATCGAAGCAGAGTTAAAAAACAGCGACGGTAGCGAGGCCGTGCAGTCTGACAATATCGTTTGCCAAGCGATCACCGCGATTAAAGCCGCGCAACCAAATCTGGGGGTGATTTGTGATGCTGCGCTCGACCCATTCACCGATCATGGCCATGACGGCATTATTGTTGATGATTATGTGGTCAATGACGCCAGTGTTGAAATTCTTTGCCAGCAATCCTTGGTGCAGGCTGCCGCTGGTTGTGATGTGATTGCGCCATCGGATATGATGGATGGCCGTGTTGGCGCCATCCGTGCCTGCTTGGATGCACACGGTTTTGAACATGTGCAAATCTTGGCGTATGCCGCCAAATATGCCTCTGGCTTTTACGGCCCCTTCCGGTCGGCGATTGGCTCGTCAGGCAATCTTGCTGGCGGCTCAAAGGCGACCTATCAAATGGACCCGGCAAACAGTGCGGAGGCATTGCGCGAGGTTGAGCTTGACCTTGGCGAAGGCGCAGACATGGTTATGGTGAAACCCGCCATGCCCTATCTTGATATCATCACACGGGTCAAATCGCAGTTTGGGGTGCCGACATTCGGCTTTCAGGTCAGCGGTGAATACGCCATGTTACAGGCGGCGGGCGGTCATGGCTGGCTGGATCTTGAGCGGGTGATGATGGAAAGCCTGATCTGCATAAAACGCGCCGGCGCTGACGGTATTTTGACTTATTTTGCGCCTGCTGCGGCCCGTCGCATTATGGCCGATCAGCGCCGATAACACGCTTAAAAAACTGTTCTGCCGCTCGGATTGACCAGGGGGCTTTATGACCTTGGCCATGAAAGCCCACATGCCCACCACTGGCGGTTATCAATGCCTCAACCGAGGCAAGTTTTTGCCAATCAATGGTGTGATAATCGCGTGCCGGGATCCAGGGATCATTTTCCGCAAAGATGAGCAGGCTTGGTTTCTGAATGTGGGCTAACTGCCCCGCAGCAGAGCATTGAGCGTAATAATCCCGCGCGCCCTCAAAGCCAAAACGCGACGCGATGAAGCGATCATCAAACTGAACAACCGTTCGGGCGCTTTTAATCGCTTGGCGTTCTGCCTGAGACACACGCGCCTTACCTGCCACCACCCCACGTTTCATTTCTGCCAGAAGCCAGCGGTGGTAAAATGCGTTGCGCGGTTGGATGAGACGCTCGGCGCTGGCAGCAAGATTGATCGGGGTGGAAACCGTTACAGCCGCCGCCACCCCCGTCGCATTTTTGGCCATATAATTTAACAGCACGCTGCCGCCGAGGGACACACCCAAAGCCAAAACCGCATCAGCACCACCGAAATACGATGAAACGGCTGCTGTCAGCGGTTCAAGATCAGCGTCAAAACCGGCGTGATAATGGCCTTCGCAGGTCTCTCGGCTCGGACCAGCCCCCCGCATATTCATCCGCGCGACGTTATAGCCTTGAGCGGTCAGATATGCCGTGAACAGCACAATCTGAGCGCTATCTTGATGCCCTGTGAGACCATGAATGAGCAAGACCGACAAAGGCTGAACAGCACGGTCAGGCAACGCCCGGTTGATCGCCACCAAAAGCTGATCATCCGAACCATCTGCTGCCGCCACGCAGAGGACCGCATCCGCTGCAAGGGGGCCGATGGCGCAAAACTGGTCTCGCAGCGTTTGCAAGTGACCGCCCCACCACGGCGCCCGCGCCTGAAATTCTGACCGAAACGCTTGCGGCTTTCCGGCGACGTCAAACACAGGTCTCACGGCTGATCTTCTGGGGCATCGATTTCTGTGTCTGTAGTCTCTGATTCTGCATCATCCTCAACAACAAACTGGGCGAGCCAGCGCGCCACGATATCAATTTCACAACGCTCCAGCATGGGCGGCAAATGTCCCCGCCCGGCAATTTCGACAACATCAGCTTGCGGGCCACGTTCTGCCATTTCAGCCGCAATTTCAGGTGTCAGCACGTCAGAGTCGCGGCCCCGAACAACCAAGGTTGGCTGCCAGATCCGATCATAAAGTGACCACATCTGACGGGGATAGGGCTCGGCCTCAAAAGCGACACCGATGGCAGGATCATAATGCAAAGAATAGCCGCCGGTATCTTCGCGATTAATCGCATGAATGGTCAGTTCCGACCAAGCTGCATCCTCAATAGGGCCAAAGGGGGCATAGATTTGACGGAAATAATCTGCCACTTCCGCTAACCGCTTGAAATGCGGATTTTCGCTCGCGTATGCGGCGATTCTAGCAACCCCTTCAGGGGCCATTTCGGGGCCGATATCATTCAAAATCAGATGGCTAATCGGACTGTCTTCTTCCGCGGCTAAGGCCATGCCAATCAGGCCGCCAATGCCAGAGCCGAACCACACCACTTCCGTCAGGCCGCGATAATGCAATAATGCTTTTACATGGCGCATATAAGTATCGAGGCGATAAGCCGATTTATCCGATAGCCAGCCGCTGCGACCACGGCCCGCCAAATCAAAGGCGATCACATGGTGATCTGCGGCCAAGACTTGCGCCAAAACATCAAAATCACGCGCCTGGCGGGTTAATCCATGCACACAGAGCACCACCCGCTCAGGGTCAGGCGGCGTAATATCCGTAAACCCAAGCCAAATGGTCCCGGTTTTATCGGGAAATGGAAAACTGCCATTGCTCAGATGCATCCCGTCGCGCCTCCCCGCAGGTCACGCTATTCTGAAAGTGTTCGATAGCGACCGGCAAAATAAAGCAATGGGCTTTCAGCTTCAGACATCTGCATATGCTGCACGTGGCCCACGACAATTTCATGATCACCGCCGTCATAGCGGGCATGGACGTTGCATTCAATGCTTGCCAGCGCGCCGTCAATCACAGGCGCCCCGGTCACGCCAATCTGCGAGCCGACCTTTGCAAAGCGGTCATCATCGGTTGACGCAAACACGGCCGAAACATCCGTTTGCGCATCTGTTAAAACATTTACCGCAAAGCTGCTGGCCGCATTGAAAACAGAAAAGCAATTGGCACGCCGATCAATACAAAACAACACCAACGGTGGCTCTAATGAGACAGCAGAAAAGGAGTTTGCCGTCATGCCAACCAGATCTCCTGTGTCACTACAGGCCGTGACAACCGTGACACCGGTTGCAAAACTGCCCATGACGTCGCGAAAATCACGGCTGGAAAACGATGTCGACGACGCTTGATCTGCCACCACGAAAGCAACTCCTAAAAATCTAACTCTAGTCGATTTAGTTTAAAACAGACTGTTTGTCAGACAGATAACGCAATTTCTTTGCAAAAAGAAGTGATCCGCATGATAATACGTTGATATTGGTCTTTTTAGATCGGTTGTGCCGTATGTAACTGCCAGTCGGAGCAGAATATGTTCATTATCATCGGTTGGATCGTGGTCATCGTCTGCGTGATTGGCGGCTATATGGCGATGGGCGGCAAACTGGCGCCATTGTGGCAACCGTTTGAATTGGTGATCATTGGCGGAGCGGGTGTTGGGGCATTTGTTGTCGCCAATCCGAAACATATTTTAGGCAAAGCCGGAAGCGGCTTTAAAACCGCCTTGAAGGGACCAAAGTACAGCAAAGCGGATTATCTCGAACTGCTCGGTCTGATGTACGCGATCTTCCGCTTGGCCAAGACCAAAGGCATGCTCGCCATCGAAACGCATATTGAAAAACCAGAAGACAGCCCGCTTTTTCAAGCCTTTCCCAATTTTGTCAACAATCATCATGCCCTTGAATTCCTTTGTGATTACCTCAGGATGATGACTCTTGGCACCGACAACCCCCATGAACTGGCAGATTTGCTGGATGAGGAGCTGGAAACCCATCATGGCGAGGACGCCGAAGTCGCCTCAGCCTTTCAAACCCTCGGCGATGGTTTCCCGGCGCTTGGCATTGTCGCAGCCGTGCTCGGGATTATCAAAACCATGGGCTCAATTACCGAACCTCCCGAGGTTTTGGGGAAGCTCATTGGGGGCGCCTTGGTGGGTACATTCTTGGGTATTCTGCTGGCTTATGGGTTTGTCAGCCCCTTGGCAGCGTCCATGACCGCCACGTTTAACGCCAATGCGAAATACATGCAGTGCATTCGGACGGGCTTATTGGCGCATTTGTCCGGCTACGCGCCTGCCGTCTCTGTTGAATTCGCCCGCAAGACCCTGATGGCAAAAGACCGCCCCTCCTTCTTTGAAGTTGAGGAAGCAGTTGCAGCCTTGCCATCGGTTTGAGCGCAATCCTTCAATGAACCTTTATCGACGTGCCTCACATATGACCTCAAGGGATTAATGAAGTGGCTGATGGTCACGCGCAAATCATCATCAAAAAAGTCAAAAAAGGTGGCCATGGCGGCCACCATGGCGGCGCATGGAAAGTTGCCTATGCCGATTTTGTGACGGCGATGATGGCCTTTTTCTTACTGCTGTGGCTGCTCAACGCCACCAGCTCAGAGCAGAAAATTGGCATCGCTAATTATTTTGACCCAACCGCCATTTCCAGTTCTAGCAGCTCAGGCTCTGGCGGTGTCATGGGCGGCAAAACACTTTCCGCTGATGGCGCGATGGTGAGCGACACCTCACCGCCAAGCATCAATGAT
>JBELLC010000105.1:8297-10618 GCA_042088965.1 Nisaea sp. | reverse complement strand
ACGCTGGCAAAATGAACCGCTCGATTTTGGATTGTGCAGGATCGGCGCTCATTGTCAGTCAGTTTACACTGGCCGCCAATACCTCAAAGGGCAATCGGCCAAGCTTTATCGCCGCCGCACCACCCGCCCGCGGTGAGCAGCTTTATTCGGCGTTTTGCGACGCCATGCGGACGCTCGGCATTACGGTCCAAACAGGTCAATTTGGTGGGGATATGCAGGTTGAATTGATTAACGACGGGCCTGTGACCATTCCGTTGGATATCGCCGTTGACGCGGTTTAGGCAGAAAGACAGCCCCCCTGGGTAGCGCGGTTAACTGGACAGCGCCAGTTTCAACGGCGCTGGCACTGGCATGCAGGGCAGGCCCTGACGGCGCAATTGCGAACACGCCTCACGTGCGCCACGTTCATCCAGACCAACCAGCCGCGCCCGAAAAACGCGACCATGCGGACGATCAACACCCTCAACTGAAATAGTGGTATGACCAAGCAAGTCTGGGAGCTTTTTACGGGCATTTTGGATAATTTCGGTCGCCGGCGTCGCGCTCGAGTAAGCGCCCACCTGAATCCCCCAAAGGCCAAGTTCAGCCGAAGGACGATCAACTGACGCGACCACCCGCGCCATCGTCGGCGTTGCCGTTCCAGTCTGCGCAGTTGCAGGTACCGCAATCGCAGCAACAGCAGCGCCTGGACGCGGCTGCGGTAAAGGCGGCTTCGCTGCGGCCATGACCACCGGCAACCGCTTAAACCCTTTATCCAACAGCCTTACCATTTGGCGATCCCGGCTCCGCCCTGTTCGGCCGCCAAAAACCACCCCTATCAAATGTCGACCACTGCGATTAACAGAGGCCACAAGGTTAAAACCGGAGGAGCCAATATAACCCGTTTTAATGCCCGTTGTACCCTCATAACGCCCAAGCAAACGATTGTGGTTACGATAGACACGCCCCCGAAATCGAAAGCTGCGGGTTTTAAAATATTTATAATACCGGGGGAAGTCGCGTTGGATAGCGATTGCCAGCGTGGCCATATCGCGTGCCGTACTGATTTGCCGGCGGTTCGGCAAGCCTGACGCATTTCTGAAGTTTGTCCGTGTCATGCCAAGGGACCGCGCCCGCCGAGTCATTGCCTTAGCAAAAGACAACTCGCTGCCAGAAATATTTTCAGCAACTGTCGCAGCGACATCATTCGCCGATTTGGTGACCAATGCTTTAATGGCCTGCTCAACAGTGATTGTATCGCCAACGGCCAAACCCAATTTAGAGGGCGGTTGACGGGCCGCACGGCGCGAGACCTTCAGGCGCGTTGACAGGGACATCTTGCCATCACGCAATCGCTCAAACACCATATAAAGTGTCATAATTTTCGTGAGCGATGCCGGGTAACGTCGACTGTCCGCTTGGCGCGAATGCAGAACACGGCCCGTGTCCCCATTGATCACAATCGCCGCATATTTGGGTGCGGCAGCGCTGGCAGCAGACAGATTGATCATCGTCAGCGCCAAACAAACCATTGCCAGCACGGGCAACAGCCGTTTTCGCCACCTTGGGCGCATAAAAGGCCAAATACCGACCATCACTGCCGCTCCACACCAATTCCCATGTTATAAAATACATGAAAAAACGAAGCTAAAGCAATGAATAAATTATAAAAATCAATTTATGATTTATTGCCAAAGCCTTACCTCGATAATTTCATTATATTGTGCAATGCAATATGATATGGTATTTCCATCAATGTTTACTGTGAGATGGCGTTTTTGCATCGCAGCATAACGAGTGCAAAAACATTGATTTCATAATGGACACATAACACCACGGTTATCCAGACATGGAGTTTAGCTATGGCAAAACCTGAAACGCCTCGCGCCAGCGCCAAGCCTGCGGTCGCAGCCGCAACTGACACACCATCGTCGCAAAACAAACCAGCGGCGACAAAACCAACACCCACGACCGTCTCGGCCATTGGCGGGCAAACAAGCACCAAACCCGAAATGGCAAAGCCAGCGGCCAAACCGGCCGCGGCGAAACCAGTTGCAGCAAAACCAGCAGCGGCGAAACCAATCGCGGCGAAACCAGCTGCAGCGAAACCAGCTGCGGCGAAACCAGCTGCAGCGAAACCAGCTGCGGCGAAACCAGTCGCAGCAAAACCAGCTGCGGCGAAACCAACTGCGGCGAAACCAGTCGCGACGAAACCAGCAGCGGCCAAACCAGTCGCGGCGAAAAAGGCCACAAAACCGGCAGTCGCAAAAGCGACCAAAACAGCTCCCGCTGCACCAGCGTCGCCATCGCCCTTTGACGCCGTTTTGCAAGCTTGGATGATC
>JBELLC010000105.1:0-8197 GCA_042088965.1 Nisaea sp. | reverse complement strand
CGCTGCACCAGCGTCGCCATCGCCCTTTGACGCCGTTTTGCAAGCTTGGATGATCTGGCAGGGCGGCTTCGGCTCCGCAGCAGACGTTTGGGCTGCATCGACAGCAAAATCACTGTCAAAGAGCGCTGACCTTAGTCGAGAGATTTTGGCCGCGCAAAATTGGCATGAAATTGTTCAAAAACAGCACGCTTATACAACTGATGCGTTAAGCACACTGTTGAGTGATGTCACAAAAATCGCAAAAATAAGTGGTGAGACTGCGGTTGAGGTACAGAAGCCACTATCGGGGCACAAGCCTTGAGTTTTGGCGCGCTTTTATAATAGGCGTGACATAACAGAACCTTACCGATTGAATGGCGTGATTGTGGCGGCGCGTTTCGGCGCGCCGCCGAGGTTATCTTTGCCCTCGTCCCCAGACAAATCTGTAAAACCTGCGCTTGGGGTCTTTTCGGATCGCGCAAAATCCACATATGATACTCATGCTCTGATAAGCAGAGTTCGGAAAAACCGCAGAGAAGATAGTTGCGCGCCGATGGCTGATAATGACCAGAATAATGATAACGATAATGATGGTGGCAAAACCGGCGTCACCGTCAAAACCCGTCCAAAGACGAAAAAACCGTCAATGTATAAGGTGTTGATGTTGAACGATGATTATACGCCGATGGAATTTGTGGTTCATGCGCTTGAGCGTTTTTTCGCCATGAGTCCCGAGCAAGCCACCCAGATCATGTTGCATGTGCACCAAAAGGGGGTCGGCATTTGCGGTGTCTTCACCTACGAAGTTGCAGAAACGAAGGTCACCCAGGTCATGGATTTTGCCCGCCAAAATCAACACCCGCTGCAATGCACACTAGAAAAGGCGTAACCAAATGTTATCCAAAACCCTTGAAGTTACATTGCACCGTGCGCTGGACCAGGCCAATGAGCTGCGCCATGAATATGCAACCCTCGAACACCTGCTGCTGGCCCTCACCGATGATCAAGACGCGATTGCTGTTTTGCGTGCCTGCGGTGTCGATATTGAGCGCTTGCGCGCGGACTTGCGCAATTACATCACGCTTGAATTGGCGAATTTGGTCGGCGATGAACATGATGAGGCAAAGCCAACTGCCGGTTTTCAGCGGGTCATCCAACGCGCTGTCATTCATGTGCAATCCTCGGGACGCGAAGAAGTCACGGGTGCCAATGTGCTGGTAGCGCTTTTTTCCGAGCGCGAAAGCCACGCAGTTTTTTACCTGCAAGAACAAGACATGTCGCGCTTTGACGCCGTCAATTATATTTCGCATGGGATTGCGAAAGTCCACAGCAGCGAGGAAGAACGCAGCGCCGAGAGCGAGGGCAATGAAGCGCCAGGCGAAGAGGGTGCCAATAAAAGTGGCTCTGACGCGCTCGACGCCTATTGTGTTGATTTGAACAGCAAGGCCGGCGAGGGCAAAATTGACCCGCTGATTGGCCGTGCTTTTGAGGTAGACCGGACCATTCAAATTCTTTGCCGCCGGACCAAAAATAACCCGCTTTACGTCGGTGACCCGGGTGTGGGTAAAACAGCCATCGCCGAAGGCTTGGCAAAGCGGATTGTCGACGGCGACGTGCCAGAAGTTTTGTCGGAAGCCAAAATTCACGCCCTGGATATGGGCGCTTTGCTAGCGGGCACGCGCTATCGCGGTGATTTTGAAGAGCGCCTTAAGGCGGTCGTTAAAGAGATCGAACGCGATCCAAACATCATCCTTTTCATCGATGAAATTCATACAGTCATTGGTGCTGGCGCCACCTCTGGCGGCGCGATGGATGCCTCAAACCTGTTAAAACCTGCGCTACAGGGCGGCACGCTGCGGTGCATGGGCTCAACCACCTACAAAGAATACCGCAGCCATTTTGAAAAAGACCGCGCCCTGGTGCGCCGGTTCCAAAAAATTGATGTCAACGAGCCGTCGATTGATGATTCCATCAAAATCCTCAAAGGCCTAAAGCCTTATTACGAAGAGCATCACAAGGTGCGCTATACCAATGAGGCCATCAAAACGGCTGTTGAGCTGGCCGCCCGGTACATTGGCGACCGGAAATTGCCCGACAAAGCCATCGATGTCATCGATGAGGTTGGGGCCGCTCAAATGCTGCTGCCCGAAAGCAAGCGCAAGAAAACCATCAGTGTCAAAGACGTCGAAGCTGTGGTGGCCAAAATCGCGCGAATCCCGCCGAAAAGCGTGTCCACCGACGACAAAACAGTGCTGCTGAATTTGGACCGAGACCTGCGCACCGTTGTGTTTGGTCAAAATCAAGCCATTGAGGCGTTGTCGAGTGCCATTAAACTCTCCCGCGCGGGCCTGCGTGAGCCGGAAAAACCGATTGGAAACTACCTGTTTTCAGGCCCCACCGGCGTTGGTAAAACCGAAGTTGCGCGGCAATTGGCGAAGATTTTGGGAATTGAATTGGTGCGCTTCGATATGTCGGAATATATGGAGCGTCACAGCATTTCGCGATTGATTGGGGCGCCTCCAGGATATGTCGGTTTTGACCAAGGTGGCCTGCTCACCGATGGCATTGATCAACATCCCCATTGCGTGTTGCTGCTGGATGAAATTGAAAAGGCCCATCCAGATCTATTCAATGTGTTATTGCAGATCATGGACCATGGCAAACTAACCGATCATAACGGTAAATCGGTCGACTTCCGCAACGTCATTGTTATCATGACCACCAATGCCGGGGCCACTGATTTGGCCAAAGAAGCGGTTGGATTCGCCAATAATAAGCGTGAAGGTGATGATGCGGAGGCCATTAACCGGATGTTTACCCCGGAATTCCGCAACCGCCTTGATAGCATTATCCCGTTCAAGAATCTTGGCCCAGAGATTATTGCCCGGGTGGTGGATAAATTCATCATGCAGTTAGAGGCCCAATTGGCCGACCGGGATGTGACTTTTGAGTTGACCGCCGCGGCACGCACCTGGCTGGGGAATAAGGGATATGACAAGCTATACGGTGCGCGGCCACTGGCACGCGTCATCCAAGAGCATATCAAGAAGCCACTGGCCGAAGAGTTATTGTTCGGCAAATTAACAAAAGGCGGCCTGGTCAAGGTGAAGATTGATGATAAAAAATTGGCGTTTGATATCGTGGAGCCAAGTAGCGGAAAAACCAAACCGCCGTCAAAAAATACAGAAATGGTAAAGTAAATTGAGCACTTAGGCGTCTAAGCGGTGACGGACCGCTTGCGCCAAGGCTTTAACATCCCCATTATGCGGGGCCGTAACCCGCGACAGGTCGGGCGCGCAGAGATTGCTTGGATAGAACCCATGAGCACAAATTTAAACTCGTTTAGCAACGGCCCAGATGAGAATGGTCATTTTGGCAACTTTGGTGGCCGCTTTGTCGCTGAAACCTTGATGCCGCTGGTTCTAGATGTGGAAAAAGCCTATCTTGAAGCCAGAGATGATCCTGCTTTCGAGGATGAGTTTGACTATTACAAACAACATTATATTGGCCGTCCAAGCCCACTTTTTCTGGCCGCTCGGCTAACCGCTTTTTTCGGCGGCGCCAAACTATATTTTAAGCGCGATGAGCTGAACCATACCGGTGCCCACAAAATCAATAACGTGATGGGCCAGGCATTATTGGCCCGGCGCATGGGAAAAACCAAAATCATCGCAGAAACAGGGGCTGGACAGCATGGTGTTGCGACGGCCACAGCCTGCGCACTATTTGGCATGGAATGCGAAGTGTATATGGGGGCCGAAGACGTGCGCCGCCAGAAACCAAATGTGGACCGCATGCGCTTGCTTGGGGCGACCGTTGTACCGGTGACATCAGGCTCAGGGACCCTTAAAGATGCCATGAACGAAGCCTTACGCGCTTGGGTTTCAAAAGCTGAAACACATTTTTACATTATTGGCACTGTTGCAGGACCACACCCCTACCCCGCCATGGTGCGCGATTTTCAATCGGTCATTGGCGAAGAATTACGCTGGCAATTAGAAGCCTTTGAAGGTGCCGGCAGGCTGCCTGATACGCTCATCGCGTGTATTGGTGGTGGCTCGAATGCGATGGGGCTGTTCCATCCTTTCTTAGATGATGAAGAGGTTGAGATTATTGGCGTTGAAGCGGCCGGACACGGTGTCGATACCGACCAGCATGCGGCCTCACTTGCGGGCGGGCGGCCCGGCGTTTTGCACGGTAACCGTACCTATTTACTGCAAAACGACGATGGTCAAATCACCGAGGCGCATTCCATTTCAGCGGGTTTAGATTATCCAGGTATTGGCCCCGAACACGCTTGGCTGCGGGATTCGGGCCGGGTGCGTTATGAAAGCGCCACAGATACCGAGGCATTGGAAGCCTTTGCGTTATGCTCGCGTTTAGAGGGGATTATTCCCGCCTTAGAGCCAAGCCATGCGCTGGCCTATACCGGCAAAATCATTGGCGACCTGCCTGCGGATCATATCGTTGTCATGAACCTGTGCGGGCGCGGCGACAAAGACTTGGAAGCCGTCCTGCCGATGCTCGATGATATGGGGTTGTTGGAAGTATGAGCTATACATCTGCCCGCCTTGAAAAACTGTTCCAAGGATTGACAGACGCAGATCGCGGCGGCCTTGGTATTTTCGTCACCGCAGGCGATCCGGATCCGCAAACCAGTCTGGAAATTCTCAAGGGCTTGCCAGCAGCTGGCGCGGATATGATTGAACTTGGGATGCCGTTTTCGGATCCGATGGCAGATGGCCCCTCAATCCAAGCCGCCAGCTTACGGGCGCTAAACAGCGGTGCCACTTTGGCATCTACGCTGGAAACGCTGAAAACGTTTCGGGCCGAAGACCAGACCACACCTGTCGTCTTGATGGGCTACTACAACCCGATCTATCGCTTTGGTGTTGAGGCTTTTTTAAGTGCCGCCATAGATGCCGGGGCCGATGGTCTGATCGTTGTCGACCTGCCACCAGAAGAAGACCGCGAATTATGCATTCCTGCCCTCGATCGGGGGCTGCCGTTCATCCGCCTGGCAACGCCAACAACCAATGATCAGCGCCTGCCAACAGTGTTACAGAATACCTCGGGCTTTGTTTATTATGTCTCGATTACGGGCATTACCGGCACAGCGACTGTGCCACGCGACCTTGCCGCCGCAGCTGTTAAGCGGCTGAAGAGCCATACAGATTTGCCTGTCGCTGTTGGCTTTGGTATCAAAACAGCGGATGATGTTGCGGCCATCACATCGGTTGCTGATGCGGCGATTGTTGGCTCTGCAGTGGTTGACAAAATCCGCGATAGTTTAGACACATCCGGTAAGGCCACGGCGGCAACTGTTGATGATGTGTTATCATTTGTTTCGGCCTTGGCCAAAGGCACACAACAGCGCAAATCTGAGGGCTAAAGATTTGGCGGCATATAAGGGGTCCACATGAACTGGCTGACAAATTCGGTTCTGCCGAAAATCAAAGCCTTGGTGCAGACCCGGGATGTGCCTGATAACCTATGGCACAAATGCGTTAATTGCGGCCAGATGATTTTTCATCGCGAGTTAGAAGAGACCCTAAATGTCTGTCCGCATTGTAATCACCATGGGCGAATCAGTGCTGAACGACGCTTGGAACTGCTGTTTGATGAGGGTAAATATGATCCTCTTCAGCTCAGCAAAAATATTGCTGATCCGCTAAAATTTAAAGATCGCAAACGCTATACAGATCGCTTGAAAGAAGCTCAGGGCAAAACCAAGCACAGCGATGCGATTATTGTTGCAGATGGCCTCGTTGGTGGCCGTCAAACCATTATTGCTGTTTTTGATTTTAGTTTTATGGGCGGCTCCATGGGCATTGCCGTTGGTAATGCCCTTGTTCGCGCCAGTGAGGCCGCTGTTAGTGCGGGTGCGCCGCTGATCGTCTTTCCAGCCTCTGGCGGTGCGCGCATGCAAGAGGGGATCTTGTCCCTCATGCAAATGCCCCGCACGGTATTAGCTGTGGACGCTGTAAAAGAAGCCCGCCTGCCCTTTATCGTGGTTCTGACCGACCCAACAACGGGCGGTGTCACTGCCTCTTTTGCGATGATTGGTGACCTGCATCTGGCCGAACCGGGGGCCATCATCGGCTTTGCCGGGCAACGGGTGATCAAAGATGTGATTCGCGAAGATTTGCCTGACGGTTTTCAGCGCGCTGAATACCTGTTGGACCATGGGATGGTGGATATCGTGGTTGAGCGGGCCGCGCTGCGGGACAAACTGATCCAGGTTTTGGGTCTGCTCACCGGTCAGCCGGGTACCGCGTCTCTGACGGCCTTACCCAGCCCAGAAGCCGATAGCAGCGTTGTCGCATAATCCCCCCATGCCGGCAGCGCCCGAGGCAGATAAAATTCTCGCCCGACTGTTATCGCTGCACCCCAAAAAAATTGATCTTAATCTGGATCGTATGTGGCGCATTTTAGCGCTTATTGGCAACCCACAGCAGCAATTACCAGCCGTTATTCATATCGCTGGCACCAATGGTAAGGGCTCAACATTGGCATTTTTGCGGGCTTTGGGGGCGGCCAGTGGGCTGCGCACGCATGCCTATATCTCCCCTCATCTTGTGCGTTTCAATGAACGGATTGAGTTGGCCGGTCAAGCCATTGATGACGGCGCCCTTGAGGAAGTTTTAAAGCGCTGTGAGCAAGCCAATGCAGGCGCGCCCATTACGTTTTTTGAAATCACCACAGCAGCGGCATTGCTTGCCTTTTCGGAAACCCCGGGTGATTTGTTGATCCTTGAAACCGGCCTCGGGGGACGCCTCGATTCAACCAATGTGGTGACCACACCCGCGGTTTCTGTGATCACCCCCATTTCGATTGATCACCAACATTTCCTGGGCCAAGAGCTGCAAGATATCGCTCATGCCAAAGCTGGAATTTTGCGTTCAGGCGTACCAGCGGTGATTGCGCCGCAACCTGCCGCCGCCATGGAGGTTATTGTTGATCAAGCCGAACGTCTTGGGACACCGCTTTACCTGCAAGATCGCGATTGGACAGCAGAATTTCACGCGACTGGATTGACATTTAGCTGGCGAGGTAAAAACCACGCACCGCAAGAATATCAATTACCAGCCCCAAGCCTGATTGGTGCCCACCAAGCGATTAATGCAGGCTGTGCGCTGGCAGCGCTGCATGCCTTTGAAGATCACCGCCCAGCAGAGCGGGTCGGGTTCAAACTTGATCCGTCAAGCTTGGCTGCGGGCCTAACCAATGCACGCTGGCCTGCCCGCCTTCAGGCTTTGACGGCGGGGCCGCTACTTGCATGCCTCAACGCGCCCAGCGATCTATGGCTTGATGGCGGCCATAACGCAGGCGGTGCAGCTGTCATTGGCGCGCATATTAAGACTTGGCAGCAAAGTCAGCCAGAACGCCCCATTGCGTTGATTTACGGCAGCCTCAACAGCCATGATCCAAAAGCTTTTTTCACAGCCCTCGATGTGCCCGTTGCGGCCATCCGAACGGTGACAATTCCAGAGCAGGAAAATGCCCTTACAGGGACTGAGATTGCCGCCCAATTATCCGCTATGGATCTCGCCGTTGACACATCGCCATCTGTCACAGAGGCCGTTCATAACCTGCAAACCCAATTCCCTGAAGGGGTGCGGATTTTAATTGCCGGCTCGCTTTACTTGGCAGGTTATATCCTGGCGACACATCATTAAAAAACGCACTGCCGATCCGGCAGCGCGTTTTTGCTCGTAATTAAATGTCGTAAATTACAGGACCGACGCAATCCAATCCTTCAACTGGGTTTTTGGCAGAGCCCCAATCTTTGTTGCTGCCAATTCGCCATCTTTAAACAGCATCAGGGTCGGAATACCGCGCACCCCAAACTGTTGCGGGGTTTTTGGATTATCATCAATGTTCAGTTTCGCAACCGTCAATTGCCCGGCCATTTCGCCTGCAATCTCTTCCAGTGCCGGCGCAATCGTTTTGCATGGACCACACCATTCGGCCCAAAAATCGACCAAAACGGGCTTTGATGACTGCAGCACGTCATCAGAGAAATTATCGTCAGTAACAGGTAGTGTAGACATTAACGTCTCCTTGAAATTAAGTCAGCACGCCCCGCAACAGACATCCATCCTCGGCGACGGTGCTTCATGTTGAGTGCGAGTCTATGAGGCCGTAGGTGGGGCGTCAAGCAACCTCAATTAAGGTGCTGTTTGGCATTAGCTTTTTTCCAAATCAGCGAGGATCA
>JBELLC010000104.1:4472-10809 GCA_042088965.1 Nisaea sp. | reverse complement strand
GCCACCGCCCGCGACTGCGGCAGGTGCGCCGCTGAATAACCGGCCAGTTCCGCCAACGCCTCAAGCGCCACTGGCAAGCTCTGCGGCAAGCTGCCGGTTGCCGCCAGTGCCCCAAGGGGGTCCGCCCCAAAATGGATTTGCACGCTTTCTTCTGTAATTTTTTGATCCTGCAGATAGGCAACAATTACAGCACCGACCCCCGCAAAGTCCGCGCCAGGTTGAAAGGCAATGCGCACCGCATCAAGATATAAACCCTCCAAAACAACCGCTAATGCGGCTGAATCAGGGATCCAGACGCCGCGTGCGGTGTCGTCTGGCATATGCGACGCGGTGTTCATCGCAATGCTAACCGCCATGGCACCCCGCTGTAATTCTTGCAAAATCTGCCTGTTTGCCGCTGCAGCTTCTGGATGCTCAACAGTCTGGCGGATTTCCCAGCCGCTGGCAGTCCGCCCCAACGCATGCGCATTTCGTGTTGCCGCCCCTGCATTAACAGCATCATCCTGGCTGTAAATGGGCTGTAAATCGAGACCTTCATAAGTTTGCGTGACCAAGGCTTTCTCAAAATCACGGTCACCTAATGCCGTCGCCACAAGGGCTTGCCATTGGTCCCGGTTTGTCGCTGGGAACAGCGACGCCAAATCCAATTTTCCGTTATCTGGTGATGCACTCATGAAGACCTCCGAGATCGTGAATACGCACAGTAGTCGGGCCGCCGCACCAAATCAACCGAGTGGACCCATCGTCGTCACTGACGTATCTTGCCGGTCGCTGATACAAAGGCGCTGGATTTGCCTAAGGACAAGAATTTGACGGACGTCGCAACCCCTCACGATCACAAACACCCCTGGCTGGTTTGGCTATTGGTGGCGATTGCGGCAGTGACACTGGCCCGGATTGCCATTTTGATTGCCAGCGATATCAACCTTGGCGGTGATGAGGCGCAGTATTGGAGTTGGGCACAGAAACTCGATTGGGGCTATTTCAGTAAACCGCCGATGGTTGCCTATCTGATCGCCGCAAGCACCGCCGTTTGCGGCGATGGTGAGGCTTGTGTTCGCCTGCCCTCACCGTTGTTACACGGCGCCACCAGCGTGGTTTTATTTTTTATCGCCAAACATCTTGGCGGTGCCCGCCTTGGCTTTTGGGCTGGCTTAACTTACCTGACATTGCCTGCTGTCAGCTTTTCGAGCCAGCTGGTTTCAACAGATATCGCATTGTTGCTGTGTTGGTCGATGGCACTGCTGGCCTATCTGCGGCTATTGGACGGTGGCGGCCGCCACTGGTTTGTGATCCTCGGCGTGTCGCTTGGCTTTGGGTTGCTGTCAAAATATGCCATGGCGTATTTTTTCCTGGGCATCGCCGTACACATGACACTGCAACCGGCAGCTCGGCCGTTACTGCGCCGGCCCGGTCTATGGGCGGCCCTTATCCTGGCAATCATGATCATTATACCCAATCTGATGTGGAATCAGACACATAGCTGGGCAACCGTTGGCCATCTTGGGGCCAATGCCAATCTCGGTGGCGGGTTATTTCAACCGCTCAATGCGTTGCGTTTTGTGGGCGAGCAATTTGGTGTTATCGGCCCCATCATCGCTGTCGCTTTTGGTTTTGCCATCGTGCGCCGTAAGCCGTTTAAAAATCTTTACCGTCACGATCTTTTGCTGGCTTTTTCTGTGCCTATTTTGGTGGTCATTATGGGCCAAGCTTTTTTGTCGCGGGCGAACGCCAACTGGGCGGCGACGGCCTATCCGGCGGCCACCATCTTGGCAACGATGGTGTTGTTAGAACGCGGCCCGGCGCTCTGGCGGCGGCTTTCCTTTGGTCTGCATGTGGCAGTGATGTTGACGCTTTGGGTGCTGCTTGCAGGTTACCCCAGCCTGCGCCCACCCGGTGATCGCGATCCTTTGGCACGGCTTTATGGGTGGCCTGATTTTGCTGCCGAGGTGACGGTGAGGTTGGCAAATCATCCAAACCACCAATTACTGCTTGATGATCGCAAGGTCATGGCCAGCCTGCTGTATTACCTTCGCGATGATGCCACGACAGCGGCATTCTTGATGTGGAACTATGATGATTTCACCCACCATCACTATGAATTGACCCGTGATTATGCCGACACGCCTGCCGATCAGGTGCTTCTGATCGCCCGTTGGGGCGACCCTGCGGTGGCGACGATCACGCGAAAATTTGACACCTTCCAGCGCCTTGCAGATCTCCTCCCACCCGAGCAGGCAAGCGTGCACAAGCCCCTTCAAGTATATTTACTGAATGGTTATCGCGGCAATAAAGCCTCTGATAACGCCTCATAATCAGCAACAACCCAGGTTGGGGCTGGCGTGAAGCTATCGGCATCGGCGCGGCCAGACACACCTGTAAGAATTAACGCCGTGCGCAGCCCTGCACTGGCCCCAGCGGCAATATCGGTGGCCAAATTATCGCCGATCATGACCGCTTCAGCGGCGCTGACACCGGCGCGCTGGAGGGCCAATTCAACAATTGCCGGGTGCGGCTTTCCCATAACCTTGGCAGCCTTTCCTGTGGCCGTTTCGATAATCGAGACAAAGGCCCCGTTGCCTGGCGTCACGCCGTCTTCGCGGTTAACCAACACATCGGGGTTGGTGGCAATTAATTCGGCGCCCTCAAGGACCGCGCGCGTGGCCGTAATACATTTTTCAAGATTGATTGCGCGATCAAAACCCATGACCACGGCATCAATCGCTTGGCCGCGATCACATAACGTCACATCACATCGGCGCAGCGCCTCCGCCAACGCTGGCTCGCCGATCATGAAGACTTTTTTTCCCCGCACGGCCGTTGCAGCAACCTCAGCTGAGGTAATCACATCATCGCCGTCACAGGCGATGCCAAGATCCCGGAGATGGTCTGCAACAGCCGCCGCACTGCGGTTAGCGCGGTTGGTGACAAACAAAGCACGAATTCCGCGCCCTGCAAGTTCGTTGATGAAATCTGCCGCTCCTGGCACTGGATCGGTGCCACGATAAACAGTTCCATCGAGATCAAACAACAGGGCGCGCATATCTGTGTTCATGTTAACGCCGCTTTAACCCCAGGCATTAGCCGCGACCAGCAACAAGATCTGGCAACCAGGTAATGATCTCTGGATAGGCGATGAACAGGGCAACCGTCAGAATATCGGCAATAAAGAACAAGCCGATACCTCTGAAAACATCCTGCAATGGTATATCCGGCCTGACCCCGTGAACCACGTAACAGTTCAGTCCAATGGGCGGCGTAATCAAGCACACCTCCACCATTTTCACGACGATGATCCCAAACCAAATGGAATCATAGCCAAGGGCAATGACCGCTGGATAAACAATCGGCAAAGTCAGCAACAGCATGCCAATACCATCCATGAACATGCCGAGGATGGCATAGCCGATCAGGATCATAATGATGATCAGGGTTGGCGACATGTCCAGACCGGTGAGCAGGTCAGCAAAGGCTGCTGGCAGACCCGCAAAGCCCATGAAGCGGACAAACACCAAAACACCCCAGATGATCGAGAAAATCATGACTGTGAGTTTGGCCGTTTCCAGCAAAGCTTCTTTCAGCTTATTGGCTGTCATGCCGCGATATAAGGCCACCGAAAAGACCACAAAAGCTCCCAAGGCCCCGGCATCGGTTGGGGTTGCCCAGCCGTTGTAGATGGCGCTAAAGATAATCGCGATCACAGCAACAATAGGCCACGTGCCCGGCGTGGCTTTCAACGCTGGAAACAGCTGGAAGCGTTCCGTTTGGGGGGCGAGTTCAGGCGATACCATCACCCGGCCAACAATAATCGCGGCATAAATCACCGCTGAGATAATGCCCGGGATAAAGCCGGCCAGCAGCAATTGGCCCACTGATTCCTCAACGATAATGGCGTAAAGCACCAAAATCGCACTTGGCGGAATAAGCGACGCCAGGGTGCCACCTGCGGCAACCACACCAGCGGCAAGCCGGCGATCGTAGCCGTGATGCAGCATCTCTGGAATCGCGGTTCGTGCAAACACCGCAGCTGTCGCGGTCGAGGCCCCTGAAACAGCGGCGAAGCCAGCCGTTGCAAACACCGTCGCCACCGCCAAGCCACCCGGCAACCAGCCAAGCCATTTACGGGCCGCCTCAAACACTGCGGCAGTCATACCGGCGTGAAAGGCCAGGTAGCCAATGAGAATAAACATTGGCAGCACGCTCAACACATAGGTCAGCGATTTTGAATGCGGGATTGTTCCCGCCATGCCAACACCGGCGTCCCAACCAATAATGGCCACCAGACCAGCCATGCCAACAGCACCTGCGGCGATAAACACCCGCACGCCGATAAACACCAGGCCCATCAGCGCAAAAATACCAATGACGCCGATTGTTAAGGGTTCCATCTCAATCATTTTTTGGACCCCTCGTTTTCACCAGCTTTAAAATCATCTCCAAGGGCATCTTGAATTTCCCCCTCGGCTTGCTCTTCAACGGCCAACACTAACGGCACCGCGATTGGCGCGGCGTTGGGGTTTAAAAACAAGCGGAAGTAACCAAAGAACTGCAGCAGTAAGCGCAGCCATAAAATTGATAACGCCACTGGCACCATGAGCTTGGTCGGCCAGATGGCAATTTCAGCGTTGATCGACGAATCACCTGCTTCCCAGGCCCGCAAAAAATGCCCGTAGCTTGGCGAGATCATCAACGCGACGAACACCATAGACGCAAGGATTGATAAGACTTCAGCAAACCAGAATGTCCGCCCACTGAAGCGCGAAATGATTAATTCCATACGCACGTGTCCGCCGAGGCGTTGACAATAGGCCACCGCTAAAAACGCGAACAGCGCGATCGATTGTTCAACCAGGTCGATATAGCCAAAAATCGGATAGTTAAACAGTTTGGCCATGACGATTTGCGCCGTGCCAAAAAACATCAGCAAGAAAATACCAATCGCCGAGATCCACGCCAAGACATCTTCAAAAATCGAATAAAAACGGTTGGCAGTGGCCAGCATTGCACCATCGTTGGCGTCATTCACCGTGACCATCCAAAGCTCCCAGGAAAATAGAGGAAAAGCGCGCCGAGGTTAGACCCGGCGCGCAATCACAATTTCACAACAGCAACTAAATGAATTAGCTGCCTTCAGCTGTTTTAACGATGAGGTCAAAAAGCTCCTGTGAGGGCACACCATTTTTGGCACTATCCGAAATCCAGGCATCCCAGATCGGCTTACCACCCGCAGCCCGCAGAGCCTTCAAGTCGGCATCCGAATATTTAACTTCGGTCAGCTTTTCGCGCAGCATTGGCAAGTTCACAGCATCTTTTTCGGCATAAGCTGACTTCAGCGCACCATAAGCTGACTCTTTAGCTTCCATGATCAGCTTTTGATATTCTGGCTCCAACTTGTCCCACGCTTTGGTGTTCACAACCAATGGGCAGTTGGCGCTACCAAGTGACATGTTCGAGGTGAACCAATCTGAAATCTCGTGCAGCTTGTAAGCCACATGCGCGTAGGTGAACGGCCATGACGCCGCATAAACGGCACCACGCTCAACCAAAGAATAGGTCTCAGGCGCTGGCACGGTTGCTGGCACGGCACCGACAGCGGCCATCGCCTTACCCATGCCACCAAGGGCACGCACCTGCTTGCCACTCCACGCCGCAATGGTGGTTGGCGCGTCGCCTTTACCCATGAACTCGTATTGCGGCAAAATCGATGACATGACAAATTTGGCGTCCCATTTGGCCAAATCTGCAATCACTGATGGATGCGCGTAATACGCTTCACTGACGTTACGCTGCACATCGAAGTTTGCAATTGGCAAAAACGGCAGATCAAGGCCGCTCAAAGTCGGCGTTTTGGCTGGATGGTAAGACGAGCAGAACATCGCCATTGGGAAAGCGCCCAATTTAATGCCGTCCAGATTCTCTTTTGGCTTCGACAATTGGCTGCCATAGCCGATACGAATTTTAAACTTACCGCCGGACTTCTCTTCGACATATGCGGCCATCTGCTCGATGCCCATCGTGAAAGCCCGCTTTTTTCCCCAAACGGACAGATTCCATGTTTTGGCTTCGGCGACGGTGACGCCACTCAAGCCTGCAACCGCTACAACCGCCGCTGCGCTCATCATAAATTTATTCATTCGTCGCCTCCCAAGGCTTTTATCCCAGTTGGATATGACATCTATTTGTGTCACGAGATACCATATGAAACTGCTACTTCAGCTTCAAGCCCCAAATGCGTTGTCGGAAAGTTAGCGCGCGAAAGATCAAGCGCCGCCTCAAAATGAAGGCACTGTTTGCAACGGTCGATATAAGCTGTTCGCACCACCGCTTATCGGCACCG
>JBELLC010000104.1:0-4372 GCA_042088965.1 Nisaea sp. | reverse complement strand
CCGCTTATCGGCACCGGGGCTTATAGATGGTGACTTAAAGGTCTGTCATAGAGGTCAATAATTGATCGGCGATACTGGCCGCCCGATCCCACGAGAAATCCCGTCGGATACGCGCAGCGCTGCGCATGCCGCGTTGCCGCGCAATTTCCTGGTTTTCATAAACTTCCCGCATCAACGCCCGCAAGTGATCTTTATCAGGCTCTGCCCAGGCACCATTATCACCATCGACGGTCTCAAAATATGGCTTTTCGATGGGCACCATGCGATGGTTAATTTTGTAAGCCTCATCGCCCAAAAAATCGGTTGGTGCGCTGTAGTTGGTCGCGATCACAGGCAATCCACAGGCCATCGCCTCAACCAAGGGCAAACCCCAGCCTTCCGCGCGAAATGGGCTCACAAAGGCGTCACAGGCGCGGTATAGGCTGGGCAGCAGATGGAAACTGCCGAATGGCGGAATAAACGTCAGCTTGTGCGGGTGACGCGGAGCAATGGAACGCAAAATTTTCCTTAAGTCGAAATCGGCATCATGGCTATTATGGCAAGACACCAGCAGTCTCACAGGCTCATCGGCCCCAAATTCCGCATCAAACGCCTCAATTAACATGCGCGTGCCTTTGCGGTCTTCATAGCGGCCAATATTCAAAAACCGAAAGCCGGGATCTTTGTCAAAAGCATCTGTGCGCGGTCCATCGGGGGAAAATAGTTTTGCATCAACACCCTCTGGGACCACATCAACTTGCTGGGCTGAAAAGCCATTGTCGATCATCACCTGGCGTCCCCATGTGGACGGCACCCAGATTTTATCCACCTGCTGCAAAGGCTTCAGCCAATCAGCCGGAACGCGCGTTGATTCCCAGACCGTATAGCCAATCTTTGGGCCCGGTGCCTGGTCCAAAAACCCCATCAAATTGCCATACAGCAAGCCAATGGTCACCAATTCACGGCCATAAATCTTTGCCAGCTGTTGTTGATCTTCCTGCCACGGCCCCTCGGTGCCGATGAGCGGCGACCCAAAGACCGGGCGATGTTTCATTAAAGCGTCAAAAAACCCACGGGTATGGGTGTTATAGCCATAACGCCCCTGGAACCATGCAATCCCGTGAACAGGGGCTTTAGAATGCTGCGTCATGGCTGCTCCTTCGATAAAGCGACGCCCTCATTTTCTGCAACAAAGCGCGCCAACATGGCCGCCATTGTCATCGGCTGATAGCCAAAATCAGCGACCGCCTCGGCAATTGATATGTAGAATGAATGCTGCGCCGCTGGCACGGTTTCAATCGCTGACTGCGCGCCAACAGCGGCGTGCATATGCCTCACAATTTGGCGAATTGTCAGCGGCGAGGCTGCCCCGAGGGTCAAGGCACGAAACCCATCCAAAGACCGACCTGCCAGCTGCCCCGCCCAGGCGGCCAAATCAGCGACATGTACCGCGTTATTAAAATCCGCATCCGCATTAAAAATCTGAATATCGCGGCCTGATTTAAGTTTTGCCAGCGTCCCCGTCAGCCAGTTTCTGGGCGCGCCCGGGCCAATCACACCGGGAAGACGCGCAGCCACCACGGGAGGGCCGCCAGAGGCAACAACTGCCGCCAGAACACGTTCCGCGAACAGTTTACTGGCCCCATATAGCCCAGGTTGCTGAAAGCGTGTCATCGGCTCAACCACCGGCACCGTGATGCTGCCATAGACCGATAAACTCGATAAAAACAATACCCCGCCGATGTCACCCTCACAGGCCCAGCGGGCGAGCATTTGGGTGGCGATAATGTTATCGGCGAGATAACGGTCCGGATCGCCGCCGCCCTTTTCCTGATCAGCCGCTGCCGCCGCCGCCGTATGGATCATCAAATCTACCCGCCCTGTCACCGGCAAACCTGGTCTGCACAGGTCATGGACGACGATTTCAAAGCGATCATCGCGCGGCACCGGCGGACGCCGATAATGGGCAATTACGTGATGGCCACAATCCGCTAATGCGCTGGCCATATGCTGGCCAACGAAGCCGCCTGCGCCAGTAACTAAAATACGCATTTAATCGGCCTTTACCTTGATGCACACGCCCGCCTTAGGCCGCGATCAAATGACGAAAATAATCAATTGTCCGCATCAGGCCGGTTTCCAAGGCCACATCTGGCTGCCAATTCAAATGTGTTTTGGCACGGCTAATATCCGGGCAACGCTGCATGGGATCGTCGGTTGGCAAAGGATGATAGGTGATCGTCGATGATGACCCGGTCATCGTCTTAATGGTTTCTGCCAAGGTGCCAATCGCGGTTTCAACAGGATTGCCAATATTGATCGGCCCTGTCAGGTCTTTTGGACTCTCCATCATCCGCAACATTGCCTCGATTAAATCATCAACATAGCAGAATGACCGCGTCTGTCGGCCATCGCCATAAATGGTTATGGGGCGATTTTGCAAGGCGGCAACAATGAAATTCGAGACCACCCGGCCATCATCAGGATGCATGCGTGGGCCAAAGGTATTAAAAATGCGCACCACTTTTATAAGCATGGTGTGTTGGCGGTGGTAATCGAAAAATAACGTCTCTGCGCAACGTTTGCCTTCATCATAGCAAGCGCGCGGACCAATTGGGTTGACATTTCCCCAGTATTCCTCGGTTTGCGGGTGCACGCTTGGATCGCCATAAACCTCACTGGTCGACGCTTGCAGGATCTTGGCGCCAACCCGCTTCGCCAAACCCAGCATATTGATTGCCCCATGAACACTGGTTTTGGTCGTCTGCACCGGATCGTGTTGATAATGGATAGGTGACGCCGGACACGCCAGATTGAAGATTTCATCCACCTCAATATACAGCGGGAATGTTACGTCATGGCGCATCAGCTCAAAGCGCGGATGATCCATGAGATGGACAACATTGTCTTTTGTGCCGGTGTAAAAATTATCGAGGCAAATCACATCGTCGCCACGGTCAAGCAGGCGCTCACAAAGATGACTCCCCAGAAAGCCTGCGCCGCCTGTTACCAGAACCCGCCGTCGTTGTGTCAGCATGCCGCATCCAATCTCATGAGTGATCTGCTCATCACGTTTGCCGTTGTAATAACAACTTTAAATCGAATTCAATCAACACTCCAGTGTCCAGGATGGTGCTGCAAAGATTTATATGACGCCTTGACCTCAATCCGGCGTGAACACATTGTGACCGGCAACGTGGCTGACAGATCCAGATGCCCCTAGATAATCGCGGCGTGTCATATCTTCGAGCAACGCTGCATCCTCTGGGGTATTGGCAACGAACCGCTGGCCATCGTCAAGACGGCCATACAAGATTGAAAAGCTTGGGCCGGCTCGATCATGCATCACTGTATAGGTTTCAATGGTGGCATGACCGGCTGGCTGCTCACAAACATCGGGGCCCTTGTCAGCATCGATTTCAGCTTGATAAAGGGCCGGATCGCGCGCTGCAAACGGCTGTTCAATGGGGATCGTTGAATAAATACCTGCCGATTGTTTGGTAATATAGTTACCATTCGCCGTTACCAGTCCTTTTGACCCAGGGGCCGCCCGCACTTTGGCCATAATTTCAGCAATCGAATGGGTGACATAATTATTGCCGGGTCCGCCAAAATACGGCAAGCCGCCGGTAACGGTTAAGCCACGTGGATCTTTTTCATCAATACCCATTTCATCGCAGGCAATCTCAATCGCTGAGGGAAAACAGCTATACAGGTCCAGATGGTCGATTTGATCCATCGTTGTATCGGCCATTTCCAAGCTTTCACGCGCAACAATTGACATCGCGGGCGAGCTATAGAAATTCTTCCGGTCGCTCAGGTACCAGTGATCATAAGCATCGGCACAGCCATGCAGATAAACCCACCGGTCTTCCGCAATGCCAAGCTCGCGGGCTTTTGCAACCGAGGTCAGAATAACCGCCGCTGACTGATCAATGAACGCATTGGCATTCATCAGTTTGGTATAGGGAAAGCCGATATAAGGGTTTGCGGGACTCACGCGTGCAATGTCTTCGGCGCTAAAGCCTTGCTGGCGGTCGGCCAAAGGATTGTCAGCGGCAACCGCTGCAAAACCAGCAAACAACTGCCCCATCGCAAGACCGTGATCCGCAATGCTGCGACCTCGTGCGCCGCGGATCGCATTTTCGATCATGGGATAGGCAAAAATCGCCCCGGCCATGCGGTGGCGCTCTTCGGCATCACTCCAACCGCGCTTACTGACGCCCCATTGCGCGAAACGGCCACCCGGGTCCTCGCTCCAATCAAGGGAGATATTGGCACGCTGTGCGGCTTTCTGCGTCGCCAACGCCTCACCCCCAGCGATTAAAGCGGCTGACACCTCGCCGCGTGTGACCATTTCAAATAAACGGTTCACAGACCATTGCGGCATGTT
>JBELLC010000103.1:6653-10959 GCA_042088965.1 Nisaea sp. | reverse complement strand
GCGGCATCAATTTCGGCAGACAGTGTGAAATCCATATCTAAAGCTCCCTCATTCCCTGCGCCATACCATAATCAGGATGGCGCTTGGAGCAAGCCGCAATGGCGGGTAGTGTCAATTTGGGTAAATTAATTTTCTGCCCGATAGAGGCAAATGTTTTTTAAGGAGAGTTGGAATGACAATTGAACGCCATCACGTCGGTGAGCGCATGAGCCAAGTTGTGTCGCATAACGGAACTGTCTACACCGCAGGCCAAGTGGCCCATAATGCCGCTGGCGGCAGTGTTGCGGATCAAACAAAAGACATTCTGACAGCAATTGATGGTCTGCTGGCTGACGCGGGCAGCGATAAGTCAAAACTGTTAACAGCGACCATTTGGCTGAATACAATGGATGATTTCGCCGAGATGAATGCGGTCTGGGACGACTGGGTCGTCGCTGGCGCCACACCCTGTCGCGCTTGCGTGGAGTCACCAAGGTTAGCATCACCAAAATTCACTGTTGAGATTATGGTGACGGCAGCTTCATAGGCAATAACAAGCGGGTTATGAGCAACCCGCTACTTTCCTGAACGGTATCGTTGACCGATTAAAAAGAATAAAAAGATATAATAAAGATATAAAAACGTTAAAAACACGGACTAATTGAATTAAAGGGGCTAATTTATACGATATAATGCAAAATATCTTTTCGTATAAAGTTTAAATCTGTGGTAGTTTTTAAAGAGAAAAACAAACCTTAAGGTTGCGCTTAGGTTTTTGCTGAAAATCTATGCAGTTATGGTGTTGAAATGATTGAAAATAAATCAATTTTGATCGTCGATGATCACGAAATGTTTCGTGATAGCTTAGCTTTTTTGATCTAAAAGTCGTTCGACAATACTCATGTTGACACGGGGGACTCCTATGCTGCGTTGGTCGCAAAGTTACGGTCAAGCCAGAGTTTTGATGTCGTCCTGATCGATCTGCAAATGCCGGGTATGTTTGGCGCATCCACTTTTGAGCAGCTGCGAGCGGAATTTCCGCGCCACTGCCTCGTGGTTGTTTCCGGTAGTAACGACCCAGAACAGATTTATGGTGTCATGCGATCAGGGGCAAATGGATATATCCCAAAATCCATGAGCGCTGATGGACTCATGAAAGCATTGGAGTTGATATTATCAGGGGTGTCCTATTTCCCGATGGATTTGATTGCCAGACATTCTGACTCAATATCAGGAAAAGGTGAGACAGCTTTCAATGGGCAGGTTCTGACAGCAAAAGAAATGGACGTTATTGAGTTATTGGTGGCGGGGCATACCAATAAAGAAATTGGCCGTAGCCTGGATATCGAAGAGGTGACGGTTAAGGCGCGCTTGAAACAAGCTTTTCGTAAACTTGGGGTGCGCAATCGGGCGCAGGCCGTGCGGGTAGCGTTGGAAAATAAGCTGCTTGGATAAAGCACAGCTGACTTAGGTTTTTGGGTTTTGGGGGGCAATCCAGATCCTGTTGAACAAGCGAAATGCGCTGGGTGCTAAAATCACAACCATGGCGATGCGGCAGATGTGGTGGGTTGCCACAAAGGCAACATCAGAGCCGATGGCAAGGGCAACAAGGCTCATTTCCGCCAGCCCACCAGGGGCAAACGCCAATACTAAAACATGCCAAGGAATGTCGGTAACTTGTTGCAAGATCATACCGCCAGACACCGCCGTTAGTAACAAAATGGCAGTTGATCCTGAGGCGATAACCATTGTCTCGAGAACCTCTTTGACAGCCACGCCAACAAATCGGCAGCCAACGGAGCCGCCAATAATCACTTGGGCCGCAGCGATGAGAAAACCTGGCGGGCCGTGATTGGTGACGCCTGCTACATGTGCGATGCCGCTCAAAATAACAGGCCCCACAAGAAACGGGGCCGGGATGCGGGCTATTTTTGCGAGAGGCGCGCCGATCAGCGCACAGCCGCCAAGAATTAGCCAGTCATTCAGTGGCATGGAGAGTGATGATCCGGGCGGCAACATGGCATCTTGCGGCACATAGTCTCCGAACAGTTGGAACAGAAATGGCAGCGCCATGACGACCATCAAGATCCGCAAGGCATGAGAGAGGCCGACAACACGCACATCGGCCCCCATTTCTGCGCCGACCAGGGCCATTTCGCTGAGCCCGCCAGGCGATGAAGAGAAATAGGCCGTTTGTAAGTCATAGCGCGCAACTTTGCGCAGATAGACCATCACCAAGGTGCAGGCCACCAGAACATAAATGAGGAGACCAAAAATCGTCACTGACCAGGTCGCAAGCCGGTCTATCAGGTCAGGTGTAAATGCCGCCCCAAGCATGACGCCAATAACCGCACTCATGGGCATTCGAACATGGCGGGGGACTTGCATTTGTAAGCCCGCCAATGAGGCAATTGTTGTAAAGGTCATGGCCCCGAGCATCCATGGTAGGGGCAGCCGCAAATAGGCAAATACCATCCCACCGAGAGACCCAATTAAGACGGCCAAAAGGAGCTGTTTTAAATTGAACGCAGACGCAGGCTCAGCGCGATGGGTGGGCTTAGTCAACATATCGGCCAAGACGGATAGCTGTTTGGCCTTTCCATGTGCGTCTCGTTGGCATGATCAAAACACAGTCAGCAAAAGGGGTCACAACAGGGCGATTGCCGTCCATGCCAAGTTCTGTGCCAGCCTTGGCAATAACCTCAAGTCCTGTATAGGTTTGGTGGAATTGAAAGTCATCACTTTCAATGGTGATGCGATCGAGCACCTCGATTGTGCGCTGTATCGCCGGTTTAACATCGCGCAATAAGGTTTCCGCCGTTGCCAGATCGATCATATCCAGGGCTTGTAAAAAACACACTGCGCTATCGGTTGATACGATTGCGCTGGATGCCGCCCAATGTTGTCCTGCTTCCAGTAAAAGCGCATTACGTGGCGAGTTTGGATCGCCAAAATCGCCATAATCCCGTAACCTTTTGCCTGCCGCGTGGCCTGCGTCGCACATTATGGTTTCAGGATAGTGCAGCTGGCCCGCAAATTCGCGGCCCTTCTGCAACGGACCGGCAAGCATCAATGGCGGGCTTGCGGACTGCATCGAATGTAGGTCGAGAAGAAAATCAACAGTATCGATCAGGGGCCGAATTTCGCGTGCGCGGGCGACCTCAAGGCTATGATCATTGCCGCTTAAGCGTTCTTCCGCCCAGACGCGATTCATATCCTCATCAACAAAGCGTGACGCAGATGGGTAGCGGGCATCAAACTGCGCGTAAGCAGCGACATTATTAAACCCGAGCGTGAGTTTGCCATGTTTTGGCATTAATCCCGCCCGAAACAGCATATCGAGGGTGATGGCACCGCAAATCTCATTGCCGTGGGTGAGGGCCAGGATCGCTGCATGCGGCCCAGGCACCCCCGAATCAAGCGTCGTATAATACGGAATGCCGGTATTACCTGTGGCATAGGCAGAGATATCTGGCGGCGAGAGCTCGACCGGATAAATATTCTCCAAGCTATCTAGTTTTTGTTTTTCAGAGGTCTTTTCCACACCTATTTTTCCTGAAGGTTAGGCCGCACAAACACGGTCCATAAGCCGCCCCATGAAGGCTTCGCATTGGGCAACTTGGGAAATCTCAACAAATTCATTTGGTTTATGCGCCTGGTCGATATGCGCAGGTCCACAAACGATTGTTGGCACATCAGCTTGTTGGAACAACCCTGCCTCTGTCCCAAAGGCAACTTTGCTGACCGAATTGGCACCAGATAGGGCTTTGGCAAGCTGCACGACCTCATCATCTTCATCAGTATCAAGACCCGGAATTGATGACATTTCTTCGATGGTGATGCTCGTGCTTGGGTCAATCGCTTGCATTTCTGGCAAGCACTGGGTGTCAATGAAGGCTTGAACTTCAGCCAGCAGCGCATCTGGACCATCAGCAGGGATATAGCGGAATTCAAATTCAAAGCGACAATGCAAAGGCACAATGTTCAGCGCTGTCCCGCCATTGATAACGCCTGTGTGCAAGGTCGTGTGGGCAATATCAAACATCGTGTCAAACGGGCCATTTGCTGCTTTCGCGCGCGCCATTGATTTAATATGCGCGATAATTTCAGCTGCATATTCAACCGCATTTACGCCTTTTGGCGCCAAGGAGGAATGTGCTTCCATGCCGCGAATTGTGACTTCAAAGCTGCGTTTGCCTTTATGGGCGATGACAGGCTGCATATTCGTTGGCTCGCCAACGATGCAGGCCTGGGGGCGAATACCTTTGCTTAGGTTGCCATCAATAAGCCGGCGTACACCAATGCAGCCCACCTCCTCATCATAGGA
>JBELLC010000103.1:0-6553 GCA_042088965.1 Nisaea sp. | reverse complement strand
TTTGCTTTGCCACCGTCATCATCATAGGTCAGCTCACTCTCCACGCCGAAGCCTGCGAGGTAATCCTTGACCCAATGAATTAGGGGGAGGTTTGAATTACGGCTGGTCGTGTCATAGGCGATCAATCGCTTAAGAATGTCATAACAAACGAGATCGGTGGCTTGCATCTTTGGCTCCTGAAAATTTACATCACCCGGCGCGGGCAAATGACATGACGGTAAGACAATGAAAAATAATGAAACATCATTGAAAGTTTAGCCTGCACGGTGCAGGTTGGGAAGGCCAGAGGCTGTATTATTTTTTGCCTCAAGTCTACCTATTGCTGCACAGCACAAATTCGGTTTAGAGTTCGTGTAGGGCTTGGCGTGATGGATGGGGGCAAAAACTAATCGTCGTGCGAGCCCGCAGAATGGTTGAAACGAATAACCAGGAGATTTTATATGAATAAGCTGCTTAAGGTATCGGTTTTAGGTGCGGTGGCCGCGACCTTTGTCGGTGGTGTGGCACTGGCGGATGATGCCACATTAGGTATCCGCTCTGAGCCGTCATCGGTTGATCCATATTTTCATAACCTTAGCCCGAACAATGCCATGCTTGGCCAAATTTTTGGTCGGCTCATTGATTGGTCTGCGGATATGGGCACACTTATCCCTCGTCTGGCGACCTCATGGAAGCCGATCAACGATACCACGTGGGAATTTAAGCTGCGTGAAGGGGTTAAGTTCCACGACGGTAGCGATTTTACAGCGGATGACTTCATCTTCTCGTTCAAGCGTGCGGATGGCTATGTCGGCGGTAATTCGAGCTTCCGGACATACACCAAAGGTAAGACCGTCAAGAAAATCGACGATTTCACCATCCATATTTCCACAGAGACACCTTATCCATTGATGCCAAATGATATGACCACTGTGATGGTCATGTCCTCTGAGGCGAAAGGCACGGGACAAGCAGATAAAAACTTTGGCATCCGCGCCAAAGATTTCAACAATGGCAAAGCAGCCATTGGCACTGGGCCTTACAAATTCGTTGAGTGGAAAAAGGGCGACCGAATGGTCCTCGCCAAATATGATGGCTACAAAGGGCCAATGGCGCAGCCATGGGATAAGATGACCTTTAAGTTCATCAAGTCGGAGCCAACACGCGTGTCGGCCTTGCTGGCGGGTGACGTTGATATGATCGACAGCGTTCCTGTGACCGATATTGAGACCTTGAAGAAGAATCCAGATGTCAGTCTGAGCCAAGGCGTGTCGAACCGGGTGATCTATCTGCATATGGATCAATTCCGTGACAAATCACCTTTCGTCACTGACAAAGCAGGCAATCCGCTCGCCAAGAACCCGTTGCGGGATCCAAACGTGCGTAAGGCGTTGTCGATGATGATCAACCGCGACGTTATTGTTGAAAAAGTCATGGAAGGCGTTGCGTTGAAAGCCGGTCAGCTTCTGCCAGAGGGCTTCTTTGGCCGCTCCAGCAAGCTGAAGCCAGAAGAGTATAACCCAACCAAAGCCAAGCAAATGCTGAAAGACGCCGGCTGGGGTGATGGTTTCGGCCTGACCATTCATGGGCCAAACGATCGTTACATCAATGACGATAAAATCTGTGAAGCGATTGGCCAGATGCTGTCTGCCAATGGTATTCCAACCAAAGTTGTCACCATGCCAAAGAACGTCTTCTTTAAGCGGGCGTCAAAGGGTGGCAAAGATGGTCAGCCAGAATTTAGCTTCGTCTTGGTCGGCTGGGGTTCCGGCACAGGTGAGCCCTCTTCACCGTTGAAATCTTTATTGGTCACCCGTGACAAGTCAAAAGGCTTTGGTGCGTCAAACCGGGGTCGGCATTCAAATCCAAAGGTTGACGCCCTGGTGGTTGAAGCCTTGTCAACGGTTGATGACGCCAAGCGCGCGGCGCTTTTGGCACAAGCAACAGAGGTTGGCATTGGTGAAAGCCAAGGCATCATTCCGCTGCATTATCAGGTTAACACCTGGGCCACACGCAAAGGCCTGAAGTATAACGCACGGGCGGATGAACGGACCGTTGGTCTCGATCTTGTGAAAGACTAAAATACATATACCAAAATCTGGGGCGGCCTTTGGGTCGCCCCAGACCGATCGGTTTTGGCTGTTTTATATTTTAGAGAACCGGCCCAAAATTTAGCCAGTTTTCCGACGATGAGGTCGCTATGACGGTATTCATCATTCGCCGCCTAATGCAGGCTGCGGTCGTTGTTTTTTTCATGTCTCTGCTGGTTTTTAGCGGCGTCTATTTAATTGGTGATCCGGTCGAAATGTTGGTGGCAGATGACGCTGACGAATACGACCGCGAAATGGTCATTAAAAATTTGGGGCTGGATAAGCCTTTTTATATTCAGTATTGGCGGTTCCTTACGGCCGCTCTTCAGGGCAATTTGGGCGAGAGCTTCGTCTTTGAAGAACCCGCCTTGATCTTAATTGTGGACCGTATCCCCGCCACATTTGAATTGGCTGTCTGTGCCTTGTTGATTGCTGTTGTGCTGGGCATTCCATTGGGGATGTGGGCTGGTCTCCGGCCTGACTCGATGGCGTCAAAAACCATCATGAGCAGTTCTATCCTTGGCTTTAGCCTGCCGACCTTTTGGGTGGGTATTATGATGATTATGCTGTTTGCCGTAACCTTGGGTTGGCTGCCGTCAACAGGACGTGGGCCAACCGAAGAACTGTTTGGCGTTGAAGTCAGCTTCCTGAGCTTGAAGGGGTTAAGTTATCTGATCCTGCCCGCAGTCAATTTATCGCTGTTTAAACTGTCGATGGTCATTAGGCTATCGCGGGCGGGAACACGGGAGGTTATCCACCAGGATTATATCAAGTTTGCACGCGCCAAAGGGGTCAGCCGTTCGCGTATTGTGCTGGTCCATGTCTTGAAAAATATCATGATCCCGGTGGTGACGGTTCTGGGGCTAGAGTTTGGGGGGCTGGTCGCCTTCTCTGTTGTCACTGAGTCAGTATTTGCCTGGCCGGGCATGGGACATTTGTTGATCGAGTCGATTGGTTATTTAGATCGGCCGGTGATCGTCGCATATTTGATGATCATCGTGCTGTTGTTCGTTTTCATAAACCTGGCGGTGGACGTGATGTATTCGGTCCTTGATCCGCGGGTGCGCCTGCAGGATGTCAAAGGATGAGTGCGGTAAACGGAAATTTGAATGAGCTGGAGACGCCAAAGCCAGCAGCGGTGAAAGTTGAAACGCCGCTGCAACGTTTTCTCTCCGATTACAGCGAAAGCAAGCTTGCGGTCGCCAGTTTTTTCGTTGTTTTGGCGATTGTTTTCATCGCCTTATTCGCGCCCTTGCTGGCACCGACAGACCCTTATGATCTGACCACGGTGACCGTCGAAAATAAGACCATTGCACCAAATGGCGTTATCCAGTCTGGGAGTATCGCCTATCTTGGAACCGATGGCGCTGGCCGGGACATGTTAAGCTCGATCATCTATGGTTTGCGCATTAGCTTAACGGTCGGCATTGGCAGCGGCGTTATTGCCCTGCTCATCGGTGTTTCGGCGGGATTGGCAGCAGCCTTTGCCGGTGGCCGAGTCGACTCGTTAATTATGCGCGTGGTCGATATTCAGCTCAGCTTTCCGGCGATTTTGATTGCCTTAGTATTGCTGGCAACGCTCGGTAAAGGGGTTGATAAGACCATCATCGCGCTGATTGTGGTGCAATGGGCGTATTATGCCCGCACCGTGCGCGGCAGCGCTTTGGTCGAACGTCGCAAGGAATACATTGAATCAGCGATCTGCTTGGCGTTATCGAAGCCGCGGATTGTCTTTACCCACTTGTTTCCAAATGTGGTGGCACCGATCATTGTTGTTGGCACGATGCAGACAGCACATGCCATTTCCTTAGAAGCAACACTCTCTTTTTTAGGGCTGGGCTTGCCGCAAACAGAACCATCGCTTGGCAGTTTAATCGCCAATGGATTTGAATATGTACACAGCGGGCATTATTGGATTGTGACATTCCCGGGGATTGCCCTGCTGGTCACAATTGTAAGCATTAACCTGGTCGGTGATCGATTGCGGGATGTGCTTAATCCGCGTTTGCAGAAATAATGGAGCGCGCTGCGCAATGACAGCTGATGGTTTGACTCAGGAGCCGACCCTCAGGGTTCGTGACCTGAAAACGCAATTTTTTACCAAAGCCGGTATCGTCAAAGCCGTCGATGGTATCAGTTTTGATGTCCATCCTGGCCAAGTTTTGGGGCTGGTGGGGGAATCTGGCTCGGGCAAGACCGTCACCGGATTTTCAATCCTGGGATTGGTTGACGAACCTGGGCGCGTTGTTTCTGGGGATATTCTTTATCGCGGCGAGGAAATTTCTCGGGCACCAGAGACGCGCTTGCAGCAATTACGTGGCAATAATATCGCCATGATCTTTCAAGACCCAATGATGACGCTAAACCCGGTCTTGCGCATTGATACACAGATGATTGAAGCTGTGCAGGCGCATCATGATATCGCCCGCAGTGCGGCCCGGGATATGGCTGTTGAAGCATTGGAGCGTGTCGGCATCCCCTCCGCAAGTGAGCGCTTGAACGCCTATCCGCACCAGTTTTCCGGCGGCATGCGTCAGCGGGTGGCGATTGCCATTGCCATGATCAATAAGCCTGATTTGATTATCGCTGATGAGCCAACAACCGCTCTTGATGTAACCATCCAAGGCCAGATTTTGTATGAAGTGCAAAAGCTGTGCGCTGAAACCGGTACTGCGATGATTTGGATTACCCATGACCTGTCGGTGGTGGCGGGTTTGGCAGATGATATCTGCGTCATGTACGCGGGCCGTATTGTAGAGCAGGGCAGTGTTGATGATGTGCTTGACAGCCCATGCCATCCTTATACGGCGGGGTTGATTGGCTCGGTTCCAAGCCGAAATCGCCGGGGACAAGCGTTGCATCAAATTCCGGGTATGACACCGTCTTTGCTGAACCTGCAAGCTGGCTGCCCGTTTAAGAGCCGCTGTGAATATGTGGCCGGTGCCTGTGAGGTAATCCCCGAGCAAACCACGCCAATTAAAGGGCGAAATGTGCGCTGCCATTACCCGCTGCAAGGTGCTGAGGAGGCCCCGCTGTGACCGCTAAAAATGCCACACCGATATTGGAACTCCGCAATATTTCAAAGCGCTTTGTCAAAAAGCTTGATATTGCCGGGGTGATTGCACAAAAGCTTGGCGCTAATATTCGCGAAGAAGTGGTTCATGCTGTCGATGGTGTGAGCCTGCAAATCGCTGATGGTGAGGTTGTCGGCTTGGTTGGGGAATCAGGCTGCGGTAAATCGACACTTGGACGGGTGGTGGCGGGTGTTCATGAGGCCAGTGATGGTGCGGTATTCTTTCGTGGTCAGGATATTAGCGCCTTAGACGCAGAAAAAAGTCGTGAGGCCGCTCTTAAAATTCAGATGATCTTCCAGGATCCGATGAGCTCGTTGAATCCGCGCTTGCGCGTCAGCGATATTGTTGGTGAGGCACCGCGTGTGCATGGCATCGCTGGTGGTGACCTTGAGGCATATGTGCGTGATATCATGCTGAAGGTTGGCCTTGACCCTGATTATGCCCGGCGATACCCGCATCAATTCTCTGGTGGCCAGCGGCAACGCATCGGTATTGCCCGGGCTTTGGCGGTACAGCCAGATTTTTTAGTCTGTGATGAATCAGTTGCGGCGCTGGATGTGTCGATCCAAGCACAAGTCTTGAACCTGTTCATGTCCCTGCGCGAAGAACTCAACCTCACCTATTTGTTCATTAGCCATGATTTGGGTGTGGTCGAGCATTTAAGCGATCGGGTCGTGATCATGTATCTGGGCCGGATTGTTGAAATCTCGCCAACGGAAGAATTATTTGATCAGCCAAACCATCCTTATACCCAAGCATTATTGGGTGAGGTGCCTCGGTTGGAGACGCGAAAACGTCAGTTTGTACCGGTGAAAGGTGAAATTCCCTCACCGCTGGATCCACCACCTGGCTGCCATTTTCACCCACGCTGCCCGCAGGCAAGTGCGCGCTGCCGGGAGGAAATCCCCAGCTTGCGTGAAATTGCCCCGAAACGCTTTGCGGCCTGCCACTTAAACGATCAATGATAGACCCAGGTTGCGATTATCATAGCGCCGGGGTTCTTGACTATCAGACCGCCCAGGGTCCAGCACTGCCCCTGCTGCTAGACGTGCCGCATAGTGGGACAATCGCCCCTGATGATTTTACCCCAGCGGTGCCCGCAGGCGTTTGGCAGTCTATTGCTGATCCGTTTGTTGATGACTTGGTTGATGGGGCGGTCGCATATGGGGCAACAGTCCTCAAAGCCCTGTTCCCAAGAAGTTATATTGACGTGAATCGCGGTCTTGATGATTTATCAGCGGAGGTTATCGCAGGCGATTGGCCATTTTGGCCGCAGAATGCTCAAAGGCAACACCGCGGTGCGGGTCTCATCCGCGGCTTTGCCGACTGGAACACCCCCATGTACCACCGACCTTTACCAGCAGATTTGGCATTGCGACGGGTAAACGATTTTTATCACCCCTATCATCT
>JBELLC010000102.1:0-11008 GCA_042088965.1 Nisaea sp. | reverse complement strand
CCGCAATTCCCCCTTGGTTTGGCAATATCCATGATTGACAAAAATCGACGCTATTGGGCCCGAAAGCCGGGTTGTGATTTTCATAAATTCCATCCGTGAACAGCTTGAAAGCTTGCGCAATCAGGGTTTTCGCGGCACATGTGTCTGAAGATAATTTGTGGTTAATGGGAATAAAAGGGGCGCGGATATGTTGGTCAACGGGGCCTGGGCCGAAATCCAAGGTGGGAAAAGTTTTGCGGTTATTAATCCGGCAACAGGTGAGGTGATCGACCATGTTGCCGATGGTGGCCAGCAAGAGGCCGCGGCGGCCATTGACGCCGCCCATGCAGCCTTTGCATCTTGGCGGGCGACAACAGCTTATGCACGTTCGGCGATCCTCTATAAAGCCTATCAGTTGATGCTTGAGCGCAAAGAGGAACTCGCCCAATTGATGACCACAGAGCAGGGTAAGCCGATCCGTGCCGCCCGCACCGAAGTGCAATATGGAGCCGATTTCTTGCTCTGGTTTGCAGAAGAGGCAAAGCGGGTATATGGCGAAACAATCCCGGCACCGCGCGGCGATCAACGGTTCATCGCCTTGCAACAACCTGTCGGTGTTGTTGCTGCAATCACGCCTTGGAATTATCCGATTTCAATGATCACTCGCAAAGTCGGGCCGGCCTTAGCCGCAGGCTGCACCGTGGTCCTCAAACCAGCCGAAGCAACGCCGCTCTGTGCGATTGCGATTTTTAAAATATTACAAGAAGCAGGCGTTCCTGAAGGGGTTGTGAACCTGGTCACCGCCGCAGACCCGCGTCCGGTTGGCGATGAATTCGTCAATAACCCGAAGGTCCGTAAACTGACCTTCACCGGCTCAACAGCTGTTGGCAAAATGCTGGCCGGGCAAGCGGCAGGGAACATGAAACGTGTTTCCTGTGAGCTTGGCGGTCATGCACCGTTTTTGGTGTTTGCAGATGCCGATCCGGTGCATGCAGCTAAAGGCGCACAATTGGTGAAATTTTTGAACACGGGCCAAGCCTGCATCAGTCCCAATCGGATTTTTGTGCACCGCTCAATTCATGATGCGTTTGTTGAAACCTTGGCCAGCCGGGCCAGTAAGATGGCTGCCGGCAATGGCCTGACGGATGGTGTCGCGATTGGCCCCTTGGTCAATGAGGCTGCGGTTGCGAAGGTTGCCGCCCAGGTTGACGATGCCCGTGCCAAAGGCGCTGAGGTCGTCTGCGGTGGTAAAAGGCTGACCGAAAATGGTTTGGATAAGGGCTTTTTCTACGCCCCAACGGTATTGTCACAGATTCACCCAGATATGACCATTTATCGCGAAGAAACCTTTGGTCCTGTCGCGCCCATTATGGCCTTTGACGATGATCAAGAAGCTTTGGCGATGGCCAATGACACCCATTATGGGCTGGCGGCTTATGTGTATACCCAGAACATTTCGCGGGCGATGCGGATGTTTGAAGGTCTTGATTTCGGCATTGTCGGGATCAACGATATTAATCCCAGCGCCGCCGCCGCCCCCTTTGGTGGCATCAAGGATAGCGGTCTGGGGCGTGAAGGCTCCCGCGAGGGAATTGCTGAATATTTGGAAACGAAATTGGGTGGTTTTTCGGTTTAATCAAGCCGCTGTCTGCGCCCAACCGCGGCATCCTGCCGCCAAGGACTTCCCTTGGTGCGGGCGGCATGCTTCAATCATCGTGGTTGGCGAAGAATGATAAAAACGGAGGGGGCTTATGGATTTTGCATTGACCGATGAGCAGCAATCAATTCGCGACAGCGTTGATCGGCTGTGTGCTGAATTTGGCGACGATTATTGGTATGAACGTGATCGCACGGCAACATATCCAGAGGAATTTCATCAAGCAATGGCGGCCGGCGGCTGGTTGGGCATTGCCATGCCAGAAGCCTATGGTGGTGCCGCCTTGGGTGTCACCGAAGCGATGATCATGATGCATGCGGTGGCCCGTTCGTCAGGCGGTATGAGTGCCGCGTCTGCCATTCATATCAATATTTTTGGCCCTCATCCCATTGTTGTTTTTGGCAATGAAGAACAGCGCCAACGGTGGCTGCCAGATTTGGTCCAAGGCCGGGTCAAGACGTGTTTTGGTGTGACCGAACCTGATGCTGGATTAAATACCAGCAATATCAAGACGCGTGCAGACCGTGACGGCAATGGCTATATCGTCAACGGTAAAAAACTGTGGACGACGACCGCGCAGGAAGCCGGTAAAATTATGCTGCTGGCACGCACAACCCCGCGCGATCAGGTCAAAAAGCCTACTGACGGCTTAACCCTGTTTTATACCGATCTTGATCGCCGTTATTGTGATGTGCGTGAAATTCCCAAAATGGGCCGGGCCGCTGTTGATAGCAATGAAGTGTTTTTTGATGGCCTGCCGGTGCCAGAGGAAGACCGTATCGGCGAGGAAGGCAAGGGTTTTCGCTATATCCTGCATAGCCTCAATCCAGAGCGTATCTTAATCGGTGCCGAGGCTGTTGGGCTGGGTCAAAATGCCCTTGGGCGTGCCATTGAATACGCCAAAACCCGCGAAGTGTTTGACCGTCCCATTGGACAGAACCAGTCGATCCAACACCCGCTTGCGGAAAATTGGATGGAACTGGAGGCCGCCTACATGATGGCGGCGAAAGCAGCCTGGCTTTATGACAATGACCAGGAATGTGGGTCGGAATCAAATGCGGCCAAATATATGGGCGGCGAAGCGGGCTTTAAGGCCTGTACCCAGGCTGTGATGACCCATGGCGGCATGGGTTATGCCAAGGAATATCATGTGGAACGGCTCATGCGGGAGGTGTTGATCGCCCGGATTGCACCGGTGAGCCCGCAAATGATCCTTAACTATATTGCTGAGCGAACCCTTGGTTTGCCACGATCATATTGATCGCTTTTTATTGGAGACGAAAATGCAAATGCTTGGACTGGGCTTGGTGTGGGATGAACTCACGGTTGGCCAGAAATTTCGCACCATCGGTCGGACCATCATGGACAGCGACATTACCGCTTTTTGTAATGCCACAGGCATGACAGAGGTGTTGTTCACCAATTCAGAATATATCGCGAAATATACCAATTTTGAGGGCCGTTTGGTGCCTGGGTCATTGGTTTTTTGTATGGCGGAAGGTTTGCTCATGCAATGCACCATGCAATATACCGGTCTGGCGTTCCTGAACGCAGAAATGGATGTCAAAGGCCCATCGGTGGCGGGTGATACCATCCATGTTGAATTAGAAGTGGTCGAGGTGAAGCCAACGTCTAAAGGCCGTGGTTTGGTGCGCACCTCAAATGTTGTGAAAAATCAGAATGGTGATGTGATCTTGACGTATAATCCGCTGCGCATGATGGCGGGCCGTGAGATGCTAGATGCGAAAGCAGCAGATCCTGTCTAGGGTGATGAAATGGGGGATGCGTGATGACGGATAAGACAGCATTTGTGCCAGCTGTATCTCGGATGCAGATCGATAATCCGCAAGTCCGGGTGACCGAATGGCGGATTCCGCCTGGCGGCGCGACGGGTTTTCACCGCCATGAAATGGATTATGTCATCACGCCAATAATCGGCGGGGTGCTGACGATTGTTGGGCCGGATGGCGTTGCTGGCCCGGCTGAAATGATTGCGGGGGAATCCTATTTCCGCGCTGTTGGCGTGGAACATGATGTTCAAAACGCTGGCAGCACAGAAATTGTCTTTATTGAGACCGAGCTGAAAGCCTAGTCACGCGACGCGTTTGCGGCTGGTTGTGGATGTGTTGCGGGTCCCTCTAAGTTTTGGTCGCGCGCATATTCGGGCACTGCGCGGCCCAGCAAGCCCAGGGTTTGGGCTGTGTGGCGCTGCTGCGCGGCAGCCGATAAGCCGTCCAATTGGCCGCGAAGGATGGCCAGGTCTGTTGACCTTGGTGCGGCCAAGTGGATGGCTGGAATATTGGTGCTCAGCGCATCTTCAGCGGTATGAAACAGTTCTTCATGCAGTTTTTCACCTGGTCGCAGGCCGGTGAACACAATGTCGATGTCTTTGCCAGGATGGGCCCCAGACAGGCGGATCATCTGTTCGGCGAGATCAATAATTTTGACAGGTTGGCCCATATCAAGCACACAAATCGCGCCGCCAGTATCAAGCCGCGCGTCTTTTAAGGCGGCGGCCTGAAGCACTAATTCAACCGCTTCGCCAACGGTCATAAAATATCGTGTCATCTTTGGATCTGTCACGGTCAGAGGGCCGCCGCGATCAAGTTGCCTTTGAAATAATGGAATAACGGATCCGGTCGACCCCAGGACATTGCCGAAACGCACTGTCGTAAACCGCGGCCCGTCTGGGCCTGTCGCCCGCGCGCTGGCCTGACAATAGGCCTCTGCCAGCCGTTTGGTCGCCCCCATAACATTGGTTGGGTTAACCGCTTTATCGGTGGAAATAAGCACCATACCACGAACATTACTCGCTTGTGCCGCATCTGCCACATTACGGGTGCCAATGACATTGGTCAGCACAGCTTCGTCGGGGTTGGCCTCCATTAAGGGCACATGTTTCAGAGCCGCAGCATGGAAAATCATATCTGCTGCCGCCTCGTTTACGGCGGAAAAGATACGGGTACGGTCACGCACATCGCCAATCACGGCGGCGCGTGGCAGATCGGGGAATTTCTCTGCGAGTTCCAAATCAATTTGATATAGCGCAAATTCGGATACATCGAACAGGCTGATATGTGCAGGCTGCAAGTGCGCAATTTGCCGGACTAATTCGCTGCCGATGGTGCCGCCTGCGCCGGTCACCAAAACCCGTTTTCCGGCGATCAGATCGATCACCGGCGAACGGTCCAAGACATTAATGGGCCGCCCCAATAAATCGCTCACCTCAACAGGCCGCAGGGGCTGTGCCCGCTCATCGCCTTCGGCTTGTTGCAGGGCGGATAGTCGCGGCAGACGGCTTAACTCAATGCCACGGGCTTCGGCCACAGCCAATAGGTCGCTGACCCGCTCTGGTTCAAGCTCACTGCGGGTTAGGACCATCCGTTGCGGCGCTAAGTCTTTTCTTGAAAGGTCATCTAGGACAGCGCCAATATCATCCCATCCGCCAAGCACTTCAGATCCTTGAATTCGGCGTCCGGCGCGGCCGCCTTGATCATCGATGATGCCAACAACCCGGTACGGGGCGGCAACGCCTTGTGCCAATTCCCGCAGGAACAAATCGCTGCCATTGCCGGCACCGATGAGCAGTACCAAGGTGCGGTCCCGGGCATTCCGCTCAAGTAGATTGGCCAAATGCCCATCCTTAAACCAGCGGTAAAAAAACCGTGGGCCGCTTAACAAGGCGGTCAGGATGAACAGCTCAATCACTAAGAATGAGCGCGGAAAGTCATCGAGACGGGTGATCACAAATTGCACCGCAACGAACAGAAGCAAGGTCGCAACGGTCGCTTGCACAATCCGCCAAAGATCACCGATGGCGACATAGCGCCAGATTGAGCGCTGTAAACCAACGCTCGCAAAAGCGATAGCAGCGCAGCCAATGAACACCACCAATCCAGCGCCAATCACTGCATTTGGCAGGTTGACCAAATCCTCGCCAAGGCGCAAATATAGCGCCAGATAAAATGAAACGCCTGCCATCATTAAATCATGGGCAAGGGTAAGTAATGCGCGGCCCTTAAGCAATGATACCACCTTACAAAGTCACCTTGGCAGCTCCGAAAAATCAAGTGCTGCAACACAATAGCATAATTATGAGCACTGTACGCAGTTTGCGCTTATCTCTTTGGCCGCCGCATCCAGATCAACAGGCAGGCGACCATAACCATTGCCAAAAGAATGCCGCCTAAGGGGGTTTGTGGGGTGATAACCAAAGCCGCAATCCACAGCCCCACGCCACAAACGGCCACGGCGATACTGACTTGATCGTGCCGGTAGCCTGCGATGACAGCGCGTTGATAGGCGTGTTCGCGGTGCGCTTCAAAGATGTTCCGCCGCCGCAAAAGGCGGGCCAGCAGCGTATAGCTTGCGTCACTGAAATAGTAGAGTGGCAAGATTAAAACAGCGATCCAGGACGCGCTTCCCACCCCGGGGCTGCCGGCTGCCATTGCAATACATAACCAGCCAAGCAGGAAACCCAAGGGTACACTGCCCACATCGCCGAGAAAAAGCCGGGCAGGATGCCAATTCCATACCAGGAAACCAAGGGCTGCTGCCGCAATTGGTAAGCTCGCCGGGATCATCCAATCAGGACCACCTGTTACCAATACCACGCCGCTCAGACCGCCACTGATGACAATCGTCTCAACGCCGGTGATACCGTCAATACCATCCATAAAATTGAAGAGGTTGATAAACCATAGCCAGACAAAACCAGTTATCAACAGGTCGAGGACCACGGGCAGGCTGTTTGAAAATAGCCCGCCCGCGGGCAGAATCAAAAGGCCTATCGCAACCGCAAGCAGCTGACCTGAAAACCGTATGCGCGCGCCCAAGCCCCGTAAATCGTCCATAAAGCAGATAACGCCAAGCCCCCCGGCGGTTGCCAAAACGATCAGCATGTGGGCCGGTATTGATCCCAGCCACGCGGCAATGACCCAGGCACACGATAAAGCGGCAACAATAGCAATCCCACCACCACGGGGGGTTGGTTGCTGATGGCTGCTGCGGTGATTGGGAAGGTCGAGGATTTGTCGGCGTTGCAGAAACCCAATGAGAGCCCAGGTTGCCGCAAGGGAAACCAGCAAGCTTATCATGCTTAACATTATCAGCAGTATCAAAGGTCTGCCCTCGTCGTCACAGCGGATTGGCCAAAAAAAAGTTCCGCAACCGGGTGGTCACGGAACTTTTGCATGTCTACGGCTTGCGCCGCCAGCCCTAACTTTCGGCGGTTAACTGTTCGCCCGCAGGCGTGGATCCAAAATATCCCGCACGGCATCACCGAACAAATTAAAGCCAAACACCGCCATGGTGATTGCCAGTCCAGGCCAAATCGCAACCCAAGGGGCACTTTCGGCATATTCAGTGCCACCTTGCAGCATCAACCCCCAAGCAGGCGTCGGCTCTTGCACCCCTAGTCCAAGGAAAGACAGGGAGGCTTCAAGCAAGATTGCTTCACCCAGGAAAGCTGTGAGCATGATCAAGAAAGGGGCCATCACATTGGGTGCGATATGCCGCATGATGATGCGCATATGACTGTAGCCGATCGACCGTGCCGCATCCACATAGGGCATTTCTCGCACCGCCAACGCACTTGATCGCACCACCCGGGCACACCGCGGAATGAACGGAATGGTAATCGCGATGATCACTTTATCGGTTCCATTGCCAAAAATGGAGATGATCGCCAGCGCCATGATGATCAACGGGAAGGCCATGAAAATGTCGATCACCCGTTGCACATAAAGATCAATGCGGCCGCCGAAATAGGCACTCCCCACGCCGATCACCAAGCCGAAGCTAGATCCGATAATGGCGCAAATGAAGCCAACCATGAGGGCCGTTCTGGCGCCAAAAACAACCCGTGAGAAAATGTCACGACCAAATTGGTCTGTCCCCATCAGAAAGTCGGCACTCGGTCCCACCAGCATAAACTCATAATTGCTGTTTTCGGGATCATAAGGGGTGATGTATTCCGCAAAAATAGCTGCGAAAATCATCAGCAAAACAGCAAATGCCCCGGCGGTGCCCAAAGGCTGCGCCTTGATCATCCGACTGAGCCGGACTGTCCAAGGTTTGCTATCAGGAATCTTGTTATTTTCGATAAATGGTTCGGCAGTTGTCATAATATCCTCCGCCCCTTAACTGTAGCGAATGCGCGGGTCGAGTACGGCGTACATCACGTCGACCACAAAATTCGCGACAACGAAAATCGCCACCGCAAGCATCACCAGCGCCTGTGTCATCGTGAAGTCAGCTTGCTCAACTGATTCCACCAACAACTTTCCCAGACCATTCAAATTAAACACTTGCTCGGTTACCACCAGACCGCCCATCAGGAAGGCGAATTCCATACCGATGATGGTGATCACGGGCAGCATGGCATTTTTCAAAGCATGCCGATTCACAATGACTTTTTCAATCAAGCCCTTGGCGCGTGCGGTTCTGACGTAGTCTTCACGCAGCACTTCAAGCATCGCTGATCGAGTCATACGTGTTGCGACCGCTGAATATCGGAACCCGGTAGCCAGCGCAGGCCAGACCAATTGCGATAGGTTATAAGCTGGATCATCAAAGATCGACTTGTAGTCTACCGGCGGCATCCAAGGCTCGCCGAAATATTTCTGGGTAAAGATCAACAGACCCAAAAGGATCAGGATACCAAGCCAAAACGAGGGGATCGCGATGCCAGAAATTGAGATTCCGCGGATCACGTAATCGACCCAGGTATTGCGCCGCACAGCGGAGATAATGCCAAGTGGCAACGCAATAAAGACCGACGTCACCGTCGCCAGAATGGCAATCTCTACAGAGATTTGGAAGCGTGCTGCGATTTCCTCAGTGACAGGCTTGGTGGTCCACATGGAGACCCCTAAGTCGAGTGTCAAGAAACCCTTCATGTATTCAAAAAACTGAACATACATGGGGTTTTCAAGGCCGAGCATTTCTCGGCACAATTTAATTTGTTCAGGGTCGACGTAGCCGCCTTCACCGCCAAACTTCAGGTCGCAGACATCGCCTGGAACCAGGCGGAGCAATGCAAACACTAATACAGCCGCGCCAAACAAGGTCGGCAGCAGCATGAAAATACGTCTAATGAGATAGCTATACATGGGGTTTGTTCAGCCCAATCGTGTTTGTCAGATAGCAGCAAAAAGGAAAACGTCCCGCGGCGTTTTGGCCGCGAGACGTTGATCCACGTGGGTCTTACTTGTCCAACCAGATATTATCGAGAGCCTGGTTCAAGTAATGGCTTGGTGCAATCTTCCAGCCCTTAACATAGCTACGATAAGGGTTGATCTTGTACCACCACAGGGTAATGGCCTGTGACGCCAAGTCGTTCAGAACACGCTTTTCGTATTTCTGGACGAGTGACTTTTGGCTGCCTTCGTCGCCAGCTTTCAGCAACGCTTCATAGGTCGACTCGAGCTCTGTATCCGCAAAGTTTGCGTAGTTGTTGCCAGCGGATGGCAAGAACTTGGAGACGTCCGCAATTGGGTTCACAACAGCCTGACAGTTGAAGTCGATGGAGACATCAAAATCGCCTTTTTTACGCAGGGTGGCGTAGAAAGGTGATGTTGGCTGAACCCATTGCTTCACCGTCAAACCAGCTTTCTTCCACTGGTCAATCGCCCAGGTGCCGACAACACGATAAGGCTGGTCAACGCCGCGGTTATGCAGGGTGAAGGACAGGTTTGGATGACCTGCTTCTTTCAGCAAACGCTTTGCTTCGGCGATGTTGGCAGCATGGTCGGTGCTGTAACCAGCAACAGTTTTGCCAAGCTCTTCAATTGGAGTCGCCAGAGGGTGTGATGGGAACACGATACCACCAACCGTTTTCACGATGGCAATCCGTGACAGGTACTTCGAGCCCTCAAAACGGTTAACAGCCAAGCTCAGCGCACGACGCACCCGGGGGTCGTCAAAAGGCTTCACTTCATGGTTTGGCGTCAACAATAGGACACAGTTCCAATCGCTTTCTTGAACGGTGATTTTGTCACCCAAAGCTTTGACAAGGTCATCACGTGCTTTCGGAGGGAAACCACGGAATTCGATGTCAGCCCGGCCGCCACGAATGGCTTGCAAGCGCACATTCATCTTAGGTGCCGAAATCGCCTTGTAACCATCAAGATATGGCCGGCCTTTGTTGTGGAAGCCAGCATACTTAACGCCTGACACGTGGCTGCCTGCAACGTGCTCGACGAACTTAAATGCGCCGGTGCCGTTGATGTTCCGCTGGTGCCATGCGTAGCCATTGGAATCCAGGTCTTTTTTGGCATAGACGAAGTTGAAAGGCATGGCGACCGCAGGAATGAAGGTTGCGGTTGGATGCTTCAACTTAAACACAAGTGTATAATCGTCCGGAGTTGTGATCGAGTCGACGGCCTTAAAATAGGCCTTACGGCTCGAAGCAACACCTTTTGGTGGGAACACGATCTTATCAAATGTTGCCTTGACGTCAGCTGCTGTCAGCGGCGTGCCATCATGGAATTTGACATCTTTGCGGATTTTGAAGGTAAACTTCGTGCCACCTTCAGCGCCTGCTGGCACTGAACCTTCACAAAGGTCACAGACAAAATCAACCGGCGATGACGGATTGTCCGGATTCACGCGGATCAACAGGCTATAGAAAGGACGGATCGGATGGATCATGCCGAATGTCGATTCAATATGCGCGTCATATGACGGAATTTTCGATCCGACGACAATATTGAGCGTGCCGCCGCTCTTTGGCGTATCGGCGACTGCTGCACCTGCCGTAAAGGCAAGACCAACAGTAGCGGCAACAGCCAGCTTCAAACCATTGAGTTTCATAGTCTAGTTCTCCTTCCCCTGTTCGCCAATACGTTTGGACATGGCAGCATAAAAAGAATCGTAAAGTCTGTGTATGGCCACTCGGTCCGGTAGCACTTCCACTCGGAAGCGATTACGCAGAACGAGCGCGGATCACAAAACTAAAAAATCCCCAGCCAGCTCTTACCCCAACGCTTGAGCCTCTTATCGGGCCCATTGATCAGCAGAAATTGATGCTGGTACAATTTCACGAGCGCCGCCCCTGGTCAAGCGATCTCGCTCGCCTTAAAATGTCGCAGGTAGGGTGTGATAAAAACCATTTGGGAGTAGGGGCCGTGGTTGCTGTTAAAGCGCTGTTTTTTGACGTTTTTGGAACTGTTGTCGATTGGCGAAGCTCAATTTCTGAGTTTGCTTCTGACATGGCTGCACACGCGGGGTGGGACGTGAAGGTTGATTGGACCGCCTTTGCAGAGGCATGGCGTGCGGAGTATGCACCGTCGATGGCAGAGGTGAAAGCGGGCCGGCGACCTTATGTGCGCCTTGATATCCTTCATCGTGAAAATCTTGACCGGATTTTAC
>JBELLC010000101.1:0-11101 GCA_042088965.1 Nisaea sp. | reverse complement strand
CGCGGGGATTTTACGCGGGGAAATGACCTTGGATGAAGCTGGTGACGCTCTCTTGGATGTTACCTTGCGAACCGCCAATGGCCGCTTAACCGCTGCTGAATCCCTGGGACATCGTGAGTTTGTGCTCACCAAACTTTACCGAAGCGCCTAAGCGCGTGCTGCAGCCGGTCGCCCTGACACCTGTTCGAAAACCGCCCAAAATAGTCTATTTATGCGGTGCGGATTGGTATTTTGCCCTCCATTTCATTGACTTGGCGCGGGGCGCAAAGGCTGCAGGTTATGATGTGCATGTGATTGCTGGTGTCGGCGAACGGCAAAGCTATGCCGCACAATTTGAGGCTGAAGGGTTTCAGTTTCACCCCTTGGTTTTTGCCCGCACAGGCACCTCGCCAACGCAAGATTTCAAAACCATTGTTCACATAACCCGCCTGTATCGCAAGTTACAGCCTGATGTGGTGCATCATATTGCCATCAAGCCGGTATTATATGGCCAAATCGCCGCCTTCTTGACCGCAGTGCCAAAGCGGATAAATGCGCTGACGGGACTGGGGTTTGTGTTTTCCTCACCGCGCCTAAAAGCACGTTTATTACGGCCGCTGGTGAGCCTTGCGCTGCGCCTATTCCTGCCGTTAGGCGCGGCCTGTTTGGTCGTTCTTAACGAGGATGATGCCGATTATCTGAGTACGGTTGCCAAACTGCCTCGCGCGGACATTGAAGTCATTCCCGGCACGGGCGTTGACCTTACGCGCTTTGCTGCCAGCGCGGAGCCTGTTGCAGGGCCAATTGTGGTGGCCATGGTGGCACGGATGCTGGTTGATAAAGGTGTTTTAGACGTTATCGCAGCGGCCAAACAGTTGCGCGAAAAAGGCCATGATGTGATCATCCGGCTGGTTGGGGCGCCCGATGTCAAAAATCCAGCTTCGCTTTCCGAATCACAATTACAAGATTGGCATGATGCGGGTTTGATCGATTATGTTGGACATGTCAGTGATGTCCCGGCGGTTTGGCGTGATGCACATGTGGCTTTGTTGCCCTCTTATCGTGAAGGTTTGGGCATGAGCCTGATTGAAGCTGCCGCCTGCGCCCGGCCGATGATTGCCACCGATGTGCCGGGCTGCCGGCAAGCCGTGATTGATGGTGATACAGGTATTTTGGTGCCCGCCGCTGACCCTGCTGCCATCGCCGCCGCGATCATCGCCTTGGCAACGGATCCGGAAGACCGTCAAGCCAAGGGCCGCGCTGCCCGCCGTGATGCCGAGCAACGGTTTTCAAAATCAACCGTCGTCGGCCAAGTTATCGACTTGTATGGCGACCAGAAGATAACCCAGTGATGCTGAAAGCGCTCGCTGTGCCAGATCATTTAAAGGGCGTCGCCTGGGTTCTGGTCTCCAGCGTCTGCTTTGTCGCGGTCACTGGTTTGGTCCGCCATTTGGGCAGTGACATGGATGCGGTACAAGCGGCCTTCATCCGCTATGCCTTTGGGGTGGTTTTGCTGATCCCAACCTTGTTTCAGATCCGCCGGAGTGCCTTTCGGATCACCCGTTTGGCCCCGCATGCCTTGCGCGGGCTGGTGCATGGTATTGGGGTGATGTTGTGGTTTTTCGCGATGACGCATATTCCGATTGCTGATGTCACCGCACTTGGCTTTACCGCCCCTATTTTCGTGACCATCGGGGCCGCGTTATTTCTGGGGGAGCGTTTGCGCCTGCGACGCCTTGCAGCGGTCAGCATGGGGTTTGTTGGCGCGCTGGTGATTATTCGACCAGGACTGATTGACATTGAGCTTGGGGCGATGGCCATGCTGACAGCGGCCCCCTTGTTTGCCATTTCGATGCTGATTGCCAAGCGTCTGGTTGCCGACCAGCCACCGGCTGTGGTGGTGGCGCTGTTGTCGGTGTTCGTGACCTTGGTGTTGATGCCGCCCGCGCTCTATGTTTGGCGGGCACCGACCGTGGAGGAACTTGGCTGGTTATTGGCGACCGCGGTTTTTGCAACTCTCGGCCATATCGCCTTATCCAAAGCCTATAGCCTTGTTGATATTACCGTAACCCAGCCGATTACCTTTATCCAATTGGTCTGGGCCAGCATGCTTGGCTATTTTGTGTTTGCTGAAGTGCCGGATATCTGGACCATTTTTGGGGGGCTGATCATTGTCGTCAGTGCCAGCTATATCGCGCATAGAGAGGCCCAGCTGGCACGTGCCGCCCGCCGCGCCGCAGCAGAGGGATAGGTTAAGGTTAGTCGATCCGCACCAATTGTGTGCGAAAGGCTTTGCCGCGCTTCAGGTAGCTATTTGAATTATGTGACAAGCCATTGGCTTGCTCTTCAGATAATTGCCGCGCGACTTTGGCCGGTGAGCCAATAATTAGCGACTTAGGGGCAAATTGTTTGCCCTCGGTGACCAATGCGCCCGCCCCGACAAGGCATTTTTCGCCAATATGCGCGCCATTTAAAATAACCGCTTGAATGCCGATCAAGGCGCCATCATCGACAGTGCAGCCATGCAGCATGGCTTGGTGGCCAATCGTCACGCCGCTGCCAAGAACCAAGGGACAGCCGGGGTCCACATGCAGGACGGCCCCCTCTTGCACGTTACTGCCCGCGCCAATGATAATTGGCTCATTATCGCCGCGAAGAACGGCCCCGGGCCAGATACTGACCCCCTCGCCAAGAGTGACTTTGCCAATGATTGTTGCTTCATCGGCAATATAGGCAGTTTCGTGGATGACAGGGGCGTCATCACCAATTCGATAAATGGCCATGGGGGGGCTCCTTATGGGCGCGTTAAGCGTTGAGGGTGGGGGCGCTGGCGACGGCGGCTGCTGCCAGGGTCGGTCCAATTTCTTCATGTAAAACAAGATCAGCGATCGCGTCAAGCGGGGTTGGCTCGCGGTTAATGATGACCAAACGCGCGCCATTTTGCGCGGCAATTATGGGGAAGCTGGCGGCCGGTTGCACCACCAAGGAAGAGCCGATCACAATGAACAAGTCAGCGGCCAGGGTTTCCGCCTCGGCCTGCTGCATCGGTGCCAACGGCATTGCTTGGCCAAAGGAAATTGTCGCTGTTTTCACGATCCCCGTGCAGGCCTCACAGATGGGTAATTCGTCGCGGCCCATAAAGCTTTGTTTGATCACAGCCAATTCATACCGCTTGCCACAGTCAAGGCAGCTGGCGTAGGTGCTATTCCCGTGTAGTTCAATGACTTGATGGTCAGGGATGCCTGACTTTTGATGTAGGCCATCGATGTTTTGGGTAATAATGGCACTGACATCACCGCGCCCAACCCAGGTTGCGACAGCCAAATGCCCGGCATTTGGTGCGGCTTCAGCGATGGTCTTCTCGGACGCAAATTTCCGCCGCCAAGATTCCCGCCGCATCTCCTCGCTGGCCATGAAATCTCGAAAATCTATCGGCGCCATTTGCGTCCAAATACCTGTTGGACTGCGAAAATCGGGGATGCCTGATTCTGTGGAAATGCCCGCACCGGTAAAGATGACCGCGCGATTACTGTCACGGACCATATTGGCCAGCGCCACGCCGGCGTTTGTATCTGCACGTTCCTGTTTCATAGAAATAAAACTAGCCTGCCCATGCCATGCTGTCATCTGCCACGGCAATGACAGCGACAAATTGCTTGAGGTTCACGGCAGTCGCAGCGATGGGCCTATGGCCCCGTTGTTTGTCGTTGCTGGTTTTTGGGATGCCTTGGTGCACTTGCCATCGACAGCGGGGCCGCATTTCTTTACTGATATGGAGCGTCAGTCGACGTTTCTTTGTTCTGCATTTTGCAAATTGGAGTTGATAGCATGGATGCCGGTACCGCCCTGGTGGCGTGTTTGATTGATTGTGGCTTGGATACAGGGTTTACGGTTCCAGGGGAGAGTTTCCTGCCTGTTTTGGAGGCGCTGCGTCAGCGCCGCGATGAATTTCGTCTGGTGTCCATGCGCCATGAAGGGGGATGCAGTTTTGCCGCCCTCGGCTATAGTGCGCGGGCGGGTAGACCGGCGCTGGTGATGGTCAGTCGCGGGCCAGGGGCAACCAACGCCGCTATTGGTGTGCATGCGGCCCACCAAGACTCCCAACCGATGGTTATGGTGATCGGTCACGTGCGCCGCCATATGCGCGGCCGCGAAGCGTTTCAAGAGATTGACCCTGTGAGCATGTTTGCCTCAATCAGCAAGGCTGTTCTCATGCCCGAAACACCGGCTGATGTGACTGCCATGGCCCGGCAAGCTGTCAAGCTGTCGATGGCGGGGCGACCTGGGCCTGTTATTCTGGTTCTACCCCGCGATCTATGTGAGGCAGCGGCAGAAATGCCGCCTTTAGAGGGGCGGGTGGGGGCTGCGCCGAATGTGCCGGATGCAAGCGATGTCGCAGCGCTCGTTGAGCGCCTTGCGACGGCAAAGAAACCTTTGATTATTGCCGGTGAATTGGCACGTGGCGGCGACGTCCGTCCTGTTTTAGAAGCGTTCGCTCAACGTTCAGGCGCGGCTGTCTTATCGGCATATCGTTGCCAAGATGTGCTGAATAATGCCGACCCTGCCTATGCGGGACACCTGGAAATTAATCCTGTCAGTTATCAAAATCAGTTGGTTGCCGACGCCGATCTTATCATTGTTCTTGGCAGCCGTTTGGATGGGATCACCAGCCGAGAAGAAACCTTACTGGCTGAGAGGCTGGATCGTGTGGTGCATGTGTATGCCGATAGCGAGGTGCTGGCGCGATTTGACACCGGCTTAGCGGTTCATGGAGATGTCGCGGCGACGCTGACAGCGTTGCTTGATCAGATGCCGGAAGGTGCGGGCGACCTGAGCTGGCAAGGTGATGCGCATGCAGCGTTTAAAGCCTTTTCCACCGCCGGTAATGTGCCTGTTACCGGGCATGCAGATCTGGCGCAAATTGCGGCAGCAACGCGGCAAACGCTGCTCGATGGGGCGCTGGTGCTGACCGATGGTGGCAGCTTTGCCCGTTGGATCCATCGCTATTTCCACTATGCCGACCCTTTGACCCAAGGGGGGTCTGCCAGCGGTGCCATGGGGGCCAGTGTGCCAGGAGCGATCGGCGCTGCATTGGCCGCGACAGATCAGTCGGTGGTGGCCTTTGCCGGTGATGGTGGGTTCATGATGAACGGCCAAGAGCTGTCAACAGCGGTGCGTGACGGCATTAAATTTGTCATCGTGGTCTGTGACAATCAGGTCCATGGCTCGATTTTAAGCGGCCAAAGTGCGAAATATGGCGCCGATAAACTCTATGCGACCGAGATGGGTGGGCCTGATTTTGTTGCCCTCGCCGAAGCCTACGGCGCTCGCGCTTGGCGGGTCGATGCAACAGCAGATTTCCCAGCTGTCTTGACAGCGGCCGTGATGGCAGAGGGGCCAGCCTTAATTCATGTGCGCTGTCATGCCGATGATATTGTGCCTTATGGCCCTGGCAAAGATGCTGTTTAGACATTTGTCAATGCTTAGCTAAAAAGCCGGGGTTAGCTAAAAAGCCGGGCGATTTATACGCCCGGCTTTGGTCTTCAACAGGTCGCCAAGGTTTAGACCTGAAAGCGGTTAATCGCGCTGATCACAGCCTTAATCGGTGCCAGTGTGATCGAGGTGTCGATGCCAACACCCCAGACATTGCTGCCGGCATCACCGTTCTGTTGTAAATTGATATAAGCGGCTGCTTGTGCGTTTGATCCGACAGAGCGGGTATGCTCTTCATAATCAAGCAATTTTGCGGACAGACCAAAGGTTTCCTGCATGCCGCTCATAAAGGCGGCAATCGGGCCATTGCCTGTGGCCTTGATCATATGATCTTCGTCTTTGTGCCGGACCACGGCGGTCACCCGCTCCAGCTCATTTGACAGCGAGGCCGATTGGCTGGTGAAAGAAATCAGTTCAAACGGACCATGCTGGGTCAAATACTCCTGATCGAACAGCTCCCAAATCGCCTCTGGTGTGATTTCTTTAGAGGTTTCATCGGTGACCTGCTGGACGATCTTTGAAAACGCAGGCTGGGCTGCTTTTGGCAACCGAATATGGTGATCATTTTCCAAGATATAGGCAACACCGCCCTTGCCAGATTGTGAGTTCACCCGGATCACAGCTTCATAAGAGCGGCCGATATCAACAGGGTCAATCGGCAGATAGGGGACTTCCCATTGTGCGCCATTGGCTTCACGCAGGGCATGGATGCCTTTGTTGATGGCGTCCTGATGTGACCCAGAAAAGGCAGTATGCACCAATTCTCCAACATAGGGATGGCGCGGATGGATGGGCAATTCATTGCAGTATTCGTAGGTTTTGGCCAAATGGTTGATGTCAGAGAAGTCCAAATTTGGCGCCACCCCTTGGGTGAACAAGTTCAAGCCAAGGGTGACGATATCCACATTACCGGTCCGCTCGCCGTTGCCAAACAAGGTACCTTCGACCCTGTCAGCCCCGGCCATCACGGCCATTTCGGTCGCCGCGACTCCGCAGCCACGGTCGTTATGGGGATGCACAGATAAGATCACGGCCTCGCGGTTGGAAAAACCACGGGCCATCCATTCTATCTGATCGGCATAAATGTTTGGCGTCGACATTTCAACCGTTGAGGGCAGGTTGATAATGACGGGCTGTTCGGCAGATGCTTGCCAAACCTCCATCACTGATTCGCAGACATCCAAGGCGTAATCAAGCTCTGTGCCGGTAAAGCTCTCAGGCGAATACTCCAGCATAATGTCGGTTTTACCAGCCAACATGCCGAGATTGTCGATCACCATTTTGGCGCCATCTGTGGCAATCTTTTTCACCCCCCCGCGATCTTCGCGGAAGACCACCCGGCGCTGTAACTCAGAGGTCGAATTATACAGGTGAATGACACAACGTGATGCCCCAACTAAAGCCTCGCAGGTTCGCTTGATCAATTCTGGGCGTGCTTGCGTCAACACCTGGATGCGCACATCTTCTGGTACTTTGCCTTGGTCGATGATTTCTCGGATAAAGTTGAAATCTGTATCTGACGCTGCTGGGAAACCAACTTCGATTTCCTTAAACCCCATGCCGACAAGGGTCTCAAACATGAAATGCTTACGGGCTGAATTCATTGGATTGATCAGCGCTTGATTGCCGTCTCGCAGGTCAACCGAACACCAAATAGGGGCTTTGTCGATCACCTGGTCAGGCCAAGTCCGATCTGCCAATTTCACCGGGTTAAAGGCACGGTATTTGTCAATAGGCATCTGTTTCATAATTTTGTCTCCCAATGTGCCTGTTTGGCACCGATCCGGTCCCCTTTAGCGACCGGCATTATCACTTTTGATGAAGGTAAGACGCTTGCGTAGCGCACTGATCTGGCAAGATTGCTAGCTTTGGGTAAGGTGGGGCTGCTTTACAACAATAATCGCCAACCACCATTTGGACGGCTCCTACCAGATTGGTCGCACAAACGACGATATCCCGGACACCCTAGAGTGCCGGGTCAATAAGTCGTAGGGCCGCGCGCATCTGAGAAGCAAAAATCATAATAGTTCTAGAATAAGCGCTTGACTGAAGGGGGTCAAGCGCTTTGCGTATTTCAATGGTCAGTGCTTGGCAAGGAAGGCCCCCAAGGCTGCATTGAAGCCATCAACAGCTTGCACGTTGCAAAAATGAGCGGACGCGGGCAGCTCCACATATTCCGCACCAGCGATGCTGTCGGCGATCAATTTGTTCATGGCCGGGGTGGTGCCGGGGTCTTCGGCACCGGCGATCACCAACACAGGCAGATCAATGGTTTTAATACTTTCGCGTTGGTCCATGGCCTTGATGGCGGCACAACAACCGACGAAGCCGTCGACTGGGGTTGCGTGGATCATCTCGCGGATTTTGGCGATATCGTCTGCATTGCTGTCATGATAAGCGGCAGTGAACCAGCGCGCCAAAGTGCCATCAGAAAGGCTCTGCATGCCGCCCGCCCGGGCGCTGTCGATGCGCTGCTGCCAAAGATCTCCTGGCCCCATATAAGAGGAGGTCGCGCAGAAAACGGCCGCATGAAGTCGCTCAGGATTGCGGGTTGCAAGTTTTTGGCCAACCATGCCGCCCTTGGACAAGCCGCAATAATAAGCCTTGTCGATGCCCAATCCATCAAGCAAGGCAATGGCGTCATCGGCGAGCATATCAATGCTGTAGGCTGCTGCTGGTGCATCAGAAAGGCCATGACCGCGGCTGTCATACCGTAGAATATGAAAATCAGCTGCTAGCTTGTCGATCTGCGCATCCCACATATGTAAATTAGACATCAGGGAATTTGAAAACAGCAACACAGGTTTACCTTCGGTGCCATCTAATTGGTAGTTCAGGTTGATGCCATTTACGGACAAACGCGGCATGGTCAGGTTCCTTTGCGGTGAGCGGTGATTTAGGGTAAAAGGCGATGTGTTTGGCTAACTATGCCGTGAATCGGGGCTGCCAGCAATCATCCTTCGTCTGGAATGGACGATGGAGATGTTATCTGGCCTTCTGGCACGTGGCATATGCGCACGGTCACCATGCCATCGTTCGTTTTTAAATGCGTGCCGTCCCGATTGTGTGCAAACCATCCGCAGCGTAATTTTGAGATCTCAAAACCACAGGCAGAACGCAGTCCATGACAGAGTTGTCGCATATCAGAAATTTTTCGATCATTGCCCATATTGACCACGGTAAGTCGACACTGGCTGATCGGTTGATTCACGCCTGTGATGGCTTGAGTGATCGCGAGATGAAAGAACAAGTTCTCGATAACATGGATATCGAGCGCGAGCGGGGGATTACTATTAAAGCGCAGACAGTCCGCTTGGATTATCTTGCTGAAAATGGTGAGCGGTATCAGCTGAACCTGATGGATACCCCTGGTCACGTGGACTTTGCCTATGAGGTCAGCCGGTCGTTAGCAGCTTGCGAAGGCTCATTACTGGTGGTTGATGCCAGCCAGGGGGTTGAAGCGCAAACCCTCGCTAATGTGTATATGGCGATTGAAGCAGATCATGAAATTATCGTCGTTTTAAACAAAGTTGATCTGCCCGCGGCAGATGTGCCGCGGGTAAAAGCACAGATTGAAGATGTCATTGGCATTGATGCCAGCGATGCGATCGAAGTATCGGCCAAGACAGGGTTGAACATCAATGCGGTGTTAGAGGCCTTGGTCACCCGCTTGCCCGCGCCCAAAGGTGTGCGCGACGACAAAGTCAAATCGATGTTGGTGGATAGCTGGTATGACCCTTATCTGGGGGTGATGGCGCTGACCCGCGTGCACGACGGGGTGCTGAAAAAGGGCATGAAGATCCGTATGATGGCAACAGGGGTCAATCACCAAATTGATCGTGTTGGCGTGCTGACGCCGAAAATCGTTGATGTGCCCGAATTGGGACCAGGGGAGGTTGGGTTCATCACCGCCTCGATTAAGACGGTGGCAGATTGCCGGGTTGGCGACACCATTACCAATGACCGTGATCCGTGCGATACCCCCCTTGAGGGCTTTAAGCCCAGCGTGCCGGTGGTCTTTTGCGGATTATTTCCAATTGATGCTGCCACCTATACCCATTTGCGCGAAAGCTTGGAAAAGCTGCGTCTGAACGATGCCAGTTTCCATTTTGAGGCCGAATCATCTGCTGCCCTCGGGTTTGGCTTTCGCTGTGGCTTTTTGGGCTTGTTGCATCTTGAAATTATTCAAGAACGTCTGGAGCGGGAGTTTGATCTTGATCTGATCACCACGGCGCCCAGTGTTGTTTATAAACTTAACATGACCGATGGCGATGTTATGGAGATGCATAATCCCGCTGACATGCCTGATGTGATGCGCATTTCTTCCATTGAAGAGCCATGGATTATTGCCACCATCTTCGTTCCCGATGAATATTTGGGGCCGGTGCTGACACTGTGTACGGAGCGGCGCGGCGAGCAGATAGAGCTCACCTATGTGGGGAGCCGGGCGATGGTTGTCTACAAATTACCGCTCAATGAAGTTGTGTTTGATTTTTATGACCGTTTGAAATCAATTTCACGCGGCTACGCCAGCTTTGACTATCAAGTCGATGACTATATCGAAGGCGATTTGGTTAAATTGCAGATTTTGGTGAATGCTGAACCTGTGGATGCGCTGTCGGTGATTGTTCACCGCGGGCAGGCTGAAACCCGTGGCCGGTCAATCTGCCAGCGGTTGAAGGATTTGATTCCCCGGCAATTGTTTAAGATCCCCGTGCAAGCCGCTATTGGCGGCAAAGTGATTGCCCGAGAAACCATCGCCGCTATGCGGAAGGACGTGACCGCAAAGTGCTACGGCGGTGATATCAGCCGAAAGCGTAAGCTGTTGGATAAGCAAAAAGAGGGTAAAAAGCGGATGCGCCAATTCGGTAAGGTTGAGATTCCGCAGTCGGCGTTTATCGCGGCGCTGAAAATGGGTGATGCCTAGGGGGTGGCAAGAGGCGGCGCCCCTGTAACGGGGTGATTTTTAAAGCCTGCGCCAGGCGTTGATCCCGTCAGTTGAAAAAGATATGGGACTTGCGTCGCCGCGTGAGCAACCACAGAACCACCCCCGGGATCGCAAACACCAGGGCGGCAGGCCAGAGCAGGATCGTTGTAATGACTGGGTGCCATAAAAACGGGTGCACGTAACGGGCGATGGCTGGTTCTGCCTGTTGCAGGGTTTGCGGTGACAGCTCAAACCACAAACGCCCTACGTCGATCATCTGAAAGCCGCCATTGCCCGAGAGCCCCCAGACATCAAACCCCAGTATGATGACGGCGATAATGATCAGGACGTAAGACAATAGATGAACAAACCAGCGCATGTTGACGCTCCATTTTTCCCTAGCATAGCTCTTTTTACAGCATTTATGAAGTGGCCCAATGCAATTGGCAGAGATATTGTCGGTTGTAGGCTGCAGAACAGTTGCGCCCGCAAGTCTGGTTTTGTATGCTGCGCCACCCAAGCGAGGTGCCAAGACGCGCCTTGGGCTGGAGGGATGGCCGAGTGGCTTAAGGCGCACGCCTGGAAAGCGTGTTCACCGCAAGGTGTCGCGGGTTCGAATCCCGCTCCCTCCGCCATAACTTAAATGCCCCATTACCCATAAATGCCCATTCAGGCCGCAGTTTGATGGCAATTTTAGGATCT
>JBELLC010000100.1:0-11234 GCA_042088965.1 Nisaea sp. | reverse complement strand
ATTTTTGCCCAACCATGACCGGCACTACGGATTGGCAGCACAAAAAAGTCCCCGTTAGATCAATATCAACCACCGCCCGCCAGGCGTCCTCGGGATAGTCCAGCAAGGCTTTGGGGGGACCGACAATGCCCGCGTTATTGATCAGGATGTCAATTTTCCCAAAGCTGTTTGTCGCCGCCGCAGTGGCGTGTTGAATCTGATCGCCTTGCGAAATATCAACAACAGCGCTCGCAGCAACCTCAGGGGCCAATGCAGCCAAACCGTCACCATCGTTATCCCAGGCAATGACTGACGCACCGGCGCGATTTAGGTGATCGACAAGACAACGGCCAATGCCTTTAACAGCCCCTGTGACAACAGCAATCTGGCCATTTAGATCAATATTATTCATGGTTACCCCGTTTATGATGCTTATGGTGTATGCTTGGGCATCATGACCGATGGCTGGCAGTTAGATAACCCCGATTTCATCTTTCGCGATGACGGCCTGCCGTATAATCGTGATTATGGTGATATTTATCACCAAGCTGACGGCTTTGCGGAAAGCCAATACGTGTTCATTGATGGCATTGGTGCGCCGGGGTGTTGGGCGGATAAGCAACGCTTTGTTATTGCTGAAATAGGGTTTGGCACAGGCTTGAATTTCCTGGCGACCTGGGCGCGTTGGCGACAGACCGCGCCAGCAGGGGCCCGCCTGCATTATGTGGCCGTCGAAAAGGCCCCGCTTTCAGCCAAGATTATCCGCCAATGCCATGCAAAGCGGCAGATTTTAACGCCGCTGGTCGACGCGTTATGTCGCCATAACCTAGCTGCCAGTCCAGGCTTTCATCGCTTTTGGCTTGACCACTCGCGGGTGAGTTTGACGTTGTTACTCGGCGAGGCGGCAGCTGTCCTTGGCGCGTTTGAAGCGGGCACAGGGGTTGATGCCTGGTATCTTGATGGCTTTGCCCCCAAGCGAAATCCTCGGGCCTGGGACAGTACTCTTTTTGCTGAAATCGCCCGGCTCTGCTCACCCGGCAGCAAATTGGCCACCTTTAGCGCCGCAAAAACAGTCTGCGATGGTCTTTCCAAGGTTGGTTTTGAGGTTCAAAAGCGTCCGGGTTTTGGTCATAAACGCGATATGATCACGGCACGCTTTACCGGCCAAGGTCCGCATGCAAAATCTACTGAGAAATGGTCACGATTGCCCTTGGGACGTCCCGCAAGTGGACCTGTTGCTGTCATTGGCGGCGGGGTGGCTGGGGCGGCGATGGTCGCCGCGTTAACCCGCCGCGGCGTTAAGGCAGATCTTTATGAACGCCGGTCCATGATGGCGGCAGAGGCAACAGCGGTTCCCGCTGGCCTGGTTGCGCCGCCACCAAACCTGGGGCGGACTGCGGCAGAAGCCTTTCAAATCGCCGCTTTCCGTTATCAAATTGACACGGTTCGGCCATTTGATGAGAACAGCCCGCGCGGGATTGTTTTCTGGCCTGAGGATATACCGCAAGAACGCCGCTTGGCACGCCTGGTGACCGATCAAGGACCGGTAAAAGGCCTGTTTGAGTGTTTTGAGGGCGATTCGCAGGCAGGTATTTGGGCACCTTTGGCCGGAAGCCTCGCTGGCGATGCGTTGGCCAGCCGGTTATGCGATGGCCTTGACGTTCAAACGCAAAAATCGCTGCTAAGACTGCAACCGATGTCCCCTGGATGGCAGCTGATTTTCGCCGATGGCAGCACGGGTGAGGCTGAAACTGTGGTCCTCGCAAATGCTGGTGCGGCGGCGGATTTGCCGCAGACAGACTGGCTGCCCTTGCATTTGGTGCGCGGGCAAATGACAGCGATTAAGGGCGCTGCTTTGGCAAAGCTATCGGGCCACGGGCATATCGGCGACGGATATTTAACAGCTGTTATGGCAGGGCAGCGCTATCTTGGGGCGACTTTTGATCATCAGGGATTTCGCGCTGATCAATGGCCGCAAGCTGTTGTTACTAGCGACCATATGCGGGTATTGGGCAAATCGCCCTTTGGGCTCGAGGGAGCGGCGCTGAAAGATCTGGGTGCGGTTGTCGGTGGATGGGCCGGACTGCGGGCTTTCTCTCAGGACCGATCGGCATTGGTTGGCCCGGTTCCTGAGAAACAAGCCTTCCTGCATGCTTTTGATCGCTTGCGTCATGGTGATCCACGGGCCCATTATCCCCATATTCCGCCTTATCTCGCGGGGCTTTATGTGCTGGCAGGGCTTGGCGCGCGCGGTTTGACAATGGCCCCGCTGGCGGCAGAATTACTGGCCGCGCAAATTACCGGTGAACCCTGGCCCGTGCCCCGCCCTCAAGCAGAAAGCCTTGCCCCCGTGCGGTTTTTAGCGCGCGCGCTGATGCGCGGGACAACCGAGAGTTTGACCTAAGCGCTATGATGGCGCGGTCGGTAATGACCATTGCCAAAATCATGAAAATAATCGGCCACTAACGGATGACCTACTTCGCCGTTTTGCTGGTCGTCAACCAGATTTTGTTCAGACACATAAGCGACATAATAGCTTTCTGGATTTTCAGCAAGCAGGTGGTAAAACGGCTGATCTTTGCGGGGACGTCGGTCCGCCGGAATTGCCTCATACCAATCATCGCTATTCGAGAACTCAGGGTCGATATCAAAAATTACCCCGCGAAAATCGAAATGACGGTGGCGGACAATGGCGCCGATATTAAATTTTGAATGCGTGACCTTCATGGTCTTTTATGCTCCGTTCGCGGCTTTCGTCGTTCTTATTTCGTGATTTAACAGGCGGATACGTTATTTTGTTAAACCATCAGTGTAGCGGCGCATAGAATAATCAGCATCACCGTAACTGCGATCAATCATGGTCAGGCGCTTAAAATAATGACCGATTGTCATTTCATCTGTCATGCCCATGCCACCATGCAATTGGATCGATTCTTGACCCACAAAGCGTCCGGCCTTGCCCAAACGGGCTTTAACGCCTGCAAGTTCGCGGGCGCGGGCCGCCTCATCATTCACATCCAACGCCATGGCAGCAATTTGGGCCATTGATCGTGCTTGTTCGGTCTCCATAAGCATATCGGTTAAACGATGTTGAACAACTTGGAATGTCCCAATAGCTTTACCGAATTGGTTACGGTTTTTACTATATTCAAGGGTGAGGGCATTGATCGTGTCCATGATACCAACGGATTCAGCGGCCAAGGCCCCAATTGTCTTATCAATGGCACGTTCTAGGATCGCGTAACCATCCCCCAGATTTCCAATCAACGCGTCGCTGGCAACAGTGATGTTATCAAACTGAATGTCGGCGGCCCGCAGACCATCGACGGTTTGATAGCCCGTCACCTCTAAGCCGGGAGTTGCAGCGGGAATCAAAAACAGCGAGATGCCTTTTTGATCACGGGCACTACCGCTGCTGCGGGCAGAAATAATGAACCAATCTGCACTATCCCCATTGAGAGCAACACATTTTGTCCCTGACAGCTGAAACCCATCGCCTTGCGCACCTGCTTGGCTGATCACATTGGCAAGATTGTAGCGGGCCTGTGGCTCGCTATGCGCGAGGGCAAAGGTGCGTTTACCCGCTGCAATCTCAACCAAATGTGACGATTTTTGCGCCGCGCTCCCAGCGTCGTGAATCAATCCGCCACATAGCACAACTGTGGACAAGAATGGTTCAACAGCAAGACCGTTGCCCAAGGCTTCCATCACGACCATGACATCAACCGCTGAGCCACCAAAGCCACCAAATTCTTCGTCAAATGGTAGCCCTAGCAGTCCTAATTCTGCCATTTGTTGCCAGTTATCGCTGGAATAACCCTTGTTTTCAGCGATATAGGCCCGTCGCTTGTCGATGTCATAATTATCCTGCATCAACCGCTCAACGGTTTCCTTGAGCAATTTCTGATCGTCGGAAAGGCCCAAGTCCATGGTCTTTTCTCCCTATATCGATTTGATATCCTTGGCCTTTACAGGCCAAGGATTGCTTTTGTCATAATATTACGCTGAATCTCATTGGTCCCGCCGTAGATCGAGATCTTGCGGTTATTGAGATATTTCGGTGTCAGCATCGGCGCAAACTCTGGGCCAACCACCGGGGTATTCGACGTGCTGTCGCCCGCATTTGGCTGGAAGGCAATGCCATAAGGCCCGAGCGCCTCCATCATCAACTCAGAAATCCGTTGTTGGACCTCGCTGCCTTTGATTTTGAGCATTGAAGAAAGTGGGTTTGGCGTGCCATCCAAGCGGGCGTCAAGCATGACACGGAGATTTGTAATCTCCAGCGCCTTTAACTCCAATTCCACATCGGCCACTTTGGTGCGGAAGTCCTGGTCCTGCAAGAGCGGTGCGTCGTCAGAAATCTGGATACCGGCAATATTCTTTAGCTGCCGTAATTGATATTTCGATTGCGGCACCCGGGCGATACCGAAACGCTCATTGGACAATAGATATTTGGCGTAGGACCAACCTTTGTTTAACTCCCCAACCAGAGAATCAGCAGGGATACGGACGTTATCAAGAAAAACATCGTTGACTTCGGTGCCGCCATCAATGGTTTTGATCGGGCGGACAGTGATCCCCGGTAAATCCATCGGGAAGACAAACATCGAAATGCCCATTTGTGCTTTGGCGTCGGGGTCTGTGCGGCAGAGACAGAACATCATGTTGGCGTGTTGTGCCAAGGTGGTCCAAGTCTTTTGACCATTAATCACCCATTCATCCCCATCTCGCTCGGCTTTGGTGCGGAGCGAGGCCAGGTCGGAGCCGGAGCCTGGCTCGGAGAAGCCTTGGCACCACCAATCTTCGCTGGAGCGGATTTTGGGCAGATAACGCTCTTTCTGTGCCTCGCTGCCAAAGGCAATCAACACTGGGCCAATCATCGAAAAGCCAAAGGAGATGGTCTGTGGCGCACCAGCAGCGGCGCATTCCTCATCAAAAATATACCGCTCCATGACTGACCATCCGGTGCCGCCATGTTCTTCTGGCCAGTTTGGAACGATCCAGCCCTGTTCATAAAGTGCGACCTGCCAGGCTAAAATCTCGTCTTTGGAAATTGAGTCGCTACGGGCAACTTTTTCGGCAACCCGAGGGTCGAGTTTGGCATCTAAAAACGCCCGCACGTCGTCGCGAAAAGCCAATTCTTTGGCATTGAGTGTCAAATCCATTTTCATGATCCTTCATCTCACCGGCTGGGGAATACCGCCGATCTAACAATCTTAAGCTGTCGGGTCGTCACCGACCTGTACGACTAATTTGCCGAAATTTTCGCCGCGTAACAACCCTTGGAAGGCCTTTGGCGCATTCTCTAAGCCGCTGACCCGATCTTCTTTATATTTAACTTTACCACTGCCAATCCAGTCACTCATTACAATTTCGAAATCTGCGAATTGATCCCAAAAATCTGACACAATAAAACCACGCCAGAGAACCCGGTTTGTCAGGGTTTGTCGCATCAGGGCAGGTAGCATGTTCTGGCCCTCGCCCAAGCCGGTGGCATTATATTGCGCAATAAGACCACAGACAGGCACACGTGAAAACGGGTTTAGGCGCGGAATGACCGCTTCCAATACCTTGCCGGCGACATTTTCAAAATACACATCAATGCCATCCGGGCAGGCGTCTTTCAGCAAGCGCGGCAGCTCGGGGTCATTGTGATTAAGGCAGGCATCAAAACCCAGTGTGTCTGTTACATAAGCACATTTCTCGTCAGATCCGGCAACACCAACCGCACGGCAGCCATGTATCTGGGCAATCTGTCCAACAACGGCGCCAACAGCGCCAGAGGCCGCTGCAACCACAACTGTCTCGCCTGCTTTCGGTTGGCCAATATTACGCATGCCGGCATAGGCGGTCATACCCGGCATGCCAAGCACCCCAAGTGCTGTACTGATTGGCGCAATGTCGGCGTTTACCTTGCGCAAACCGGCACCATTCGATACCGCATGGCTAAGCCAACCCGTTCGCCCCTCAACAATATCACCAACCGCAAAATTTGCATTGTGACTGGCGATCACTTCGCTGACTGTGCCGCCTTCCATGACACCGCCCAGGGGAACCGGTGTCGCATAGGACTTCCGGTCATCCATGCGGCCGCGCATATAGGGATCAAGGGACATAAAAATTGTCCGGCATAAAATCTCACCGTCACCGGGGGTCGGCATTGGCGCCTCTTCGAGCCGGAAGTCGCTGTCTTTTGGGGCCCCCACAGGGCGCGCTGCTAGAACGATGCGCTGCATTGTTTCAGACATTTATCTCTCCAATTAAAGGGCGCTGATGCGCTTAATTATTTTCGGCATCCCAGTCAGCAAAGGTTTTCCCCGCATCGGCGAGGCGTGCCAATAGCGGGGCTGGTTGCATCCATTCATCGCCGCCGTCAAACATGGCTTTAACGGCGGTATAAACAACATCAACACCAACCTGATCAGCATAATTCATTGGCCCGCCCCGGAATGTTGGAAAGCCATAACCATTGGTGTAGATGACATCGATATCGCTGGCCCGATAGGCTTTGCCTTCTTCTAAAATTTTGGCGCCCTCATTGATCAGCGCGAACATGCAGCGCTGTAAAATTTGATTATCGCTGAAGTCTTGCCGCGAAATGCCTGCCGACGCAGCGCTTTCGAGAATGAGTTTCTCAATCTCTGGGTCGGGATGTGGGGTGCGGTCACCGGCAACATAAGTGTACCAGCCGGCGCTGGTTTTCTGACCATGGCGGCCCAACTCAACCACTTTATCGGCGATGTCTGAATAGCGATAATTTGCCGGCGGACGGCCGCGCTCTTGGCGGACCCGATAACCCACATCAAGACCGGCCATGTCGCCCATGGTGAACGGTCCCATCGGCAGACCAAAATCATAAATGACGCGGTCCACATCTTGCGGCAATGCGCCGTCCTCGACCAAAAAGCCTGCTTGCCGGGTGTAGGCATGCAGCATGCGATTGCCAACAAAGCCATCACAAACCCCAACAACAACTGGCACTTTGGCAATTTTTTTACCAATCTTCATGGTGGTGTTCAGCACATCGCCAGCGGTTTTTTCACCGCGCACAATTTCCAGCAGTTTCATAACGTTTGCAGGGCTGAAAAAATGCGTGCCAATGACATCTTCGGGGCGTTTGGTCACGGCGGCAATTTCATCAACATCCAATGTCGAGGTATTGCTGGCCAGAATTGCCCCTGGCTTACAAATCGCATCCAATTTGCTGAAAATCTCTTTTTTCAAGGCCATGTTTTCAAAAACAGCCTCAATCACCATATCGGCGTCCGCAGCCGCGGAAAGGTCAAGCGCGCCGCTGAAAAGCGCCATACGTTGATCCATTTTTTCCTGACTGAGACGACCTTTTGAAACCGTCGCGGCATAGTTCTTGGCAACAATTTCAAGGCCGCGGTCGAGGGCGGCTTGTTGGGTTTCAATAAGGGTCACAGGAATACCGACATTGGCAAAGTTCATGGCGATCCCGCCGCCCATCGTACCAGCGCCAATGATGGCGACTTTTTTGATGTCGCGGGTGGCGGTCTGCTTGGTGACGCCGGGGACTTTACCTGCCGCACGTTCGGCAAAGAACGCATGCCGCAAGCCCTGACTTTCCGGTCCTGCTTTCAACGCTTCGAAAATCTTGCGTTCGTGCGCTAAACCGGCGTCAAAATTCATTTTGGCGGCATTGGCAACGGATTCCAGACATTTGGCTGGTGCTGGTTGGCCACGGGTGCGGCGGGCGATGGCTTTCAGCTGGCTAGCGGCAAGATCATCAACTGACTGGCCATCGGGCAGGGCAGCGTGCATATCGCGAATCCGCTTCAAGGGGGCGCCATCGGCTACCAATTGGCGCGCAAAGGCGATTGCGCCATCCGCCAAGTCGCCGTCGACGATATGGTCAATGATCCCCAGGTGAAGCGCTTTGTCAGCGCCTACAAAATCACCGCTTGCAATTAATTTCATCGCTGTTTCTATACCGACGAGGCGGGGTAGCCGTTGTGTCCCACCAGCGCCAGGTAACAAACCGAGTTTGACCTCTGGTAGGCCGACCATAGCGCTGCTGACGGCAACCCGGTAATGGCAGCCAAGGGCGGTTTCCAAACCGCCGCCGAGGGCGGTACCATGAATCGCACAAACAATAGGCTTGCTGCTGTTTTCAAAGGCGTTGATGGCATCATTCAGGGTTGGGGTGGTGCTGGGCATGTTAAATTCACGAATATCAGCACCAGCGATAAAGGTCCGGCCCGCGCCGATCACCACAATGGCGGTCACTGAGGCATCTGCGAGCGCCTCTGCCGTGCAGGTCACAAGCCCGCCGCGAACAGCTTGGCTCAAAGCGTTAACGGGTGGATTATCAACTGTGATGACAGCGACGTCACCATGGTTTTGAAGACTAACAGGCATGGCTCTAACGACTCCCTGACGTGAATTTATTATTTTTTGACTTTAACACTACCAGCATAAAGATCCTGTCGCTGGTTTCAACAGCGCGGCGGTTGCAGCGGTGGGTTTTCTTTCAGGCGAATGGTTGTACCCCCTACCATCCCATGGCCCGCCCCGACCGTCGAGGGTCTGCGCCACCAGAGATCAAACCTGTCGCAAGGTTGGCACTTATCGCACAGACTCCGGCAACCGCATCAGCGCGATCTGGCAGCCATTCAATATCATGGCCGCGATTGGCTAAATCCTTGCCTGTTTGAGCGCCAATACTCGCTTCTATGGCCAACCGCCCCGGCTTTGCTGCATGCGGTTCAAATGAGTTGGGCTGGCTGTGGGTCGAAAACCGTGGTGCCTCAACCGCTGCTTGGATGTTCATATCAAACACCAAATGGTTCAGTAACACCTGCAACATGCCTTGCGGTTGGGTATCGCCGCCAGGGGCACCAAATGGCATTGCAAAGCGCCCTGGTGCAATCACTAAGGCCGGGTTCGGAGTCAGTCTGGGGCGTTTGCCGGGGGCAATCGAAGAGGCATGGTTGGCCCGCGCAAAAGACTGCGCCCCGCGCGCCGACGGGCAAAAACCGAGACCGGGAATGACAGGGCTTTCAAACGACACATCACTGGGGGTGATCGAGCAGATATTACCTGTCTTATCCATGGTCGCGACATACGAGGTGTCCGGGGCAATTTCGACCGCTGAAAGGTCGTCATTGGGGCGAAAGGGTGCGCCGCCGAAGCCCGCTATTTCACCCGCACAAGGCAGGCGTGGGGCAGCTTTTTGGGGATCAATCATGGCGCGGCGCTGTGCGCCATGGGACGCTGATAACAGCTGCTCAATCGGCACGTCAATGACATCAGGATCGCCGTAATAGCGTTCCCGATCAGCAAAGACCAGTTTGATCGTTTCTGCCAATGTGTGCACATAATCAGCGGAATTATGGCCAAGTGCGCAGAGGTCAATCCCGTCCAAAATTCGCAGCATCTGTAACAGTGTCGGGCCTTGGCACCAGGGGCGGCAACTGTAAACCGTTGCGCCGTTAAAGGGGATCGATAGCGGCGTTTCAACTGGGGTGTGATAATTGGCCATGTCTGCCATGGTCAGCCAGCCATCATGTGCCGCATGGTAATCGGTGATGGTGCGGGCAATATCACCTTCATAAAACGCCTTGCGGGCGGCGTCTAACCCGGCCAAACGATCACCGCCGTTACTGCGCGCGGCGCTCTCCTCATCGGCCATATATGTGAGGGCGTTGGCAAGATCTGTCTGCACCAACCAGTCCCCTTCCTGACGGGGGCGACCATCGGGGTGTAACCAAATTGCGGCATTGCTGGGGAATTGCGCATAGTTGTCACGGTAGCGGTCCAGAAATCGTGCCATGATCGGATGCACAGTGAAGCCGTCACGGGCCCAATGTATGGCGGGCGCTGCAACTTCGGCAAAGGACATGGTGCCAAACTGTTTCAACACCCGGATCCAGGCATCTGGTGCCGCTGGGACCACGGTCCGCCGGAGACCGAGGGGAATGGTGCCGCCGCACTCATTGAAGAAATAACTGGGATCCGTGGCTTGCGGCCAGGGGCCCAGACCGGCAACACTGATAACGGCGTCGCGCTCTGCCAAATAGATCAACATCGGAGCAACACCTGAGAACTGCACTTGGTCGCTTTGCAGGATCCCAAGGGCAATGCCTGCTGCGACGCCTGCATCAATGGCATTGCCGCCAGCCTCAAGCATTTTAAGGCCAGCTTCACTGGCTAAGTAATGGCCCGCAACAACCATGTGGTTGCGACCGGTGATCATCGGTTGTTGTGTCATTATCATGGGCAAGACCTTAAAACGGTGGAGATTTATTGTCACCTGAAAGGGCAGTGATTAAATGACCTCGCCATCAAGCTGTGGCCCTGGGTTATTGCGCCGTTTGTAAAGCTGCTTCAGCGGCAGCAACCGCAGCTTGGTCATTCGCACTTTGGCGCACCAAGACAATGCTAATCCGCCGATTGGTTGCAGATGTTGGCTCTTCTGGCGCGATCGGCTCACGGTCAGCACGGCCAACGACCTCGGTAATCCGCTCGCTTGGAATACCGTTGGCAATCAAAGCACGGCGGCTGGCAAGGGCCCGATCTGCTGACAGTTCCCAATTGGTATAGGTCGAGCCGGGCGAAAATTTTGTGGCATCAGTATGCCCTGAGATTTTAATTTTATTTGGCATTTTGCTGAGTAGCTGAGAAACTTTTGCGAGGAGTTTTTCCGTGGATTCAAACATGTCAGCACTGCCGCTGGGGAAAAAATCCATTTTTTCTTTATCGATCAGCTGAATACGTAAACCCGCAGGGACGGAATCTATTTTCAGATTACGGGCAGCTTCTAACAGATTTGGATCCTCTAAAATCGCTTCGTCGACAAGCCGTCTAAGGTCTTTTTCAAAGTTTTCGAAACGTTCTGTCTCCATCTCCTCAATCTTTGCATTGAGGATTTGTTGATCGCCTGTCTCGGCGTTACCTGTGGCATCGGTGGTGGCTTCAGCATCGCCGGTGTCGCCCAATTGATTAGGCTCGTCTGGGTCGCCAAACGGCGGTCTTTTCGAGTTTTGCAAGTCACCTGGTCCCTGGCGCGATTCTAATGCATCAGATTGTGATGTCTGTTTGCCCGCTGAATCTCCGCCGTCACCGCTATCGGACTCTGATTCGCCCCCCTCCGTTTCCGGTGCTGGCGGTCGTGTCTCGGCAGCATCATTAATGCTAGGCGGTGAGGTGTCACTCACCATCGCACCATCAGCGGAAAGTGTTTTGCCGCCCATGACACCACCAGAGCCTGAGCTGCTAGAACTGGAAATGGC
>JBELLC010000099.1:6896-11412 GCA_042088965.1 Nisaea sp. | reverse complement strand
CATTCCACTCTTCGGTGCAGGTCTTGCCGCAACGCTTGGCCCAACGCTTCAGAACAACGTTCTCAGCGATGTCTTTCAGCATGGCTTGGTCTTCGGCTGATGGTGTGATCGGAACCATACCCCCTGGTGTGCCATAGTCACATGGACCAGCGGCATTACAATCCATACCGGCTTGGTCGAGGCTGCTTTCGAAAGCCCAGATATCATCTTCAAGCTTCTTGCCTTCGGCCAAAATCAAGTCTTGGGTTTCTTTATTGAAATCGTTCCAAACGTCCATATTGATGGCCGTGAAGGTGGCGGCATAACCAACCCGAACGCGGATGTTATGCGTCACAACCTGCCACCATTTAGCGTTATAGGCTGGCATGGTACCGGTGATACCACAGTCAGCAACACCCTTTTGCAGAGCGGGAACAACCTCAGCAAAGGCAATGGTGACGGCACTGGCGTTCATGCCTTCAATAAAATCACCTAAGGTCCGGCTATAGGTCCGGATTTTCTTGCCGGCCATGTCCGTCAAGGCAACATTTTTGATGCTTTTATCTTTCAGGTTGCACCAAAGCTGCTGACTGGGGAAGGTGTAGATATTGATCAGCTTCGCGTTGTACTTATCAGCCAATTCGCGGGCAATGATGGGGCGATAAGCGTTAACAGCTTTCCGATAAGTTGCGAAATCTTGGATCACCCCAGCCAAATCGATGCCTTCCAGCGCAGGGCTGGCCTTGGCGCTATAACCTGTCAACGCATGAACCGCGTCAAAAGCTCCTTTTTTCAGGCCAGACATGACCTCATAGCCTTTGATCCCTAATTCGGTATAAGGCTTAGCATTGGCCGTCAGCTTGCCGCCAGAGGCTTTTGGCAGCCGCTCATTCCAAAATTTACTTTCAAACGACTTCCAATTCTCCAAGAAGCCCCAGGTGCCTACCACCTCAAAATTATATTTCTCAACGTCAGCTTTCGCTGGCATGGCTGCGGCAACGGCCCCAAACATTCCCAGCGCCACTGCTGTTGATAACAGTTTCATTCGTGTTTGCATTGTCTCTCTCCCTTTTCACATAACTTCAGTTGCCGCCTTATGGCGCTGCCTTTATCGTCTCGTTGTTTCATCCTCTGAGCGCCGAACTTCATCACAGCTTGTCGGTCAGAAAAACCATTAAATGACGTCAGCGATCATTTGCCCCATGGGATGGAATGTCGGTGACCAACATCGATCCGGGCGTATGGGTAATACAGATCGGCGGACGCGCCTGCACGACCGTTCGCTGCGGCGTCACACCACACGCCCAAAATACCGGCACTTGATCGTCACCAATCACCTGCGGATCGCCAAGATCGGGCTTATTAATATCAGCAATACCAATCTCTGCTGGATCACCGATATGCACAGGTGTCCCATGACCGTTTGGAAAGCGTGCCGTAATCTCGCAAGCCCGAATGGCATGGGCATGGCTCATCGGGCGCATGGACACAACCATGCCGCCGCCAAACTTACCTGCCGGTGTGGTCTCAATATTGGTATAAAACATCGACACTGTGAGGTTTTTTTCCCAATGTTGCAGCGGGATGCCCCCCTCAACAAGCGCCGCTTCAAAGGTGAACGAGCAGCCAACCACAAAGGCCACCATGTCATCGGTCCAAAGATCACGAATGTCAGGGCTTTGGGCGCTTAATTCACCATCACGGAAAATATTATAGCTGCCAATGTCGGTACGAATATCAACATCCCGGCCAAGGGTATGCAGGATCGGGTCACCTTGATCAGAAACCCCCACCAACGGGCACGGCTTGGGATTGCGCTGACAATAGCGGAAAAAATCCATCGCCCAATCGCCCGGCAGGACCACCAAATTGCCTTGAAGAAAGCCCGGTGCCAAGCCTGCCGTATGACCTGGATGACGACCTGCACGGATCAGCTGGCGCACTGCCGCTGGATCAGAAAGGTCATAGTGATCATCGACAGGGGTTTGTATTTGAACTGTCATATCATGCCTCCTATCCAAATAGCCTAACACACAGCGATCTGATTTATAGACTCTATTTCTATGCCATTACGCAAGCTACTATTCCGCAATCTTAACAGAGGGTCCAATTTATTTTTTCCATTGCAATCGATAAAAAATTTTTATCAAATACACGCCTTATGTTGGCCTTTAAAAACCTTGAAACCTTCTACTGGGTCGCGGTGACTGGCAGTTTTCGGCAAACAGCTGTCCGCCTAAACACCACACAGCCTGCAATTTCGGCGCGGATTGCCGCTCTTGAAGCTGAGATTGGCAGCCAATTATTTGAACGCTCTGGCCGTCAACGCTCCCAACTCACGGCCATTGGTGTGCAACTTTTGCCGCGCGCTGAACGCATGTTAGAAGTTGCCGATGAAATTACCGCGGTGACAACCAACCCCAAAGATATCCAAGGGGTGATCCGCATTGGCGTTTCAGAAACGTTAATACATACCTGGTTTCCAGATTTGCTCACGCAAATTGGTCAGCGTTTCCCCGGCCTCATCGTGGAAACGCAGGTAGATACCACGGTCGCCTTGCGGGCTGAATTGGTCAGCCGCAACCTTGATATTGGCTTTCTCATGGGGCCCATTGCCGAGCCAAGCATGCAAAATCAGGTTTTATCAGAATACCCGGTTGTCTGGGTTGCCAGCCCGCGTTTTGCCGCCCCCAATAAAGCCTTAACCGTAGCCGATGTGGCTGCGCTGCCGATCAACAGCTTCCCACGCAACACCCGGCCCTATCAGGATTTGGTCAGTGCGTTGCGCGGCGGCAATTTGCCTGCATTAAGGATTAATTGTTGCAGTTCTTTGAATGCGATCATCCATTTGACGGCCCATGGACATGGTGTCAGTGCTTTGCCCGATGCGGTGGCGGCGCCGGCGTTATTGGCTGGCAGCCTGCGACAATTGACTGTTGATTTTCAGGTCCCCGCGCTACGATTCACGGCAACCTACCCGCATGGCCCACAAGACCGTTTGGCCCGTCAGATTGCCGCCTTAGCCCGCGAGATTTGTGAGCATCCGGCTGGCACCGCTGGCGATGATATACAGGCCCAGGGCCACCAATGCCCCGAAAAAGACCTTCCGGAATAGGACTTCGGACAGGCGCTTGCGTAGGCGCTGGCCAGCAATCATACCTGCCAACGCCGGGATCAATCCCAGCAAGGACATCAGGCCAAGATCAACAGTTAAAAATCGCTGCCCCTGAAGCGCCGCTGCGAGCACGACGGTTGACAGGGTAAACAACATGCCCATGGCCTGCACCAAGGCATCCCGGGATAAGCCAAGCGCCTGCAGATACATCACCCCTGGAACCACAAACGAGCCCGTCATGCCTGTCAAAACACCATTTACCACACCGATAAGAGGCCCAACCCATACCGCTTGTTGCCGTGAAACATTTAGCCGCCAGCCAGATAAGCTGACCACACCATAAGCAACCAATAAAACCCCTAATAGGATGGCCAACAAATCCATATCCAGACGCCGCAAGGCCAGGCTACCAAGCCAAACTGTCCCGGCGGCAGCGATGAAGAAAGGCCATAACCGGGCCAGCAACCATCGCCCATGCCCGCCCACCGCGCCTTGCCATAGATTGCTGACAAATGACGGCAATAGCAGCAGGGCCATCGCTGTTGGCAAATCAAGCATGAGAGTTAGCAGCGCCAAACTGACGGTGGGTAAGCCAAGACCAATCACGCCCTTTACGGTGCCCGCGAGTAAAAACGCGCCTGCAATCGCCAGCAGAGTCACCAGCTCAAACATCTGTTCGGTCCAGCCTTAACCTCGCAATCCTTGGCGCTGCCAAAGTTCATGCACCGCAACCCCGCGCGCCTGTTCCAGCACTTCGGCGCCATCAAGTGTTAGCTCGTCGCGAAAGCGCCGGCCCACGATCTGCACGGAAATAGGTAAGCCGTTGTGAAATCCAGCAGGTGCAATCGCTGCCGGTAGCCCCAAATAATGAATCACCCCGCTGTAAACAGAGCGGTCTAATATACCCGCTATGGCGGCTGGCCCGCGAGTGTCCTCATCCCAGTCATAGGTCATGCGCATCATAAACGGAGTCAGGATCAGTGGATAACTTTCAGCAAAGACATTCCAGGCGCGGGTGTAGGCGGTTCGCCGTGCCATTGCTTGTAAAATACCCTCGGGACCCAAAGCCTTATAAATATCGAACGTTTTTCCAAGTATGGTCTTAATTACCGGACTGCCCATGGTGTCCAGCGCCTTACCCACAAACAGTTTGAGATCTCCAAATAAGCTTGCTAAGGCGTCATGCGCGGCGTCCTTCAACATTGATGGATCAACCTCTTCGACCTCGTGGCCTGCGGCCTCCAAGGTTGCAGCAGCTTTATCACTCGCCGCTGTCATCGCCGGTTCAATGGGATAGCCATTGGTCTCGCGGGCAACGGCTACTTTAAGGGGCTGGCTGATCGGCGGCCCATCAAATGGCTCAGGTACTTGCCAAGGATCACGCGGATCATGCGCTGCCATTACTTTGGTCGCCAAACGTAC
>JBELLC010000099.1:0-6796 GCA_042088965.1 Nisaea sp. | reverse complement strand
GGGCGATAGCTCCAAAACCCGCCGCCAGTGCCGCTGACGCGCCACCTGATGAGCCACCAGGCGAGCGCATTTCATCCCAGGGGTTCAAGGTACGTCCGTATAACGCATTATCGGTTGTGGCCCGAAACGAGAATTCAGGGGTATTGGTGCGGCCAATCACAATCGCCCCAGCGTTTTTCAAATTGCGCACAATCGGCGCATCCTCGGGCGCAATAACGTCTTTGAGCGCGGTCACACCGTTGGTGGTAGCATGGCCTTTTTGATCAACATTCACCTTGATGGTGACCGGCACCCCCTGCAGCGGGCCAAGAGGACCTTTGGTTTGCAAGATCTGATCATGGGTTTCTGCGATAGCCAGAGCCGCAGCCGTCATATCTTCAACAATCGCATTGATACGACCATTTTCGGCGTGCACGCGGGCACTGACATCTGCGACGGCAGCGACGCATGACGTCTTGCCCGATTGGATCGCTGCCGCAAGATCACAGGCACTCATCTGCCAAATTGGCAGCGTCTCATACTGCGTCGACATGACACCCCCCAAATAGCTCTGCGACGCCAACGGTAGCACGGCGGATGTATTTATGAAAACGGCTGTTTAGGTGGCAATTATGCGGGCAAGGCCCCTTCTGCGACAGTGAAGCTTTCACCGCAGCCACAGCGGGCAATCTCATTTGGATTGCTGAACACAAAACGCGACGACATGGCGCTGTCTTCCCAGTCCATCTGACTGCCGATGATGAACATGACGGAGGTTGGATCGATGAAAATCTTCACCCCATTACTTTCAACCATGTCTTCAAAACGGCCTTTTTCCTTGGCGTATTCGACAAAATAGCTCAGGCCATTGCAGCCCACGGTTTTCACACCAACACGCAGCCCAAGAATGTTGTCTTCATTGGCACCCGCCAGCAAGGATTTAACCCTATCCGCAGCTTTATCGGTCAGGGTAATCATCGGCTTCGATGGATCAAACATTGTGCGTCTCCCATGTCATCGGGTCAGTGTAGCTGAAACCTGCCGTTTAAAACATATCCAAAGCAAGGCGTGCATCCTCGCTCATCAGGTCTGGTGACCATGATGGCTCCCACGTCAATTCAATGACAATTTCGCCTGTGCCGTCAACAGTCGCAGCGGCGTCGGCCACTTGCTGGGGTAAAATGCCGGCAACGGGACACCCCGGGGTGGTCAACGTCATGACGACGTGGATATCCCCACTCTCAGCAATCTTGGTCTCATAGACCAAGCCGAGATCATAGATATTGACCGGGATCTCTGGATCATAGACCGTCCGAAAGGCCTCAATCACGTCCGCTTCGGCGGCGATTGACGCCCCCTCGGCCAAGGGCGCCCCTGCGCGGGCAACAATGCCAGCTTCGATGGGCCCCATATCTGGCATCATCGGCGGTGACATGAATGGATTTCCAGGGATCATCGGACAAATATCTCCTTGACCTTATGCAGGCTGTCCACCAATCGGTCAGCGTCTTCACGGGTGTTATACATGCCAAAGCTTGCACGTGCAGCCGACGGAATGTCAAATCGATCAATCAACGGCTGCGCACAATGATGACCGGCGCGAATGGCCACGCCTGTTTGGTCAACAATGGTGGCAATATCGTGGGGATGGGCGCAATCCATGACAAAGGACACCACCGATACCTTACCAGGAGCCGTCCCAATCAGCCGCAGACCGTCAACAGCGACAAGTTTCTGCGTGGTATAGTTCAGCAGATCTTGTTCATGGGCAGCAATTGCCGCAATACCAACGGTTTCGACATAGTCAATCGCCGCCCCAAGACCGATCGCTTGGGCAATCGGCGGCGTTCCTGCTTCAAACTTATGGGGCAGTTCGGCCCATGTGGTTTTCTCAAAGGTCACCCGTTCGATCATATCGCCGCCACTTTGGTACGGCGGCATGGCTTCCAGCAGGCTGGCTTTACCATACAGAACACCAATCCCTGAGGGGCCATAAAGCTTGTGACCAGAAAAGGCGTAGAAATCACAGTCCAGATCCTGCACATCAATCGGGATATGGGTGATACCTTGGCAGCCGTCGATCATGATCACAGCCCCTTGCTGGTGGGCAAGACGCGCCATTTCCTTGATCGGCAAAACCGTTCCCAAGACATTTGAAACATGGGTGACAGCGACAATTTTTGTACGCGCCGATAACAGCGCGATGTAATCGTCTAAATGAAAAGCGCCCTCATCATCCACCGGGATGACTTTCAATATCGCGCCTTTTTCTTCGCATAACAATTGCCAAGGCACGATGTTAGAATGATGTTCAGCATAAGAGATGATGATTTCATCGCCCGCCGCAACATTCTGCCGCCCCCAACTGCCCGCAACCAGGTTAATGGCGTCCGTTGCCCCTTTGGTATAGATGACTTCACGGGTTTCGCGGGCGTTGATAAAGCCGCGAATTGTCTCCCGCGCCCCTTCATAGGCAGCGGTTGCGTGCTCGCTTAAATAATGCAGCCCACGATGCACATTGGCATAACCTGTCTCGTAGACATCACTCACCCGGTCAATCACCTGCCGGGGTTTTTGCGCCGAGGCGGCTGAATCTAGAAACACCAAAGACTGCCCCCGGATCTTTTCAGCCAAGATCGGAAAGTCTGCACGAATTTTTTCAACATCATAGGACATGTTACACCACCCCCTCATTTTGCGTGTTCAGCCAATCACGCACAGCCACACTAAAAGCCTCTCGGACACCTGGCGCATCAATCCCATCAATCGCATCAATCATGAAAGCTTCGACCAACAAAGCGCGCGCCTTGGCTAACGGAATGCCGCGTGCCCGCAGATAAAACAGCTGGTTTGCATCAAGTTCGCCAATGGTCGCGCCATGGCTGCATTTCACATCATCGGCGAAGATTTCTAATTCAGGCTTGGTTGACACCTCTGCTTGCCGTGACAACAACAAGGCGCGGCTTAACTGCTGCCCATCAGTGCGTTGGGCGTCGCGTTGAACGCCGATCTTACCTTGGAAAATGCCATGGGCACGATCATCTAAAACACCGCGAAAAACTTGCTCAGACGTGCAATCAGCAACCGCATGGTCAACCAGCACGGTATTGTCAATTTGTTGGCGGTCGCGGGCCATATAGGCCCCGCCAAGGCGGCAATCTGCCAAACCGCCCTGCATCGCCGCCCGCACCGCGTTTCGCGCAGTCGCCCCGCCGCGCTGGAGGGCAAAATAATTAAGCTTCGCACCCGCTTTTAGGCCCGCAGTGGTCTGCGCAAGATGGATTGCCTGTGCACCCTCTGCCTGCAATTTATAAAATCCCAGATAGCCGCCTGCCGCGACCTCAAAATGGCTCACCTGATTGACAAAATACGCTTCATTTTCAGGTCCCGTGTGGCTTTCTAAAACACAGCCCGCAGCGCCCTCGGCAACCACAACATTAATCCGTGGCTGGCTGGCACAGCCGCCGCCACGGTTAACACATTTTAAATGCACCACTTGATCGCGGCAATCTAATCCAAATGTCAGAGTCACGCCACCACCGGTCCAGCGGGCATTTAACGCGTTAAACCCGTCGGCATAATCGCCGATCTCCGGCACCACTGCATCGGCTGTTTTGGAAATATCCAAACCAGCGATCACTGGGTCTGACAAGTCAGGACGATAATGGCCATCGACAATCATGATGGTCATGGCAGGCGCGAGACCAGCCAATTCAGCGATCACGCCATCGCCAGATGGGGCGGCATCATTGGCCGCCAAATGCCAGGCACCGTCCCGCAGCGCATGCAATTTTGTATAGCGCCAATATTCGGCGCGCGGTGCCGGCAAGGCCGCCTTCAATTGCGCCGCAAAATGAACTGTCGTCACCATACCGCTCCCCGCTAAGCCGCTGCGCCAACATAGTCAGCATAACCTTTAGCCTCGAGCTCTAGCGCCAACTCGCGGCCACCAGAGCGGCGGATTTGCCCATCGGCCAAGACGTGCACAAAATCTGGTTGGATATAGTCGAGCAGGCGTTGATAGTGGGTAATCATTAAGATCCCACGGTCAGCGGTACGGATCGCGTTCACGCCGCCTGCGACAATTTTCAGGGCGTCAATGTCCAGGCCAGAATCGGTCTCATCAAGGACCGCGAGACGCGGCTCAAGCACAAGCATTTGCAGCGCTTCATTGCGCTTTTTCTCGCCGCCAGAAAATCCCACATTAACCGGTCGCTTCAGCATGTCATCATTCATGCCAAGAATTTTTGACTTCTCACGCACCAATTTTAGAAAGCCCATCGCATCAACTTCACTCAGGCCATTGAACTTGCGCTTGGCATTCATCGCTGCTTTTAAAAACGTCATGCCACCCACACCCGGCAATTCAACCGGGTATTGCATGGCCAAAAAAATACCAGAATTGGCCCGTTCATCAATTTCCAGATCAAGGACGTTTTGGCCGTCAAACAGCACCTCACCTGCTGTCACCGTATACCCATCCCGGCCGGAGATAACATGCGATAAGGTACTTTTACCAGCCCCGTTCGGGCCCATGATGGCATGTACCTCACCGGCGCCAATGGTCAGATTGACACCTTTGAGAATCTCAGTGCCAGCGACCTCTGCATGCAAGTTCTTAATTTCAAGTAACGCCATGGTGTTCTCCTGGTTGGCCTTAGCCAACGCTCCCTTCTAAGGAAATGCCAATGAGCTTTTGCGCTTCAACGGCAAACTCCATCGGTAATTCTTTCATCACTTCTTTGCAAAAGCCGTTCACGATTAAGGACACGGCATCTTCTTCGTTCATGCCACGCTGACGGCAATAAAACAGCTGATCTTCGCTGATTTTTGAGGTTGTTGCCTCATGCTCAACGGTTGCTGATGGATTGCGTGATTCTATGTATGGCACCGTATGGGCACCGCATTGATCACCAATCAACAGGCTATCACATTGCGAATAATTGCGGGCATTTTCAGCTTTCGGTCCAACACGCACCAAGCCGCGATAGGTATTATCCGCGCGCCCCGCACTGATCCCCTTGGAAATAATGGTTGAACTGGTATGCGCCCCCAAATGGATCATTTTGGTACCGGTGTCTGCTTGTTGGGCATTATTGGTGATGGCCACCGAATAAAACTCCCCAACCGAATGGTCACCGCGCAGGATACAGCTTGGATATTTCCAAGTGATCGCCGATCCCGTTTCAACTTGGGTCCAGGAAATTTTTGCGTAATCACCGCGACATATACCGCGCTTGGTCACGAAATTATAAATCCCGCCCTTGCCATTTTCGTCACCCGGATACCAATTTTGAACAGTTGAATATTTTATCTCGGCCTTTTCCATGGCCACCAATTCCACCACCGCAGCATGCAGTTGGTTTTCATCACGTTGCGGGGCTGTGCAGCCTTCCAGATAACTGACATAGGAGTCATCATCCGCGATGATTAAGGTGCGCTCAAACTGGCCGGTATTTTCAGCATTAATGCGGAAATACGTCGACAATTCCATCGGGCAACGAACGCCTTTTGGGATGTACACAAATGACCCATCGGTAAAGACTGCACAATTCAGCGCAGAGAAATAGTTATCGGTATACGGCACCACCGAGCCAAGATATTTTTTAATCAGTTCTGGATGGCTGTGCACGGCTTCTGAAATTGAGGCGAAGATCACCCCCATTTCCTCCAGTTTGCCGCGATAGGTTGTCGCCACCGAGACGGAATCAAAGACCGCATCAACCGCCACAACACCTGCCAGGACTTCTTGCTCGCGCAGGGGAATACCAAGCTTCTCATAGGTTTTCAAAAGTTCAGGATCGACCTCATCTAAACTCTTTGGGGATTCGGTGGTTTTCGGCGCCGCGTAATAATAGATGTCATTATAATCGATACGCTCATAATCAAGTTTTGCCCAATCAGGCTCTTCCATGGTCAACCAATGGCGGTAGGCTTTCAGGCGCCACTGAAGCAACCATTCAGGCTCACCCTTTTTCGCTGAAATGAAGCGGATGACATCTTCATTGAGGCCCTTTGGCGCCGTTTCCATTTCGATGTCAGTGACAAAACCGTATTTATACCGGTCATTGCCCATTTCCGCGACGCGTGCTGTTGTTTCAGCATTAGCGACCATTATCTTGTCCTCCCACTGTCACCACATTGTGTGCCACTTGCCGCTGACCGGGCAGCGGAAATAGCTCACGTGGATCGGTCATATCTGCCAAGCTCACCCCATCTAGGGCCGTCCGGATGGCGTCATTAACGCGGTTCCAATTGCCGCTAATGGGGCAATGATTTTCAGCCTCACAGTCATCAACAGCACCATCAACACAGGCTGTCAGGGCGATCGGTCCTTCCAAGGATTGAATGATCTCAGCAACCGAAACGGCGGCAGCTGGTCGGTCCAGCGAATAGCCGCCAGCGACCCCTCGGTGCGAGGTGATAACACCCGCTGCTGACAGCAGTTTCAAAATTTTTGCAACTGTTGGCAACGGCACCTGTGCATTGACCGCCAAACTGGCGGCGCTGTTCACAGCCCCAATGTCATGCGACATCTGGCTCAGGATGACAATTGCATAGTCCGTTAACTTGTTTAACCGAAACATTTTTTTAATCCGTACCAAATCAGTACGCTTTAGATAGAGCTTTGAAAATAAAAATCAACTGTCATTTTGCCCGGCAAGCGTCCGCCAGTCGGGCTGGCGCCGCTATAAGGATGCAAAAAGGGCCACCAATGGCGGCCCCTCAGCATGATATGACAGTATGTGATTAGTGGACGTCGCGCCAAACAGCGCGCTTGGACACATAACTTAGACCAACCAAAATGATTAAAAAG
>JBELLC010000004.1:0-52722 GCA_042088965.1 Nisaea sp. | reverse complement strand
CCATTGGAAATGAAGGTCTTTGAGCCGTTTATGACATAGCCGTTGCCATCGGCGCGTGCGGTGGTTTTTATCCCCTGGAGGTCAGACCCGGTGGCCGGTTCTGTCATCGCGATCGCCGCAATCTTATCGCCGCTGGCCATCGCCGGTAAATAGCGGCGTTTCTGATCTTCGCTGCCATTGTTTAAAATATAATGCGCGACAATGCCTGAATGCACGCCAATCATACTGCCTGCAATGGTCGCATATCCGTCATAGGAAAAGCGTTCCAGGACCGCTGCCAAATGCCTGTAATCGCCGCCCAGCCCGCCATATTCTTCCGGCGTGTCACAGTTTAAAAAGCCTTGCTCGCCCAAGGAGTTCCAAAGGCTGCGCGGCACAATGCCCTCATTCTCCCAACGTTCATAATCTGCTGCGACACGTTCAGCGGTAAAGTGATCAACACTGTCCTGAAACTGCACCAATTCTTCTGTGAGCCAGCGGGGCGCTGGTATAGCTGTTGCAAGCGACATAATAGAAAACCTCCTGGTTTTCGGTAAAGATGACATCATCCAATCGGCAGTGTTTGGCCCGTCACGAGCGCTGCCGTAGTTCTGCTGTACGGATGCAGTTTACTGAATTATTTAAAATGAACAAAATACAACCTGACCCCTGTGGGAGCGGTGACATAATGACCCACGCTGACAAGCTTGCGATTGGTGTGATCAGCGGCACTTCTGCTGACGGTATTGATGTGGCGGCGTTGCAGGGTACCGGCATCGCGGTGACACAAACACATGGCGGCTTGACGCTGCCTTATGCAGGAGATTTGCGGGCCGAACTTCTGGCGTTGATGCGGACACCAGAGCGTGTCCGCGGGGCCGACTTATCGGATTTGGAAGCGCGTGTCACCACGGCCCACGTCGCCGCTGTTGAAGGGTTTATGGAAAGTGCAGGGATTGACCGTGACGGTGTCACGGTGGTTGGCTTTCATGGCCAAACAGTTTTGCACCAACCGGCAGACGGCTATAGCCGACAGCTTTTTGACGGCGCTTTGGCGGCGCGATTGCTGCAAATTCCTGTGGTTGCTGATTTTCGGGCTGCTGATTTGGCTGCGGGTGGTGAGGGTGCGCCTTTGGCGCCGGTGTATCATCAGGCCTTATCGTCCCCCCTGACACCACCACAAGTGATCTTAAATCTCGGCGGCATTGGCAATCTTACGTTTGTTGGCGCTAGGGGCGCATTAATTGCCTTTGATACGGGGCCTGCCAATGCCTTGCTTGATGATTGGGTGGTTAACGCGGGTGCGGGCCGTTTTGATCAGGGCGGGGCTTTGGCAGAGGCCGGGAGAGTCAACCAAGACGTGCTGCAACAATTATTGGCGAACAGCTTCTTTGATCGTTTGCCGCCAAAGTCTCTAGACCGTTATGATATCGCCCCTGCAGCACTTTACAACCATCTCTCGCTGGCCGATGGGGCGGCAACATTGACGGCGTTTAGTGCCGTTGCGGTGGTCCGTGGGTTGGCGTTACTGCCAGCTACGCCGCAGGCCATCTGGGTTTGTGGCGGGGGGCGCTTAAACCCAGCCCTGATGGCGGCAATTGCACAGGCGACAGGGGTCAGCACCCAACCTGTCGAGGCCCTTGGCTGGAATGGTGACCTTTTAGAAGCAGAATTATGCGCTTTTTTGGCGCTCCGCCATTTGGAAAACCTACCCTTAAGTTATCCGACCACCACCGGGGTGGTCGCGCCATGTTTGGGCGGGGTTTACTTCGCGGTCGCGCCAGACCTATGAAGCCTGCTACGTTAGGGATTAATGGCGCAAAAAGGCGCCGCGGCAAAACTTGATGAGGAGAGGGAAATGGCTTTGGCAGAAGAACATGCAGACGCGACAGATGGTGAAACCTTAAAAGTCCGGGCGGCTGAATTATCTGATTTATTACGCCTTAAATCACTGCCGTTTGGTTTGAAATTATTTGAAGACCTAGATGAAATGGCTGCCGTTCCTGGGATCCGCCGCCCCGGTGAGGATAAATCATTTACCACCTGCCAATTGGTGACTCAGGTGCGCACCGCTGGTTTTACCCTTGGCATTGTACAAGATAATTTGCGGCCTGGGGCCAGCTGCGGCGCCAATATTGGCCTAGAGCCTGTGCCCGAGTCGCTGCTATCGGGTGATCAGATGAACGGGGTATGGTTTGGCAATAAAGAGGCCGCGCATGAGCATCAAGTGCAAATGCCGCGGGTGCCCGCTGGCCGGTATAGCGGGATGGCCGCCTCGCCCCTACGCTCGGCCCGCTTGGATCCGCCCGATGTCTGCTTGTTTTATGCTTCGCCGGGTCAAATGATTCTGTTTATCAACGGCTTGCAGTATAAAAACTACCGCCGTTATGAGTTCAGCATCACCGGTGAAAGCGCCTGTGCTGACAGCTGGGGGCATGCTCTGGCAACCCGCCAGACAAGTCTTTCGATCCCTTGTTATGCCGAGCGTCGTTATGGCGGGGTGCAAGACGATGAACTGTTGATGGCCTGCCCGCCAGATGAATTTGTGCGCGGTATCGCCGGTTTGAAGGCATTGGCCGGTAATGGGCTGCGTTATCCCTATCCGCCATTTTCCGCTTTCGCTGACCCTGCCGAAGGTATGTCCAAAAGCTATGGCTGATGGTGATATAGGCGTAGAAAGCCATCAGTTGGGCGTTTTGGATGTTGATTTGGTCTGTTTGGGGGAACCGCTTTTTGAGTTCAATCAAATGGCGGTTGGCGGCGATTATCGTCCTGGATTTGGCGGCGATGTGAGCAATTGTGCCATTGCTGCCGCCCGCCAAGGCGCCAGGGTGGCGATGGCGACGGCTGTGGGACAGGACAGTTTCGGCGATGCCTTTATCAAGTTGTGGCAGGATGAGGGCATTCATACCGCCGCTGTTCGCCGCCATGACAGCGCCCCAACAGGGCTCTATTTCATCAGCCATGGCCCAGAGGGCCATCAGTTTGATTATCGTCGAGCAGGTTCAGCGGCCAGCTTAATGGGTCCTGAGGAGCTACCGCTAGAGGTGCTCACCTGTAGCCAATTCCTGCATGTCTCTGCCATCAGTCAGGCGATTGGGCCGGCCCCAAAAGACGCCGTTTTCAGCGCTATGGAAACAGTTCGTAATGTCGGTGGGCGGGTCGCATATGACACCAATCTCAGGCTCAAGCTGTGGCCCTTGGCGTGCGCCCAAACGGTGATTGGGGAGGCGTTAGCGATGTGTGACATTGCCCTGCCGGGGATTGATGACGCGCGCCTGCTGACGGGCCGCGAAGATGTTGACCACATTCTGGACTATTTCCTGGAAAAAGGTGCTGGTATCGTGGCCTTAACCCTGGGCAGCGACGGGGTTGCCTTGGCAACACCGGCAGAACGCCACAGAATCTCAGGGCAAAAGGTTGCAGCCGTTGATGCCACAGCTGCAGGGGACACATTTGATGGTGCCTTTTTGGCAGAATTGGCGCGCGGCAATGATGCTGTTGCCGCTGCAACCTTCGCCAATGCGGCGGCGGCATTATCAACCATGGGGTATGGCGGGGTTGCGCCGATTCCATCACGCACAGCGGTAGAAGCGTTCCTGGCGGCGGGTGGGCGGTAGTTATTACTGAAGTCGGGGCGGCAGGCTGACATCATCTTCGCTGATTTCAGGGGGCGGCGACGGGCTGGCTTGATGGTGGAATATTTGCCATTTTGCGCCATCATGGTGGAACAAATTGGTGGCCACCAAATTGCCTCCTGGCAATGCCTCAAAACAGGTGACCATGCCAATATCAGCGATGATTGTCGCTGTTGGGTGGCTAAAAGTGATGTTCGGTGCAGCACGGTTAGAGAGCAGGCGAAGCCAACTCTCCATGACCGTGTCACGGCCAAACAAGGGCGGCCAGCCAGGGTGGATGCACTGCACCGGTTGGCTGCTTGACCATAATGCATCCATAGCCCGCATATCATGGGTTTGAAAGGCCAGATAAAAGGCTTCATTCGCAAATAATAGGGCGCTTTTATTGGCAGATGTCATGACGCATGCCCCGTTGCAGTCTCATCCCTCAATAGGTTGCGCGGCCGCCGGAGACATCAAAAACCGCACCTGTTGAAAATGAGCAATCAGACGATGCCAGCCAGGTCACGAGATTTGCCACCTCCTCAACCAAACCAAAGCGATTAAGGGGGATTTTGGAGAGCATGTAATTGATATGCTCATCGGTCATTTGATCAAAGATTTCGGTTTTAACAGCCGCCGGGGTCACGCAGTTTGCGGTTACTTTGGTGTCAGCCAATTCCTTGCCAAGCGATTTTGTCAGCCCAATCACGCCCGCTTTTGAGGCGCTATAGGCGGCGGCATTTGGATTGCCTTCCTTGCCCGCAATCGAGGCGATATTAACCACCCGGCCATAATTCTTGGCGCGCATGTAAGGGGCAATGGCGCGGCAGGTCAAAAACGTTCCTGTCAGGTTGATATCAATCACTTGCCGCCATTCCGCAGCGTTATATTGCCAAATGCTCTTATTTGGCCCGGTGATGCCAGCGCTGTTGACCAAAATATCAATATGCCCAAACTCCCGCTCCACGGCGGCAGCGGCAGCATCGACGGCATCTGCATTGGTGATATCCAAGGCTTGGGTGTTGACCGCGCTGCCAAGTTTCGCAGCAGCTTCTGCAAGCCGGTCGCTGTCGACATCCCAGAGGCTTACCTGCGCACCTTCTGATAAAAGCCGATGTGCAATGGCGAAACCAATTCCTTTTGCGCCGCCCGTAATAATCGCAGCTTGACCACCAAAGTCATATTTAGGCATTATTTTTTCCTAACTGTATTTTGATATTTAACGCTTACATGAGCGCAAATCTATACGGCTGTGGGTATTGGCACTAGATAAATCAAACTTTCATCCGCCGTTTTCAACATGGTGGTCATGTTTCCCAGATAACTGCCTTGGCTATGGTTTCTTCAAAATAGGCAAGAGCAGGTTCATTCTGGCCAAAAACAATATGTGATCGACCTGCCCCACTCATAAAGCCTTTTTGTGCGCCTTCACCAACCGGGAAGTCTTCGTCTAAAACGGTGCGGCACACCAGATCCATATTCGCATCCCAATGGGCTTTGGCTTTGTCGCTTTGAACCGGTTCAGGGATATAAAACTCCAGGTACATATGGGCTTTATCAACCCCATCGGGACTTGGAAAAATCCTCCAGACCTCTGCGTGATCCGCTTGCATTACAAAAACGGTATTGGGAAAAAGCACGTACACAAGGGCGCTATGATAGACAAAATCCCAGCCTTCTGGCGGTTGATCGGCAAGGCTGGCAACGCTGCGGCGGGGAAAGACTTCGCGTAGGTTGCGGCCAAAGGCATCAAACAGGCACATATTGGGGATGAAAATGGGCGCCACTGTGGCCTTATGCAGGGCGGCAAAGTGATAAGGTTCCAGAAACGTGTCGATCACCAATTTCCAATTCATCGCAACATCAATCTTGCGGATTTCATAGGGGTGATAATCAGCAAATTTAAAATGCGCAAAATCATCTTCAAGGCCGCTGAGCATGGCTACAACATCAATGGGATCATGACCTTCTGGGCGAACCCAGATCATGCCAAAGGCTTCAGCGAGGGGACGCTCTTCAAGGCGGCAGCTATCAAAATCAAAATCACTGAAATCTTCGCGGTGGGGCAAACGCGTTAATTGGCCGTCGGTCTCAAAAGCCCAGGCGTGATAGGGGCAAATAAAGCGCCGTTTTACTTGCCCTTGGCCGTTGGCAAGGCGGGCACCGCGATGTTGGCAAGCATTGATAAAGGCCCGCGCCCGACCATCATGCCCGCGCACAATCAGTAACGGCACGCCGGTATTATCATCGGTGATAAAGGCACCAGGGGCGGCAAGCTGGCACGACAGCGTGATGAAAATGGGATGTTCACGAAACAGCTGCTTTTGCTCGTGAGCCCATCGCTGTGGGCAGGTGTAAAGGCCAATAGCATGGCGCGTTACCTGATCCCGTCGGTCAGTTGTCTTGTTTTGGATATGCGCAAAAACCCTTTTGCCCAAGGCGGTTTGAACTTGCTGCCGCATTTTTTCTCCTTTGCTGAAAACTCAAAGGAAAACGGTGCCACCATCCACCATAAGTGTTTGGCCGGTGACAAACTTGCTGCCGTCATCCAAGAGGTAAAGGATCGTTCCGGTTAGGTCGTCAGGTTGAAGATTACGCTGCAAGGACTGCCCTGCGGCGATAATTTGTGTCGCTTTATCCAGTTTATCGCCGAAAAATTCACTGGTTCCCTCGGTCATAACCGCCGATGGGGCGACCGCATTGACCCTGATCCAGTCACGCCCTAATTCGCGGGCGAGAGATCGTGTCATGCCAATTACGGCGGCTTTACTGGTGGCGTAGTGCAGGGAATAAGGCAGTCCATAGACAGCCGCAAGCGAGGCTATATTGACAATGCTACCGCCGTTGCCTGCCGCCCGCATTGGCCCAATCACTGCCTTACAGCAGCGCCAGATACCGCTGACATTAATGTTCATGACCTTGTTCCATTCATCCTCGTCCAAGGTCTCAAAGCGGCCGCCGGTAACGCCGCCATAGGCCGCCGCATTGTTGATCAGGCCATCAATCTTACCAAAGTGACTCATGGCCAATGCCGCCATCGCTGCCGTTGATTGGCTGTCGGCAACATCGACATTGCAGGCGATTGCTTCGCCACCGCCGTTATGGATCGCGGCCACTGTTTCGTTGGCATCACGGATGTCGGCGGCAACAACTTGCGCGCCAGCACGGGCCAGTTTTTCGGCATATTCGCGTCCTAAACCGCGTGCGGCTCCTGTTACGATGATGGTTTTACCGTTCATATCAAAGCCTTTTTTACAACTTTAACGTAAAATGCCACGCCTGAAAAGGTTGCCCATCAGCGCACTGGTGCCAAATGTCCAAGGGGCGATCTTATCGCTATGATTGACCTGGTTGCTGAGGCAGCCAAGCTGTGGGGAATGGATCATCACCTTATCACCAATTTTATGGGTGAAGCCTTCGCCGACGGCACCGCGGTCTTGGGTGGGTGCAAACAAGGTGCCGGTATACAAGACCAAGCCGTCTGGATATTGATGTGAGGGGCCAATGGTTTGACGGGCCAGATCACAAATGTCACGCGCGATGCGCGCCATTGAGCTGCGGCCATCAAGGACAAAGCCGTCATCACCTTCGACTCGCAGGGTAATATCCATGGCGCGGGCATGGTCGATATTAAATTCTGCATCAAAAAGCCGCACAAAAGGCCCCAGGGCCGCCGAGCCGTTATTGTCTTTGGCACGGCCGAGCAGCAGGGCGCTGCGGCCCTCAACGTCCCTCAAGTTGACATCATTACCAAGGGTGACGCCGACAATCTGACCGCTGGCGTTGATCACCAGGACCAGTTCAGGCTCGGGGTTGTTCCAGGTTGAACTTGCGTGCAAGCCAATCTCGGCTCCCGTGCCAACCGCTGACATTGGTTGTGCTTTTGTGAAGACTTCGGCATCTGGGCCGATGCCCACTTCCAAATAGGGCGACCACAGTTCACGTTCGACGAGCAGGGCTTTCAATTTCATCGCAGCGTCAGAGCCAGGCACAATAGCGGTTAAATCAACCCCTAGCGTATCCCCAATGGTGCGCCGGATGTGGGTTGCCGCCGCGGGGTCGCCTTTGGCTTGTTCTTCAATCACGCGCTCAAGCAGGCTGTCGACAAACGTCACCCCGCAGGCTTTGATTGCCTGCAAATCAATCGGCGCAAGCAGATAAGGGGCGGCTGGATCACGGGCGGTGTGTGCGGTATTGCCAAGAATATCATCAATCTGCGCAATCTGCGCACCCGTGCAGTTTCGAATCGTCCCGACCGGGTCTTCGGTATTCATCAGATCGGCCACGGTTGCTGCAATACTGGACAGATCGATCAATTTATCATCGCGCAAGGTGACGACCGTTGGCCCACCATGCGGCCCTGGCAGCCAAACACGGCCAACAAGGGTTGCATGGTGATGGTCTTCAGGCAGGATTGCTGCTGCACTTAAATCAAGGCTCATGGCCGTCACCCTTTGCGGTCTGACTGGGTTAGCGGGACCACGCAATACAGCGGCTGTGCTGTTCGCCTAGTCCTTCAATGGTCAAATGCATCTCATCACCAGCCTTCAGGTAGACAGGCTCTGGCTTAACCCCTGTCCCAACTCCTGGAGGGGTGCCGGTGGAGATCACATCACCTGGATACAAGGTCATAAAGGTACTGAGATAGGCCACCAAATGGGCGCAGTTGAAAATCATTGTCTTGGTATTGCCGGTCTGGAACCGCTTGCCGTTGACATCAAGGGTCATATCTAGGTCTTGCGGATCGGCAATTTCATCGCGTGTCACCAACCACGGGCCAAGCGGGCCAAAGGTGTCGCAGCTTTTGCCCTTGGTCCATTGTCCGGCACGTTCTATCTGATAGGCACGCTCTGAGACGTCATTCGCAATGGCATAGCCCGCAACATACTCAAGCGCTTCTGCCTCATCAACATGATGGGCTTGTTTGCCAATAATGATGGCCAACTCGACTTCCCAGTCGGTTTTCTCTGCGCCGCGTGGAATGATTACATCATCATTGGGGCCGTTCAGGGCATTTAAGGCTTTCATGAAAATGATCGGCTCGGGCGGCGCCTCGGCGCCAGTCTCAGCGGCATGATCGGAATAGTTGAGGCCAATACAGATGAACTTCTGAAAGCCACCGACACAGGGGCCAAGGCGCGGGTTACCGCTGACAATGGGCAGACTGTTTGGGTCAATGGCGGCGATTTTCGCCAGACCGGCCTCACTGACGCTGGCTGGGTTGATATCATCAACCACCCCAGAAAGGTCACGAATTGCGCCGGTATTATCTAATAAACCCGGCTTTTCTGCGCCGCGCTCACCAAAACGAAGAAGTTTCATCACTTAATCCTTCCATTGCCGCCTGTTCGGCGATCAGTTACATCCATTCATTCAGATCGCGCGGTAACCAAATCGCTGTCACATTGCGGTGATATGGCGCGTTAGATGTCGCAGAATAGGATATCCAATGGCTGACACCAACCATCAAGTTATGTTGTCGCAGACAAGAGGCGCCGCCGGGCGTCTAAAAGCATGACCGACGATACTGAAACGGTGATGATTGCCGTCGATTGGGGGACCACGCAATTGCGGGGATTTCGTCTCAACCTCGCCGGTAACGTGATTGAGCAGCGGTGCGCGCCACGTGGTATTTTGAGCGTTGCCGAGGGCCGCTTTGCGGACACATTAACCGAGGTTCTGGGGGACTGGCTAACAGCGTTTCCTGACAGTGAGGTGTATCTATCAGGCATGATCGGCAGTCGCCAGGGCTGGCAAGAGGCCCCCTATGTCGCCTGCCCGGCAAGTTTTGATGATTTGGCGCAGCATTTGGTTGCTGTCGATATTGATGGCGAGGGCCGTCAGGGGTGGATCGCGCCGGGGTTAATGACGCGCGACAGTGACGGTGATCCAGACGTCATGCGCGGCGAAGAAATACAAATTCTTGGCCTTGGCGCTGATATCCAGCAACAGCCCGGCGCGCTGACAGTTTGCCTGCCAGGAACCCACAGTAAATGGGTGTCAGTGTCGCAAGATCAGGTAACAGGCTTTGCGACCTATATGACCGGCGAGGTTTATGCCAGCTTGCGCGACCACACCATTTTAGGCCGCTTAATTGATGCGGATGGCGAAATGACAGAGGCCTTTGAAGCGGGCGTTGCGCGGGCCGACGCAGCGGGCGACTTGTTGCACCAATTGTTTACTGTGCGCGCCAAAGGCTTATTTGGCGACCTTGACACTGTTGACAGTGGGGCATTTTTATCTGGCTTGTTAATTGGCGCTGAAATAAGTGCAGCTGTGCAAAAGGGGATAACCCAGCCTGTTGTGCTCGTTGGTGCGGGCCCGCTGGTCGCGCTCTATGAACGGGCCTTCCGGCAGCGCGGTATTCGCCGTCAAAAAGCCGATGATTTAGCGGCGGCCCATGGATTATTTAAACTTGCTCAGGAGCACCAAAATGCCAGTGCATGACAGGCAAATATTTACCGATTGGCTGCACCCAACAGGCTTGGTCGCGATCTTACGCGGGGTTGAGCCAGACTCTGTCCTCGCGATTGGCCAGGTGTTGATTGATGCTGGCTTTAAAATCATTGAAGTGCCGCTCAATTCGCCCCGCCCTTTTGACAGCATTACGCTGTTATCAAAGGCTTTTGGCGATCAAGCTTTGATTGGTGCGGGCACTGTCACTGACCCCAGCGATGTCGCCCGGGTGGCAGTGGCCGGGGGACAATTGATCGTTATGCCCCACAGTGATGTGCAAGTTATTGCCACGGCCCGTCGGGCGGGGCTGTTTGTGGTCCCTGGTATCGCCACACCAACAGAGGCTTTTGCCGCCCTTGGCGCGGGTGCCGATGGCTTGAAACTGTTTCCGGCTGAAGCACTGCCACCCGCCTTTTTAAAAGCCATGCGGGCGGTTTTGCCGCGCGATACGCACCTGTTCCCAGTGGGCGGTATCAACCCGCAGACAATGGCAGGCTATCGGGCGGCAGGTGCTGCTGGGTTTGGTCTTGGCTCTGCGTTATACAAGCCAGGTGATCGTGCCGAGGTGGTTGGCGACGCAGCGGCGGCGTTTATGGCGGCATGGCATCAGTATGCTGCGCGGACGTGATCTGACAAGCGGTCTTATGCGCGCCGATAAAGGAGGGGGAGTTATGTCGTTAGGTGAAGAACTACCGCAGTTTTCTGCGTTTCAGCTGGAAGAGCTGTTGTCCCGCTATGAGCAGGGCATTGATTATCATTTCGCTGAAAGCGGCGTTGATCCTTTGCGTTTAAGCACATTGTTGGACTGGGCCGGTGAAGGCGCCCGGGCGCAGTTGGACGCGACCGCGCTCAATTACCCAGAGGTGAATGGTAATCTTGCCCTTCGGCAATTAATTGCTGACCGTTATCCGGGGGCGGGGCCAGAAAATGTTTTGGTGACGGTTGGTGCATCTGAGGCGAATTTTATCTTGGCGCAAACCTTACTGGCGGCAGGCGACCGCATCGCCTCGGTCCGGCCAACCTATATGCAGGTTTGGGGCATTGCCCGCAATATGGGGGTCCATGTGGACGCCTTTGATTTGTGCGAAAGCGCAGGGTGGGCGGTCGACCCTGACAGTCTGGCAGCGGCGGTTCGCGATGATACTAAGCTGCTGGCGGTGGTGAACCCAAACAATCCCACAGGGGCGATTTTAAGTGATAATGATCGAGCGGCCATCATCGCTGCTGCTGATCGGGTGGATGCTTGGTTGCTTGCGGATGAGGTGTACGCTGGCGCTGAACGGGCGGAAAATGCGCCTGAAACAGCAACCTTATGGGGCTGTTATGATAAAGTTATTGCGGTCGGCTCGACCAGTAAGGCCTATGGCCTGCCAGGTCTGCGTACAGGTTGGATTGTTGCCCCGGAAGCGGTCATAGAGGCGCTTTGGCGACGCCATGAATATGTTGCCGTGAGCGGCAGTATGCTTGGCCAAAAACTGGCGGAAATCGCCTTGTCACCGGCGGTCCGTCCAAAGGTCATGAGCCGCACCCGGTCATTGATCCGCAATGGCTTTGATGTGGTTGAGGCGTTTGTTGCGCGCCATGGTAATCAGTTGTCGGTGGTGCCGCCGAAAGCCTCTGCCATGTGTTTTATCCAGACCCATCTGCCGATATCATCAGCGGACCTGAGTGAGCGTTTGCGAGTTGAGCACAGTCTGCTAATCCCCCCCGGCGAATTGTTTGAAGCGCCAAATCATCTGCGCTTCAGCTCTGCCTTGCCTGCGGATTACTTGACGGCGGGTTTAGCGCGGTTCAGCAGCCTATTGGCAGAGATCGGCACGGGATCGTCCACCTAAGTCAGGTGAACGACCCGCATCGGTATCATTTCCGCCGTTAGATAGACATGACTTTGAGGGCCAACAATCAGGTGCCGTTGACCATCCGCGTGATTTAGATGATGCGATTTTCTTCAACGCCATGGCAGGCAATCGCTGTCTTACCCACCATCCGCGGTAGGGGCGCTTCCGCCCGGCATCGCTCATTTGCGAATGGGCAGCGGGGGTGAAAGGTGCAGCCACTGGGCGGGTTAATGGGGTTGGGTACCTCGCCTGCAACTGGCAAACGTTCACGACCACTCATTTCCAGATCGGGGATGGTGTCCAGCAACATCCGGGTATAGGGATGTTGTGGGTTTTGGAAAATATCCCGCGCCGGGCCAACCTCAACCAAACGACCAAGATACATCACCGCCAGACGGTCAGAGATATAATAGACGACCGCCAGATTATGACTGATGAAAAGATAGGTGAGCCCAAGTTCGCGCTGAAGATTTTTCATCAGGTTTAGGATTTGTGCCTGCACGGACACATCAAGCGCCGAGGTTGGCTCATCACAAACCAGAAAATCGGGCTCGCTTGCCAGGGCGCGGGCGATGGAAATGCGCTGGCGCTGACCGCCAGAAAACTCATGGGGGTATTTACTGCCGTCATCTGCGGTGAGCTTGACCTGCTCAAGTAACTCGGTCACGCGGGCGGTAATGGCATTTTCGCCGTGGGCTAAGCCAAAGGCGCGGATTGGCTCGGCAATAATATCTTTGACGCGCCAGCGGGGATTAAGGCTCGCGTAGGGATCTTGAAAGATCATTTGAATGCGCCGCCGGATCGGTGCCATTTCACGCCGGCTGAGGCCGCCAATATCTTCATCTTCAAAGATGATTTGTCCGGTACTGGGTCGATAAAGGCCAACCACCAAGCGGGCCACCGTTGATTTACCGCAGCCACTTTCGCCAACAAGGCTGAAAGTCTCTCCGGGTTTTACGGACAAATCGATGCCATCAACAGCTTTTAGCAACTGTCGCGGCTGACCTTCGATGACTCTATTCAACCAGGGTGGCGAGACATCAAAAACCCGGCTTAGGTTTTTCACTTCTAAAATCGGCGCGGTGTTTGCTGAATCGTCAACCACGTCCGGCCTCCTGTTCAATAAGCCAGCATGCAACTTCGCCGGCGCCGATGGGAATCGGATCGGGGCGTGAATGGCGACATTTTTCAAAAACCTTTGGGCAGCGCGGATTAAAAGCGCAACCAGTTGGAATGGCGGTTAAACGCGGCATTGCACCGTCAATCTGGGCCAAGCGTTCGGTTTGTTGGCCGACCACTGGAATAGAGCCCATTAAGCCATCGGTATAGGGATGCTTGGCGCGTTTGATGACATCAGCAACCGGACCAATTTCTGCAATCCTGCCGGCATACATAACCGCTACCCGGTCAGCTGTCTCTGCGATCACGCCCATATCATGGGTGACCAACATAACGGCTGTGCCATGGTCACGGCAGAGGCGTTTCAAGAGCGCGATAATCTGCGCTTGAATGGACACATCAAGGGCCGTTGTTGGCTCATCTGCAATGATCAGGCGCGGATTGGCAGACAGCGCCAGGGCGATGACAACGCGTTGCCGCATGCCGCCAGAAAACTGATGCGGAAAATGATCAATGCGTTGTGCGGCAGCCGGAATGCCGACTTCGTTCAACAGATCAAGTGCCCGGCTACGGGCGGCGGCGGCGCTCATATCGCTGTGGGTCCGAATGGTTTCAACAAGCTGCTGGCCGACGGAATAAAGCGGATTAAGACTGGTTAAAGGGTCTTGGAAAATGGCCCCAATCTGGGCGCCGCGAATTTTTCGCATTTCCTCATAGGGCAGATTATCAATCCGTTTACCATCGAGCCGAATTTCGCCGCCAGCAATCCGCCCCGGCGGCTCCAGCAGGCCAATGATGGCATTGCCCGTCATTGATTTACCAGCCCCAGATTCCCCGACCACACCAAGGACTTCGCCTTCCTTGATCTGCAAAGAGACATCGTCAACAGCGGTCAATGTGCCCCGCCGGGTGGGAAACTCCACGCGCAGTTGATCGACTTCAAGCAAAGCCATTGATTACCTCAATTTCGGGTTAAGCGCATCGCGCAGCCAGTCACCCAATAAATTCACGGCCAGAACCAGGATGGCCAAAGCTGCGCCTGGAAAAATCGTAATCCACCACTCGCCCGAGAACAAAAAGTCGTTGCCAATACGAATAAGCGTGCCAAGAGAAGGTTCGGTCGGGGGTACGCCAACACCAAGGAAGGACAAGGTCGCTTCACTGATAATGGCAACGGCCAGATGGATGGTTGCAATCACCAAAACCGGGCCAGTTACATTGGGCAGAATATGCCGCAGCATAATCAACCACGGATGGATGCCAATCACGCGGGCGGCTTGAACATATTCCTTGTTCCGCTCCACCATGGTTGAGCCGCGCACAGTTCGCGCGTATTGCACCCAACCTGAAATTCCAATGGACAGAATGAGTACCGCGTAGGCAAGGTGGGCTTGCTGATCAATGTGCAATGCGCCGCGCAAGACGCCATTGACGAGAAGGGCGATCAGAATTGTCGGAAAACTAAGTTGGATTTCTGCCACCCGCATGATGAATGCATCCAGCCGCCCGCCCACAAAGCCTGACCATAATCCGAGCCCAACCCCCAGGATCAATGCCAAAATCACGCTGGCGAACCCGATAAATAACGATACCCGCGAGCCGTGCATGATGGCAGATAATACATCACGGCCCTGGTCATCGGTGCCGAGGAAAAACCGTGGATCGCCATCAATCTCCCAGGCCGGTGCAAGAAAGCTGTCCATGATGTCCATATTGACAAGATCAAACGGATCATGCGGCGCAAGCCATGGTGCGAACAATGCACACAGGAAAAAACCCAGCGTTACAATGGCCGCCGCAACGGTGATGGGCGATTGCTTAAAGCTAAACCAGATGTCGCTGTCGAGCAGGCGATGCAGCCACGAGGGCGGTGTTTGATCCGATTTCATATCAGCCATTCCCATGCGCCGCACTGGGGTCAATCCGCAAGCGCGGATCAACCACATAGTAAAGAATATCGACAATCAAATTGATCACCACAAAGAAGAACGCGATTAAGATGAGATAAGCCGCCATGATGGGAATATCGACGTTCTGAATCGCCTGTAAGAACATCAGCCCCATACCAGGCCATTGGAAAACGGTCTCGGTAATAATCGCAAAAGCGATAATTGAGCCAAGCTGCAAGCCTGTGATGGTGATCACGGGCACCAAGGTATTCTTCAGCGCATGACCGAAATGAACAGCACGATTGCTGAGGCCCCGGGCCCGCGCAAATTTAATGTAATCTGTTCGCAAGACTTCCAGCATTTCTGATCGTACCAAGCGCATGATCAGGGTCAGTTGAAACAATCCCAAGGTAATGGCGGGTAAGATCAAGGCTTTGATCCCGCTGGTGGTGAGCAAGCCCGTCGACCAGCTGCCAATCATGACCGCTTCACCGCGGCCAAATGAGGGCAAGACGCCAAGCTGCACCGAAAACACAAATATAAGCAAAATACCGATCAGAAAGGTTGGCAGGGAAATGCCAACCAAGGACACGGTCATAAATATCTTTGACAGGAATCCATCGCGGTTCAAGCCTGTGTAAACCCCCATGGGAACGCCCACAAACAGAGAGAATAAGGCTGAAATCAGCGAAAGTTCCAAGGTCGCAGGCATGCGGTTAACGATCAAATCAGTCACTGGTCGCTTGTGCTGATAGGAGATCCCAAAATCACCTTGTATGGCGTTTAAGGCAAAGCGTCCGAATTGGACAATCCAAGGATCGTTCAGACCAAGGCGTTGACGGAGTTCCTCACGTTCTTTCAATCCCGTCTCAACGCCAACCAATTGGTTGATCGGGTCACCGACGAATTGAAACAGCGTGAACGCCACCAATGCGACAACGAACATGACGATCAGTGACTGCAGCAGTCTGCGAATAATAAATGCGACCATCTAGCCCGTTTTTGTAAAATTTTAAAACTGTCTAAAAACTGATCAGCCGCAACACCCATTGCAGCTGATCAGCACATTTTAGCGGGGTTAGTTCATGTTGACGTAATACAGCATGAACTGATTGTCGGCCCGTTGCTTCAGCTCGACAGATTTCTTCTTGCCCCATGCCAAGCCTTGCTGGTGCAAGGGCAGATGGGCCACTTCGTCCGTGGTCATCTGATAGGCATCGCGGATCATCGCATCCCGCTTGGCCACATCCGTCTCAACGAGGATTTGATCAATCAGCGTATCAACTTTGGCGTTGCTGTAACCGCCCACGTTAAACTTGCCACGACCGGAATCGGTGTTGGGCGTGCCATGCAGGTTGAACAAGACGTTCCAGCTGTCAAAGCTGCCAGGTGTCCAGCCCAACAGATACATGCTCATATCACGCTTTGGACGCAGGGTTTTGGCAAAGAATTGCGCCTTTGGCTGGGCCAAAAGGTCGACTTTAATGCCAATCTTGGCGAGCATTTGAACAACTGTTTTACAAATCAACTCGTCATTGACATAGCGATTGTTTGGGCAATCCAACTGCACCTGAAAACCGTCTGGATAGCCAGCGTCTGCAAGCAGCTTTTTGGCCCCCGCAACATTATAGTCAAGGCGTTTGAATTCATCCGCATGAGCGGCGAACAGCTTTGGTGAAATCATGATGGCTGACGGTGTTGACAACCCCCGCATGACTTTACGCTTGATCGCATCAATGTTGATGCCGTGATAGAAGGCTTGGCGAACACGCAAGTCTTTGAACGGGTTCTTGCCTTTGATGTTGGAATAAATCAGCTCATCACGCTCTTGGTCAAAGCCAAGAAAGATGGTGCGCAATTCGGGGCCTGATAGAACTTCGGTATCTGGATTTTGGTCAATCCGCTTCATGTCTTGAACGGGTACCGGATACATCATATCAATTTCACCGGACAAGAGCGCCGCAACCCGAGTGGCGTCAGAGCCGATCGGAGTCATGATCACTTCGGTCAGGTTGTGTTTTGGTGTATCCCACCAACCGGCATAGGGTACCATAACTGTTTTAACGTCGGTTTCCCGGCTTTTCACCATGAACGGGCCGGTGCCATTGGCGTGCCGCGTCGCATAATTTTCTTTACCGGTACCGATATCGGTCGGATCAACAGCATTATTGGCTTCTGACCATTCCTTATCCATGATGTACCAGGTTGCCCATTCGGCGATCAGGATGGGATTTGGCACCTCGGTGATGAAGTCAACGGTGTGGTCATCAACTTTAATAACGTCTTTGACAGTTGCCATGCGGGTTTTGACGTCGGAACCGGGCTTTAAGGTTCGCTGATAGGTGAAAACCACGTCATCGGCGGTAAACGCGTTACCATTGTGAAATTTTACACCTTTGCGCAGGCTAAAGCGCCAGCGCTTTGGCTCAACAATTTCCCAACTGGTCGCCAAAGCAGGCTCAATCGAAAGGTCAGGGCCGCGCCGCACCAAGCCTTCAAAAATATTGCCAAGCAGGCCAAGGGTAAATGTTTCATTCAAGGACTGCGGATCAAGGGATTGGGCATCGCCTTGGAAAGCCCATTTAAGTGTTTTTGCTTCCACTGCTTGGGCAGACAGAACCGTTGCTGCCGCGAGTGTTAAGGCCGTTAGGGTCTTTTTCATATGAATGCTCCCGTAATTGCTCATTCTGGCGAAAACGCTCTATCCAGCGCTATGAACGCATACGAGACCGCTAATTCACCGTAATGACAAACACTATGCTATTTGCCTAGTTTCGAATAGGGAAATAGATCGGTTGCCTGCTGTTTTTATATCTTTTTTGAGACTTTTTCGAGCTGTCGGGAAAAATCAGGGTTGTTTACTTGCTGGCAGCGTCCTGGCCGCTATGATGCGCGGGCTATAAGTCCCAAAATAAACCCGTTGATTTTCATTGTTTTACGACTGCGTCAGGAACCCATGTCCGCAGAAACTTCATCGCATCGTTATCGCATACCGGTTCTTGTGCTGATCGTTTTCATGCCGTTCGCAGGTGGGTTTTTCCTGTCCTATCTGTTCCGCTCGGTGAATGCGGTGATCGCGCCGCAATTGGCCACTGACCTGTCTCTTGGACCTGCTGACCTAGGGTTTCTGACCAGCGTCTATTTCATGACCTTTGCCGCCTGCCAATTACCCTTGGGGGTTGCGCTTGACCGTTTTGGGCCGCGGCGGGTGCAGGCGACATTGCTGATGATTGCGGCGGCAGGTGCTTATATTTTTGCGGTCGGTCCCGATCTGCAGGCCGTCGCCATTGGCCGGGCGGTCATTGGTATTGGTGTTTGTGGTGGATTGATGGCCTCGTTTAAAGCCATTACGCTCTGGTTTCCGGCCCGCTTTTGGCCAATGGTCAATGGCTGCTTTGTGACCATGGGTGGCTTGGGGGCAATGTCCGCGACCGTGCCGATGGAGATCATCCTTGGGGTGTTAACCTGGCGTGAGGTTTTTGCCCTCTTGTCGGGCATGACGGTCATTGCCGGCGGATTAATCTTTATCACCGTGCCAGAGCGGACAGATCGGCCTGCGCCTGCGCCTGTCAGTGCGCAAATCAAAGGGTATGTGCATATTTTCAGTGATCGCCGGTTCTGGAGCATCGTGCCGTTTAGCATCTTAGCGATGTCGGCAAATTTCGCTATCCAAGGGCTATGGGCTGGGCCGTGGCTGCGCGATGTGGCTGGCTTGGAGCGGGAGGCGGTGGCCGAAGGGCTATTTGTGTTGTCCGTCGCGATGGTGGTCGGCTCCAGCGTCAATGGCTTTTTGGCGGTCTGGTTGGAACGCTTGGGCGTGCCGTTGTCGACGGTCATTCTCGGGCTGCTCGGCTGTTTCCTGGTGGCCCAATTACTGATTGTTTTGCAAGTGGCGCCAAATTCGATGTTGCCGTGGATTGGGTTTGGATTTTTTTCCAACGGGACGGTTCTTTGCTTTGCGCTACTGAACCGGTTTTTCCCTTTGGCCTATTCTGGTCGGGTGTCGACTGCAATCAATGTTTTGAGCTTTAGCATGGCCTTTGTGTGGCAGTATGGCATTGGCGAAATCATTGATTTATGGCCATCGACGGTGAACGGCTATTCGCCTGAAAGCTATGTCTATTCTTTCGGGGCCGTGATGGCAGCGCAGCTTATTGCTTTGATCTGGTTTTGGGCCTCATGGCGGTCGTGACAATTTGGCTGTTATGACGCAAGTCACAACAGGTGACAGCAGCGGTTTTCCGATATACGATTTTTCCGATGAGCAGTTTAACTTTTTGAAACCGGAGGTCGCATGACATTTCAGCCAAACTCTCCAGAAGCGCGCGATGTCGCGTATTTACTGCATCCTTATACCAAGCTGAAAACCCACCAAAAAACCGGTCCGGTCATTATGGAACGCGGCGAGGGTGTGTATGTCTGGGATAATTCGGGCAATCAGTTTTTAGAAGGTATGGCTGGGCTGTGGAGCACCGCGCTGGGCTTTAACGAAGAACGCTTGATTAATGCTGCGACAGAGCAGATGAAAGTTCTGCCGTATTACCATCAGTTTGCCCAGAAGTCGCACTTGCCCGGGATTGACCTGGCAGAGCGGTTGATCAAAATGGCTCCAGCTGAAATGTCGAAGGTGATTTTCTCAAACTCTGGCTCCGAGGCAAATGATACCGCGATTAAATTGATTTGGTATTACAATAATGCCCGTGGCCGTCATCACAAAAAGAAAATCATTAGCCGTATCCAAGGCTATCATGGGGTGACCATTGCCACCGCCAGCCTGACCGGCAAACCAAATAACCACCAAGGTTTTGATTTGCCGATCGCGAATATCATGCACACCAATAACCCGCATTATTATCGGGCGGCGCATGAGGGGGAAAGCGAAGAGGATTTTGCGACCCGGATGGCCGATGAATTGGAAAATATGATTCTTGCCGAAGGCCCAGAGACGGTTGCCGCGTTTGTGGCTGAACCGATTCAAGGGGCAGGTGGGGTCATTATTCCGCCTGCAACGTATTGGCAGAAAATCCAGGCGGTGTTGAAGAAATATGATGTTCTGCTGCATGTTGATGAGGTTATTTGTGGCTTTTTCCGCACTGGTAATACATGGGGCTCGGAAACCTATGGGATCACCCCGGATATCCTGACCTGTGCGAAAGCCTTGTCGAGTTCATATCTGCCGATCTCTGCGACCATGGTCTCTGAAGAGATTTTTGAGGCGATTACCCAGCAATCAGATGATCTGGGCGGTTTAGGTCATGGTTATACTTATACGGGGCATCCTGTCTGCGCGGCAGTGGCGTTGGAAACCCTGAAAATCTACGATGAGCGTGACATGTTGGGCCATGTGCAAAAAGTGGCGCCATTGTTTAATGCCCGCGTGGCCGCTTTAGCCGATCATCCTTTGTCCGGTGAGGCGTGTTCAAAAGGCTTGATTGGCGCCATTGAAGTGGTTGCCGATAAGGCCAGTAAGCAGGCTTTTGAGCCAAGCCTCGGGGTCGGTGCGATGATTGGGACGATTTGTCATAGTCATGGTTTGGTGCTGCGGCCACTGGGCGACCGCGTGGCCATGTGCCCGCCGCTGATCATCAAGAAAAATGAGATCAATGAGCTGTTCGATAAGTTGACTCTGTCGATGGATCAGGCTTTGGATCGCCTGACCCAGGATGGTGTGAAAGTCGCGTAACGCGGCTGGCGGTTTTAAATTTGCTGCGCGGCGGGCCGATTTAGGCCCGCCGTTTGTATTTGCAGCTTGGATAGCAGGCTTTTAGGTCATCGAGCCTTGCCCTAATTTTTCTTATCACCTGAATAACAAAAGGTTGTTTGTCCTCGATGTCATCTAGGGATAAGCATGCCGCCAATTGTTTCTTACGATGGGGCGAAAAATGCGGTTTTCCAATTACGTCGAAGGTATGCGTTCTGATGGCACGGCAGAGGTGATGAATGCCTGGCAGATCCATGGCGAGGCGCGCCGCCGGCAACGGCTTGGTGAAGACATTATTTTACTGTCCATTGGCGATCATGACTTCGCCACTGATAGCCGCATTGTGGCCGCTTGTTGTGACGCCTTGCATGCTGAACGCCACCACTACACGGCCGCTCTGGGTGAACTTGCGAGCCGTCAGGCCGCTGTGCGTTTTCACGATCAGATTATCGGCGAACAGATCAGCGTTGATAATGTTGCCATTGTGCCAGGGGCGCAAAGTGGGGTGTTTACAACCGCGATGGCGCTGCTTGACGCTGGTGATGAGGTGATTTGTTTTGATCCCATGTATGTCACTTATTCAGGGGCATTGATGGCGCCGCATGCAAAAATGCGCTTTGTCACCCTGCGACCAGAAAATGATTTTCAGCCGACCACAGAAGACATTCGGGCCGCAATCACGCCGAAAACGAAAGCCATCATGTTGAACACGCCCAATAATCCAACAGGGGCCGTAACCCCGCCGTGGCTGCTCGAAGAGATCGCTGATATTGCCGAGACCTATGATCTATGGGTCATCAGCGATGAAGTTTACTGCACCATGACCTATGAGCGCGCCCATTTATCGCCGCGTCGGATTAAGGGGCTGGCAGACCGTACCGTCGCGCTTTACAGCCTGTCGAAATCTTTCGCGATGACAGGCTGGCGGATGGGGTGGGTGGTTGCCCATCCTGAGGTTATTAAACGCTTAGACTTGGTGCTTAGCTCTCTGCTGTTTGGCACCCCTACTTTTATTCAAGATGCAATGGTTGGTGCAATCAATGATGCATTTGATGAAACGGGCCGTATTCGCGAGCTTTATCGCCGCCGCCGTGATGTCATTTGCGGCGCACTTGCGAAGGTCCCAAAGATCAAATTTAGCGTCCCAGAAGCAGGCATGTTTTTGATGCTGGACGTTCGTGAAACAGGCGTCAGCAGTATCGAATTTGCGCGCAGTTTACTGGCAGAGCAAAATGTGTCTTTACTGCCCGGCGAAGGCTTTGGGGCTTCGCAAGCAGGCTTCCTGCGACTGAGCTATTGCGTTGATGAAGCGCAATTGGCTGTGGCGGCGGGGCGTATCGCGGCCCATGTCACCCATGTAAGCGGCTAAACGTGAGCGGCTAAGCCTAAGTGGATTAAGCCTAAGTGGATATCGTGGCCAGCGGTGTTCGCTTGCGCAGCTCGGTGAGCCGTTTACGCTGTTCTGACACCTAAATTGGAGCGCTTTGCGATGGCCATTGTTGATCTTCCAACACTCGATAGCATCGATGGTGTACAAAAAAATATTGCTCCCTTTGTGCAAGAAACGCCTGTTATTGACTGGTCAGAAGATGCCGTCAGGGATGCTGTGGGCGTGGCCACATCCTTGAGTGTCAAACTGGAGTTATTTCAAAACGCAGGGTCCTTTAAAGCCCGGGGTGCGGTCAATAATCTGTTACAGCTTGAGCACGATCAGCGCCAGCGTGGAGTCACTGCCGTAAGCGCCGGCAACCATGCCATTGCGACCGCCTATGCAGCCCAAGTCACCGGCAGTCACGCCAAGGTGGTGATGCCAGCAAGCGTCAATCGAATGCGGGTTGAACGCTGTAAATCCCTGGGTGCTGAGGTGGTTTTAAGCCCAGATGTTGCCGCCGCGTTTGCCGAAATTCGCCGTATTGAAGTCGACGAAGGGCGGTATCTCGTGCATCCTTTTGAAGGCCTCGTGACGTTAATGGGGCCCGCAACATTGGCGCGGGAGTGGCTGCGGCAAAGCCCTGACTTGGAGGCGATTGTGGTGCCGTGTGGCGGGGGTGGCCTGATTTCTGGCATGGCGCTGGCGCTGCATCAGATAAAACCGCGGTTAAGAATTTTTGCGGTGGAACCAGATGGGGCGGCAACCATGGGCGCGGCCTGGCGCGCTGGTGTGCCTGTTGAGACTGGCGCGAACCAAACCATCGCGGATAGTCTTGCTCCGCCGCCACCTGCATCGGCGAATAATCTCGCCATTTGTCAGGCCTTTGTCGAGGATTTCGTCACCGTTAGTGACGCGGCAATGCAACGATCAATGGGCGTTATATTTGATCGATTAAAGCTCGCGGTTGAGCCAGCGCCGGCTGCGGGTTTGGCGGCAATCGCTGGGCCATTGGCGAGCCGCCTCGACGGCGTTCGCACAGGATTGCTGATGTGTGGCGCCAATATTGATGCTGCCAGCTTTGCGGCGCACTTAACGGCATCACATTAAAAATCACTAGCGTGATCGCGGGTTCTAAATTAAAACCGGCAACCCGAGTGTTGGAGAGGCAAACAGGCAATGGTCAAACAGGTCTTTATCGATGGCGAAGCTGGCACAACAGGCCTGCAGGTGCGCGACCGTTTGGCTGGCCGTGATGATCTGGAATTAGTGTCGATTGCCCCGGAAAAGCGCAAAGACCCGGCGGCGCGGCGGGCTTTGCTGAACGCTGTTGATGCGGTGGTTCTGTGTCTTCCTGATGGCGCTGCCCGTGAGGCCGCCGCGATGGTGGATAACCCCGCAGTGAAATTAATTGACGCCTCGACAGCGCACCGGGTGGATCCAAATTGGGTTTATGGGTTGCCAGAAATGGCCGCAGATCAGCGCGCCCGGATTGCCGCAGCAACGCGTATTTCCAATCCTGGTTGCTTTCCGACAGGCTTTATCTTGCTGGTGCGCCCGTTGGTAGACGCGGGGCTTTTACCGGTTGATAGCCGGATCTTTGTGCATGCTGTCTCTGGGTATAGTGGTGGCGGCAAACAGATGATCGAGGTCTTTGAAAAGGGTGCTGAGCCCTATGTCGCTTATGGTTTGGGCCTTAATCATAAACATATCCCAGAGATGCAAACCTATACCGGTCTGCAACACGTGCCGCTTTTTTGTCCCAGTGTCGGTGATTACCCGCAAGGCATGATGGACATGGTGCCGTTGCATTTGGATCTGTTAAAACCAGGGACCGTCGCTGCAGATGTGCAAGCGGTGCTTGCTGACCGCTATGCAGGTGAGACGTTTATTCGGGTTTTGCCATTGAACAGCGATGAAAACCTTGCGCGGGGGGCCTTTTTAAGGCCCGATCGTTTGGTCGATACCAATAATTTGGAGATCACGGTTTTTGCCAATGAGGAACGGCGCCAAGCGGTTCTGGTCGCCAGTTATGATAATCTGGGCAAAGGCGCGTCAGGGGCAGCTGTGCAAAACCTGAACATCGCCCTTGATCTAGATGAGACCAAGGGCGTCGATTTGGTTTAACCAAGGCTTTTGCGGGTCGCGGTCTCATCACCATCAAGTTCGGCAAAGACTTTTTTGGCAATGCGGTGACATTCAACGCCGACAGGAATCCCGGCATAGCAGGCAATATGTTTGATGATGGCGGCCAGTTCGTCGCGGCTGACACCATTGGTGATGGCGCCGCGAAAGTGTAATTCCCACTCATGCATGCGGTTTAAGGCGGCCAGCAAACAGACGTTCATCATGCTGCGCTGCTTATCGCTTAAGGTGTCATCGGTCCAAACCGCCCCCCAGGCATATTCGGTCAGATAGGCTTGAAAATCAGCGGCGAAGGGGCCAGCGTTATGTATCGCGTTATCCACATAGGCGTCACCGAGAACCGTTTTGCGTTTGGCCAAGCCTTTGTCGTACATGTCAGTTGCCATGATGTGTCTCTCCTGAAGCTAAAATATGTGTGATGAGCATAGGGGGGCCGCGCAACCGAGGCCAGATCAGACTTGCGCCAAGAGATGCATTCACTTAAAGCCGATAGGGTAATGCTATTGCCGTAAGAGGATTTTCGTCAATGACAACCTTCCCATCTGAGAAATATGCCTCCGCTTCCGCCTATGGGCAGGCGTATTTTGCCGAAATGGCGCGGGTTGCAGCAGCCATTGATATGGCGCGTTTGGATCAGGTGGCAGACTGTCTTGGGCGCGCCTATCAACGGGGGGCGGCGGTTTTTGTTTGCGGCAATGGCGGATCGGCGGCGCTCGCCAACCAGATGGTTTGTGATCATATGAAATCCATGCAGACCGATGCCAATGTCAAAGCACGGCTGATCTCTTTGGTCTCAACCGTTGAAACGCTGACGGCGATTGCCAATGATATCAGCTACGACGCGGTTTTTGCGTTGCCGCTGCAAACGTTGGCGCGGCCCGGTGATCTATTGCTGACGTATTCGGCATCAGGCGATTCAGAAAATATCGTGCGCGCGATTGAGTGGGCTGTTGGCAATGACGTCGAAGCAATTTCAATCACCGGGTTTGAGGGGGGGCGCTCGGCACGCAATGCGACGCTCAACCTGCATGTACCGGCTGATAATTACGGCGTTTTAGAAGATTTATTCCAGTCAATCTCGCATATTTTGGTGCACAGCTTGCGGATGGCAGAAATGCCTGCGGATCTGGTTTCAAAGCGGAAATTTTAAGGGTTTGATGATGCATATTCAACGGCAACTTGATGATGCGTTTCAACGCGCGATGGATGCTGGACTCATGCCCGGCGTCACGGTTGCGGTTAGCCGCGCTGATGAGGTGTTATACGCAGGCAGTTATGGTGTTCGGCGCTTGGGCGATGATGTGCCAATGACGGCGGATACGGTCTGTTGGATTGCCTCAATGACCAAAGCGATTACCGCCACCGCGGCAATGCTGCTGGTGGAACGCGGCGCGCTACATCTGGACCAGCCAGCGGCAGAGATCGTTCCAGAAATTGCGGCAGCTGAGGTTTTGATCGGGTTTGGCGATGACGGCCAGGCAGTCACCCGGCCTGTACAAACAGCCATTACGCTGCGTCATTTACTGACCCATACCGCAGGTTTCTCCTATGACACTTGGGATGATCGGATCTACCACTACCGGAAAGTTACCGACACGCCGGCGGTTGGCTCTGGGCAGTTAAAAGCCCTGACAACACCGTTGGTTTTTGAGCCAGGCAGCGACTGGGCCTATAGCATTGGGATAGATTGGGCGGGCCAAATGGTTGAAGCTGTGAGCGGCCAAAGCCTTGGAGCGTTCATGCAGGCAGAGTTGTTCCAACCCTTGAAGATGGCATCCACAGGTTTTCAGGTGTCAGCGGATATGCGCGCCCGGCGGGCAAGCGTGCATCAACGTGATGCCGATAGCCTCGTGCTGACGGTCACAGATTTTGAATTACCAACCGAGGTTGAGTTTGAAGGGGGTGGCGGCAGTCTATATTCGACCGTTGAAGATTATCTGTCGTTTTGCCGATTATTTTTAAACCAAGGGCGGGTCGATAAGCAGCCGTTGTTAAGCCCTGAAACGGTGGCCACGATGAGCCGCAATCAGATCGGTGCGTTGCGGGTGAAACCAATGCGCACGGTACAACCGCGCCGTTCCAATGATGCAGAATTTATGCCGGGGATTGATAAAACCTGGGGGCTAAGTTTCATGATTAATCAGCATGACGTGCCAGGACGCCGCCACGCGGGTAGCTTGGCCTGGGCTGGGCTCTCAAATTGCTATTATTGGATTGATCCCACGGCGGGGGTCACCGGCGTTTTCATGAGCCAAGTTTTACCATTCGCCGACCCGATCGCGCTTGACCTGTTCGACAAGGTCGAACAGGCCACTTACGCAGCGCTTTAACCGCTGGGCTGCGGTTAGGACATTCTGGTATCTTTGAAATCAGCCAATTGGGCGCGCCGGAAAACCGCCCAGCTATATTGATCTGGCCACATTTTAAAGTCGGGGTCTTCGCCGAGTGCTTGCGCGGCATGTAGCGACCAAAATGGGTTGTACATCAGCTCGCGACCGAGCGCGATCAGATCAGCGCGCCCTTCAACCAGGATGTCTTCGGCCTGTTGAGGATCAACAATCACACCAACGGCCATGGTTTTAATATCTGTTTCTTGGCGCACTTGATCGGCATAGGGAACTTGGAAGCCAAGTCCGCGATCTAGTGGTGAGCTTAGCGGTTTGCCGTCGTCACTGATGCGGAAACGTGGCGCACCAGCGATACCACCGGATGAACAATCAACCACATCAATCCCAAGCGCCGCCAGTTCTTTTGAAAAGGTGACGGAATCGTCAATGCTCCAGCCTTCGGCAGGGCCATCGACAGCAGAAATGCGGAAGAACAAAGGCACGTCATCCGGCAAGGTGGCCCGAACAGCGGCGGCAACCTCCAGCGGGAAGCGCATGCGGCCATTAATATCGCCGCCGTATTCATCATTACGGGTATTTGCCAAGGGGGATAAAAAGCTGTGCATCAGATAACCATGCGCGCCATGCAGTTCAATAACCTTAAAGCCCGCCTCCAGGGAGCGTTTGGCCGCCAAGACAAAAGCATCAACCAAATCGGCAATTTCCTCGGTTGTTAATTGCTGCGGGGTTTGAAAGCCATCGGCAACGGGGGCTGCGCTGGGGCCGACAATGGGCCACATTTCTTCGCCAGGCAGAGCGTTTTCGGCGTTGATTGGCTTGCCGCCCATCCATGGCGTATGGGAGGACGCTTTGCGGCCGGCATGGGCCAGCTGAATGCCAGGAACGCTGCCCATTTCTTTGATAAAGGCTGTAATAGGTTTAAAGGCCTCGACCTGTTCATCGTTCCAAATTCCCAGGCAGCGGGGGGTGATCCGACCGCGCGGCTCCACAGCGGTAGCCTCGGCGAACACCAAACCCACGCGGCCGCGCGCAAAGGTGCTCAGATGGGCAAAGTGAAAATCATTGGCAACACCGTCTTTGCCTGAATACATGCATAACGGCGACAGAACGATGCGGTTAGGTAAGGTGACGCCACGCAGGGTCAGGGGCGAGAATAATTGAGTTTCGGTCGACATGCAGGTTACCTTTTAAACGAGTTATATAAACCACGTACAGTGTAGCGCATTTTGAGCGCCAGCATCGGTGCCATTTGTGCAGGACAGCGATGAGTAGTTTTGGCTTTTAATCTAACAGTACTATGATGCCAAGGGTGATCATTGTCCCGGTCAACAGTGTGAGCGCCCGTTGATATAACAGCAGCGCCCGGTCGATATCCTGCCGGTTGAGCGTGCTGCGGCCATTTCCCATGAAAGCTAAGTCGACATTTTGCCCTGCATAACTGCGTGGGCCGCCAAGGCGCAGACCAAGCGCGCCTGCCATGGCGGCCTCTGGCCAGCCTGCATTCGGCGATAGGTGGTTGTTTGCATCTCGCCAAACCGCCCGCCAGGCGGCTTTTGGCCGCGCATCACAGAAATAGCCTGCACTCACAAACAAAAGCGCCGTCAAGCGTGCTGCGGGCAGGTTCACCAGATCGTCAAGGCGGGCAGCGGCCCAGCCAAAATGCTCATGGCGGGGGCTGTGATGGCCAATCATGCTGTCGGCGGTGTTAATCGCTTTATAAATGGCGATCCCGGGGAGACCAGCGATTAAAAACCAAAACAAAGGGGCAATAATGCCGTCAGCGGTGTTTTCAGCCAGCGATTCAACCGCACCTTTGGCAATCTCACTTTCATCCAACTGTGAGACATCGCGGCCAACCAAATGTGATAACGCCGCCCGCCCACTGGCAAGCTGATGCTGGAGCCCCGAGCTAACATCCGCAACATGGCGGGCCAGACTGCGTTGACACAGCAGGATTGACGCCAATACGCCGGTGATGAGGGCGCCGGCGGGTATGGTGGCTAAGATGATGGTGAAGATGACGGCGGTGCTGGCAACGATGATGATGATCAAGAACAGGGTCAATGCCCCGATAATACGCCCTTGAAGGCGCGTCTTCGGTTGCTTGTTCAGGTGCTGATCAAGCCAGCCAATGAGGTTGCCAATCCAGATCACGGGATGGCCCATGCGCTGGATCAACCACGCGGGGTCGCCCATCACCCGATCAAGGATCAAGGCACCACAAGCAGCGATCATGAGGCTTGCTGGGTCCAGGAAAATCATTGCTGGCCTGGCTGTTGGGCCAAATATAGCGTCAATTGCTGAAGACCCTCATTGCCAACGAAAACCTGATTGCTCGTGGCATAACTTGGGACCTGTGTAATACCAATCTGGGCGGCATATCGTTGGCGCTCTGAAAGCGTTGTTTGGACGTCTGCTTCTAATGCTTCGCACATCAAAAGTGCCCCATCCATGCCCAGCTGGTCGGCCAGCGGTACCATAACAGCAGGGTCGCTGATGTCGCGGTCGTCACGCCAGAGCGCCGCCAAGGTTGCGTGCGCTAGCTGATCACTGGCCAGCCTGCGCGCTTGACTTGCCAAAATCATACCGGCGGCAAGATTAATCGATACGCCGTGGTTGGTGGGTACGGCAACATGAGGGAGCCTCCCGCCATGATCTGCGGGGCTTTCGGTTATGCCCTGGTTTTGTCGATCGCCAAGATCAAGTGGGTAATAGCTAAGCTGCACACCGCCTGCCTCAGCCAATTTGCTGATTTTGTGGGCGAGCAGATAACTGTCGACAGTCCGAAAACAAAAAAAATAGTCGAGGTGGGTAAAAGCCATAGGTGTTTCCATCAGCTGCCCGATCAGGCTATCAGCATGCCAACCTGCCGTGTGCGGGTAAAACCGTCAAGCGGTGGCACTGCGTGGCTCCAAAATTTGATCTGGCTCATCCATAGCCAAAAGAATGAGGATGACGGATTAAGACAATGAAGCAACCTGATAAACCAGATTATCTTGGTCATCGTGAACGCTTGCGCGCGCGGTTTTTGCGGCGTGGTGTGGAGGCTGTCGGTGATTATGAATTGCTGGAGCTTTTGTTGTTTAATGCCCGTCCGCGCGGTGATGTTAAGCCACTGGCAAAAGCGCTATTGCGGCAGTTTGGTGATTTCGCCGGGGTGATCAGTGCCAGCGCCGAAGAATTGGCGCAAGTCCCCGGCCTGGGTCAAAGTTCAATTGCCAGCTTAAAAGCTGTGCAAGCGGCGGCATTAAAGTTGATCATGGCCCCTTTATCGAAACGACCTGTGTTGGCATCATGGCAGCATTTATTAGATTATTGCCGGGCGTCGATGGCCTATTTAAAGGTCGAACAGCTCCGTCTGATCTATCTTGACCGTCAAAACAAACTGATTGCTGATGAGGTAATGCAGCAAGGAACGGTTGATCACACCCCTGTTTATCCTCGTGAGGTGGTTAAGCGGGCGCTCGATCTGGGGGCTGCTGCGATTATCATGGTGCATAACCATCCAGGCGGCGACAGCAAGCCGTCAGAGGCAGATATCACGATGACAGATCAAGTTGCCACCGCTGTTGCCGCGATTGATATCCAGCTCCATGACCATGTTATTATTGGCCGTGATGGTTACTCCAGCTTTAAAAGTATGGGCTTATTATAGGCTATCTTTAATCTGTGGCTGACAATGTGTTTCCCGGCCAAACCAAGCGGCAAAACTGCCAATTAAGGCAGTGATGGGTAAAATAAGCAGCGCTTGTTGATAGGTGGAAACATCATAGATGCGGGCACCATTTAAGACCGTCCCATCCCAGCCGCGATCTAAAAGCCAGCCAACCAGTGGCTGCATTACTGCGCCGCTGCCGGTCACAAACATATTGACCAGACCAAGGGTCGCGCCGCTGGCCCAAACAGGGTTATGTTCGCGACCAAAGGCAAAACACAACACCATCGATGACGATCCAAAACCCTGCAGAAAAAGCAAAATTGATAATGTCACTGCCCCGGGGGTCGGCAGATAGATAACGGCGACCGCACAAATGGTTGCCGTCAACGCACCGACCACCATGATTCGGGTCCGGTTGCCAAGATGATCGGATAACCAGCCAAGACTGACGGCTCCAACCCCCCAGCCAATGAACAGCCAAGAGTTGACGCCAGCGGCAAGCGTCGGCTCTAGGCCATGCACGCTGCGCAGGAATGGCACCCCCCAGAGGCCACCAAAAACCAGCATCGTGCCTGTCATCCCAAAGCCATGAATGGCGGCCAGCCAGGTTTGGAGGTTCTGGGCGGTATGGCGCAAACCTGCCAGAATTGACCGTTCGGCGCTATCAGTGTGGCCTGCTGGTGGGCGACGATCACGGACAATCAGCAGAATCAAAACACACAGAATAAGGCCAACCCCTGCCAGCGCCATGCTGCTGGTCCGCCAACCTAGGGCGGCAACAGCCAATTGCAGCGGCACCTGACCAAAGACACCGCCTGCCATGCCAAGCAATTGGCCGCCACCGGTCAGCAATGCAAAACGCCGGGGCGGAAACCAGGTGGCCGAAAACGTCATCAAGCCAACCCAGGCAAAAGCCGAGCCAAAGCCAATCAAAAGGCGGCCTGTATAAGCAAGCAGTAAACTATCGGCAACACTGAAAAGGAGACTGCCAAGGGCGGCTGTGAAACAGGCCGCTGCCATCAATCGGCGCGGTCCGATACGATCCATCATCACCCCAACAGCCATTTGTATGCTGGCATAGGCGTAGAAATAAAACGCCGATAGATTGCCAAGCAAAGCCCCGCCGACGGCAAAATCGCGCATCAAGTCATCGACCATAATTCCCGGGGTGACGCGCTGCACAAAGGCATAGAAAAAATAAAACGCCGCTAGAAAATAGCCCAGCAGTAGCAGTGATTGTGCGGGCACTTTTAAGTCATCGGCGGCAGGCGCGCGATCCGACATAGATTTAACTCCGGCGATCACAGGTGATGAAGGGGCGGCACGTCCTACCAAAAGACCCAGGGCGCACATCAGTTATTTGCCAGGACAGCGTGTCACGTCCCGACCACCGGGCTTTGGTAAATGGCCTGGGGGTTGGCGTCAAGCCACGATGGAACGGAAATGGTTGGAGGTTTTGCTTTGAGAATGCGGAATATTTTCCGCCCATGGCGTTGGCAATGATGACCCGAAAAATTAACTTGCGTCTTGAAGTCTGCGCGGTTCATCTGACCTCTGGAGCCGAAATTCGCGCGAGGGGCAAGGCTATGCCGTCATCAACACCGTCCAGTTTCCGGGATGCTGCCCGTGCCTTTGGGAAAATTGGTCTTTTGTCATTTGGCGGCCCGGCTGCACAAATTGCGCTCATGCACAAGATTTTGGTCGACGAAAACAACTGGTTAACAGAACGGCAGTTTCTCAATGCGTTGAATTTTTGCATGCTGTTACCGGGACCAGAAGCGATGCAATTGGCAACTTATGCAGGTTGGCGCTTGCATGGGGTTCTGGGGGGACTGACGGCGGGATTATTGTTTGTCATCCCGGGTGCAATTGTGATCCTCGGTTTGGCGATGGTTTATGCCTATTTTGGCAACTTGCCGCTGATTGAGGGGCTGTTCTTAGGCATCAAAGCCGCTGTGCTGATCATTGTTGTCGACGCCCTTTTTAAAGTTGCCAAACGGGCACTGACAGCTTGGCATTATTGGTTTGTGGCGGCGGTGGCTTTTGTTGGGATCTTTTTTCTATCACTGCCCTACCCGCTGATTGTTCTGGCAGCGGCGGGGTACGGCTTCTTGATCGCGGGCCCGCCGCAGCTGACAGGGGCCGTTGCCCCTCCTGGTGTGTCCATCCGGCAAACACTGATGACCATCCTTATCTGGTTACTCATTTGGGGCGCGCCGATTGTCCTGCTGGTGCAATTTGCCGAGGCGCAAGTGCTGACTGATATTGGGGTTTTCTTTTCTAAATTAGCCGTGGTGACGTTTGGCGGCGCCTATGCGGTTTTGGCCTATATGGCGCAGCAAGTTGTAAACGGCTTTGGGTGGCTTCAAGCTGGGCAAATGATGGACGGTTTGGGATTGGCGGAAACAACCCCGGGACCCTTGATTTTGGTGACAGAGTTTGTCGGCTTTTTAGCAGGCTTTGGGGTCGGCGGTCTTGGCCTTGGCCTTGCCGCGGCAGGGGTGACCCTTTGGGTCACTTTTGTGCCGTGTTTCTTATGGATATTTGCAGGTGCTCCCTATATCGACTGGATGTCCCATCAACCGCGTTTATCCGGTGCCCTGACAGCGATTACCGCCGCAGTTGTTGGGGTTATTCTGAATCTCTCACTGTGGTTTGCCTTGCATGTAATTTTTGCATCGATTGAGACGGTTCACCTTGGACCTTTAAGCGTTATGCAACCGGATTATGCATCAGCAGATTGGCGGGTCTTGATGCTGGCGATTGGCTGTGCTGTGTTGTTGCTCAAATATCGCTGGGGGGTGCCAACTGTGTTGATGCTTGCAGCTGTTTCAGGCTTGGCTCTGTCCACTTTGACGTGAGCGCTTAGTGCTCTGGGTGTGGGGCATTTTTTAATTGCTGGCGCAGCGGCGCAACCAGCAACAGCAGCCCCACGGTAATTGCTGTCATGACCATTAATCCGGCACTGAAATGACCGGTCGAATCATATAACAGGCCCATCGCCAGCGGTCCGCTGACGCCGCCAATTTCAGCCGCAGAGAAAAACATTCCTCCGGCAGCGCCAGCACGCTTGGGGCCAATTTCGGGAATATCAACCAGAACCAACAAGGTGACCGTCATCATGGTCGCCCGGGCCAGGCCTTGTAGAATTAAACCGGCGGTTAAAATTGGTCCGGTAACGGTCAGCAATGTCACGGCTGCGGCACCTGCCGCCACAAATAGCAGTGCCAAAATCGCCATGCGTCGCCGTTGAGTGGCAAATCGTGGGATCGTCAGCGAAGCGGCCACCCCCACCAGGGTCGGTACTGACGCCCAATAGCCTGCTTCTGCGGCACTCATGCCGCTGGCGGTCAGGATTTCTGGCATCCAATTATTCAGGCCGTGATTAAAGAAAAAGATTCCAACGCTCATCAGTAAGACGATCTGCACGGCTTTCAGGCCGATCAGAGACCGGAAGATCTCAAGCTGTGGGGCTTTGGTCTCGGCAGCGAGGGCGCGCTCCACATTGCGGGCCATGGGATGAACATTAATCAGTGCCCAGACCACCCCGGTGCCCAAAGTTATGCCTGCATAACAGGTCAGGACCGCCCGCCAATCTTGCTCAAGCCATGGCATCATGACTGAATTGGTTAGGGACAGTGCCGCAATTCCGCCGATCGCTGGGCCTGTTATATAGATGCCCATGGCCATCGCCCGCTGGCGTTGATCAAACCAAAGAGCGATCAATTTTGGCCCGCCAATCGACACCAACGGGCCGCCTAAACCAAAAAGCGCGACGGCAAAAAACATCATATACTGATCGTCAGCAAGCCCCCGAAATAAGCCTGAGGCAGCCATGATGGCCGCCGCCATTAGCAACCCCAGGCGCGGTCCAGCGCGGTCAATCAAACTGCCACAAGGCATGGCTGAAAAGATATATACCAGCGGCCACGCCCCCATTATCAGGCCCATGGATCCATAGCTGATACCCAGTTCGCTGGTGACAGGCCCAACCAGGGGTGCCAAGGCAACAACCACAATACCAAAACCCGCATAAACCAACCAAACCCCAAAAAGGATAACCCAACGATAGGGGTGATCGGTTGCTGCAGACCTGTCCATGAGGCATTCCTATTAACGCTAGGGGTAAAGAGGTGCGATGGCCGCCTGTTGTTTTAGTGAGTCGGTTTTACCGGATGGGCGCGAAGCGCCGCCTCATTTATCTCGGTGCCCCAGCCGGGACCGCGGGGCAGATGCAAGTGACCTGCCTGAATATCGGGCGTCACGGTAACCAAATCATCTTTCCATGGCACATCATCGATATCAATTTCCATGATTCGAAAATTACCTACAGCGGCACAGAAATGGGCGCTCATCATGGTCGATAAATGGCCATAGAAATTATGTGGTGCGACATTCATCTCATGCGCTTCAGCGGCAGCTGCGATCTTCATCGATTCTAAAATACCGTTCCAAGGAACATCAATGATGGCCACATCCATGGCCTGTTGATAGAGGAATTCTTTAAAGCCGCGACGGTGAAACAGGCTTTCCCCGCTGGCCACTGGATGCGGGCTGCGGTTGCGGATCAGCGCCAAGGCTGCCGGGTCCATGGTATCGAGTTCAAGCCAGAAAATGTCATGCGCGCTGAGGGCCTCTGCAATCCGCATATAGCCTTCTGTTTTAAAGTTAAAGTTCAGATCCAGCATAATGTCCATATCTGGACCCGCCCCCTCTCGCAGGGCCGATAATTGCGCATCAAGGGCCGCAATGATACGCCGTGACGGATTTAATTCCGGCCAGCCCGCGCTGCCGGTGAACCCTGGCATAAAGAGCGCTGGCGAGTCTTCATCAAATAAGAAAATATTGGTTTTGAGGGCGCTAAAACCACGCTCCCGAACGTCCTGTGCAAGACGCCGGACACCCTCAAGATCGGTGAGTGGCGGCACGCCAATGGTCGCGGCATGGTCAATCCGATAAGAACCACAATGCGACCAATAGAGCCGCAGCGAGTCGCGCACGGGGCCGCCCAGCAATTCATAAACAGGAATGCCCAGGGCGCGTGCCTTAATATCCACCAAGGCATTTTCAATGGCGGCGATCGCTTGTTGGACAAGACCGCCAGGCGCTTGCCGGGTTTTGGCGTAAAGCTGCGCTGTTAGGCGTTCAACAGGTCGCGGGTCTGCGCCGATGATTAGCTTGGCAAGCCCTTGAATAACCGCACTTAGGCCAGCTGAACCATAGCTTTCATTAAATTCTGACCAGCCTGTAATGCCTGCATCGGTTTCAATTTTTAAAAACGACAGATTGCGCCAGCCAGCATCACAATGCAGGTCTTCAATTCGGGTAATTTTCATTTCAGTGTCCTGTTTTGCAGAGCCGCGCGTTATGCCCCAGTGATGTCGCCGTGGTGGTTACCGCCACAGGCTGGCAGGGTATGACACATTCAAACAGGGCTCAACAGTCAGCAACCAGACCCTCTGGGGGAAATAAAAATATCTGTTAGGGATCATCCCATGATATCAGTCCATTATTGAGATCAGCGGCGGCTGATACTTGGCTAATCGGTGGATTTGAACGCCGAAAAAACGTTGAAAGCGATCGCATAAATGCAGGATTTTTCCCGGCCACCACGCGGTGTCATCATGGCTTTGGGTGCGCTCACGGCGATGGGGGCAGCAGCGATTGACAGCTATTTGCCGAGCCTGCCTGCGATTGATCAAGAATTGGTCCGGGGAACGATCACAGCCCAGCACACGCTCAGCGCGTTTTTTCTTGGGCTGGCGATTGGACAGCTTTTCTATGGCCCCTTGTCAGATCGCTTTGGTCGCCGGGGGGTGATGTTTATCGGGGTGGTGCTGTATATCATCGCCAGCTTGGCCTGTGCCTTTGCCAGTAGCATCGAGTTTCTGTTGGTTGGGCGGTTTTTACAAGCCTTGGCCGCCGGGGTGGGGACGGTGGTAGGCCGCGCCGTTGTCCGCGATCTTTACAGCATGGATAAGGCCGCACAGGCGCAATCCTTCATTCAGCTGGTATTTTTGATCACACCGTTACTGGCCCCGAATATCGGTGGCTACATCATGGTGTGGTTCGATTGGCGGGCGATTTTTGCGGTATTGGCGATTTTCGGGGCGCTGTGCCTGATTGCCTTGGCCACGCAGATCCCCGAGACCTTGCCTGTTGGGCGTCGCCAACCCCTTAACCCGGGCGCTGTTTTCAGCGCTTATGGACAGGTTTTGCGCCATCGCCGATCAATGGGAGCGGTTTTGACAGGGGCTTTTGCCTTTGCGTGTATGTTTACCTATTTTGCCGAATCAGCGCTTATTTTTACCCGGGTTTATGATGTTGCCGCAGAAAATTATGGACTATTTTTTGCCCTTAATGTGATCGGTCTGATGGTCACAAATTTCATCAACATTCGCCTGGTTGGGCGGATGGGGGCATTGACGATGCTGCTGATTGGCGCGGTGATGGTTTGGCTGGGCGCGATGGTCTTACTGATAACCGCCGTCAGCGGATTTGGCGGTCTGTGGGGATTGGTTTTGCCCTTGATGGTGGTTGTCGGCAGTTTAGGACTTGTCGGGGCAAATGCAGCGGCTGCGGCCTTGGAGCCATTTGGCAAACGCGCTGGCACAGCCTCCTCCCTGCAGGGCTTTATTCAAATGGCTGTTGGGGCTTTAGCGGCAACGATTGTGGGCTTTTTCCACGATGGCACCGCAATTCCAATGGCATTAACAATCGCTGTATTGGCAAGCCTGGCGCTGCTTTCTCGGCTGTTCCTCGTCGGTTTTAAGCCCAAAATACAGGCTGTGGATTAGCCAAAACGGATTGCTTTTTCACGGCATAACGGGCGTTAATCGGAAGCTTTTGCAGCACCCTCTGCCGGGGTTTGGCCACTGCCAAGATCCCAGAACAATCCAGCCATGATTTGCAGGCCCTCACGGGCGACGGCTGGCAATAAATGCTCATTGGGGGCGTGCTGCGCGCAGGACGCATAGGAATGCGGCACCCAGATTGTTGGCAGCCCCAGTGTTTCTGCAAACACATCATTGGGCAATGTACCGCCCAAGTTAGGCAGGATTGCGGGTTTTTTACCCGTGGTTTGCTGCAAGGATTGGGCGGCGAATTGCACCCAAGGATGGTCGGGGTCAAGCCGGGTGGCATTGGCAAATCCAAGGCGTGCGGCTGTGACCGTGATATCGCCAAAGCCATGGTCCTGAAGATGCGTCTTGATTGCTGCAATAATACTGTTTGGATCGGTGCCGACGACATAGCGCAATTGGCAGGTTGCACTGGCGCGTGGAGGGATGGCATTCACCGGGTTATCCGGATTACCAGTTTTAAAGGCCAGAACCTCAAAACTATTCCAGCCGAAAACCCGTTCTGCCGGTGTCAGGCCAGTTTCGCCCCAATCCGGTTCCACATCAGGGCCATCAGCGCCGCCATCAACCTCACAATCGGCAAGTGCCATACGGACCGAATTGCTCAGACTTTTGGGCCTGAGTGCGGCAACTTTAATCTGCCCCCGGCTGTCAACTAAGCATGCGATGGCATTCGCCAGAATGATCCCCGGGTTGGAAATCAAGCCGCCCCAATTACCAGAATGATGCGCACCGTCGCGCAGCGTCAGATCAAGCGTGAAGTTAAAGGCCCCGCGAGAGCCCATGAACAGGGTTGGGCGTTCTGCTTGCAAGCGTGGTCCGTCAGAACTGATCAAGACATCAGCGGCGAGTTCCTCGACCATGCCTGCGGCAAATTCTTTCAGCCCAGCCGAGCCAATTTCTTCGCCCATTTCAATCAGGATGGTTGAATTAAAACCAAGCTTACCGCCGCGGGCCTCTAAAACCGCCTTGAGGGCAGCAATATTAATGCTGTGCTGCCCCTTATTGTCGGCAGTACCCCGGCCATACCATCGGCCTGTTTGAACATCCCCTTCAACGGTGACCTGCCAAGGGTCAAGGCCGTCGCGCCATTGTTCCTCTAGGCCGCGAACCACATCGCCGTGACCATAGGTAAAAACAGTTGGTCGTTCGGGATTTTCACAGCGTTTGGCAATGAGGAAAGGAGCGCCGCCTGCAACGGGGTTTTCATGCTCCCGACAGATGTAACCAAGGGGCTCCAAGGTGGCGCGCATCTCGCGCATATAGGCGGCCATTTGCATGCCACGTTCGGCCAGCATTTGGCTTTCGGTTCGGATCGCGACCCGTCGGCGCAAGTCGTTTATATAACCGCCATTATCAAAATATTCGGTTGCGGCTGTGATCGCCTCTTGCCTGCTCATGCGTTGAGAACCTCTGGCAGGGGCACAACGGCGATGCCTTCAGCTTCAATTCCGGCGCGGACAGCTCGGGCCACCGCCACCGCTGTTGGTCCATCACCATGCACACAAACTGAATGCACTTCTGCCGGTATCAGCTTGCCACTGGTGGACACCAATTCCTGGTGGCGGATCATATGCAAAACATTCGCCACCGCCTGACCGGGGTCATGGACCATCGCCTTGGGGTCACCGCGGCGGGTCAGGTTGCCGTCGTCATCATAGGTGCGGTCCGCAAACACTTCAGAGGCCGTCGGCAGGGCGATTTCCTGACTGGCTTGCAGCAATAAACTGCCGGTCGGGGCAAGCATGATCAAGCTGGGATCAACAGCTTTCACAGCCCGCGCCAAGGCATCAGACATGGATTTATCCCGGCAGGCCATATTGTTCAGCGCGCCATGGGGTTTGACATGTGTGACTGTGGTGCCAGCCGCCGCCGCAATCCCCTGCAGGGCACCAATTTGATAGGCCATAATGTTTTCGATTTCAGCAGCAGGCATATGGATCTCGCGCCGCCCAAAGCCCCACAAGTCATTAAAGCTTGGGTGCGCACCGATGGAGACGCCTTCGGCTTTGGCCTTGCGTACCGTATGGTTCATCACCACCGGGTCGCCGCCATGGAAGCCACAGGCGACATTGGCGGATGTGATCACGGTTAAAAGCGTATCATCATCGCCCATCGACCAGGCCCCGTAACTTTCGCCCATATCTGAGTTCAAATTAATTTTCATTGTCATGACCAATTGGCTTTCAGTATAAGTGATTGAGAGATATCAACTTCCCCCTGACTGGGGTGATAGATTACGATTATGCGGATTTCAGGTCCATGATTGAATTACGGTGCGGCGCGTGACAGGCACACCGCAAAACCCCATTTTTTTGGCTGCTGGCGATACTGCGATGGTGGTGCAGTTTGGCGAAGCGATTGATTCTGCTGTCAATCGGCGAGTCAACGATCTGGCCCGGGCGTTGCGGGATTTGGCGGTGGTGGGGGTTGTTGATCTGGTACCAACCTTTCGGTCGTTAATGATCCATTACAACCCATTGCTGACAAATCAGGCGCAGCTTATCGCGGTTGTCGAAGATAACCTGCATGTGCAGGCCGCCGCCGTTCAACGTCGCCGATCGTGGGTTATTCCCAGTTGCTATGAAGGCGCGTGTGCCCCTGATTTAGAAGCTGTGGCGCGGCAGGCATCGCTGTCCCCCGCTGAGGTGATTGGCGCGCATAGCGGCGTTGACTTTGATGTCTATATGATGGGCTTCATGCCGGGGTTCCCCTATATGGCCAGCATGCCAGAGGCTTTACGGGTGCCGCGCTTGACCGAGCCTCGGGTGCGGGTGCCGATCCGATCGGTGTCGATTGCAGCTGAAATTACCGTGGTCTATGCGATTGAAACGCCGGGGGGGTTGAGCCTTATTGGCCGCACGCCAGTGCCGTTTTTTGATTTACGGCGCAGCCCGCCCGTTTTGCTGGAAAGCGGCGATCAGGTGCGCTTTGAGCCGATTAGCCTCGCCGATTACAGCGCTTTGGAACGCGATTACGCACGCCATGCAAAAACCCTTGAATTTACCTGGATTGATAATTGATGGGCAGTTTACAGGTCATTAGCGCTGGATTTCATCCAACCATTCAAGACCTTGGCCGCCCAATGGTTCAGCATTTGGGGGTGCCAGCATCAGGGGCTATGGATCTGCCTTCGCTGCGGTTGGCCAATCGGTTGGTGGGCAATCCTGAAACCACAGCTGCCATTGAGATCCGCTTGGTCGGGCCGACCTTGGAAGTTACCTGTGACAGTGTGCGGCTGGCGCTGGCAGGGAGCCGCACGCCAATGACCTTGTTGGGGGACGATGGTGGTCCACTCCCAGCCCATAAATCAGTGCGTTTGACTCGCGGTCAACGCCTCCGTGTGCCGCCGCTGACCGATAGCGCGGAAGCCTATCTGGCGGTTGAAGGTGGCTTTGATATCGCCCCGGTCTATGGCAGCTTGGCAACATTTGTGCGCGCTGGGTTTGGCGGCTTTGAGGGGCGCGCTTTAGCCGATGGTGATCTATTGCCGTTGACTCTCAGCGCAGTTGATAGCCGCGCTGAGGTTGTGTTGGCGACTCCATCGTATCTCGATGCCCAAGGGCCTATTCGGGTCGTATTGGGCCCGCAAGATGATTTCTTTACGGCCGAGAGCATTGCGCAGTTTTTCAACAGTGATTTTACCGTTGGAGCGGCTGTTGACCGCATGGGAATGCGCTTGGAAGGTCCGGCATTTGTGCACTCACGCGGCCATGATATTATTTCTGATGGCATTGCCCTGGGGGCGATACAGGTGCCTGGAAATGGCCAACCGATCATTTTATTGGCCGACCATCAAACCACCGGTGGCTATCCAAAAGTGGGCACGGTCATTAGCGCAGATGTGCCCCGGCTTGGTCGGTTGCGCCCCGGACAAAGCCTGCAATTTCAGGAGATTTCTGCGGCTGATGGTGAGCGCGCTGCGGGTGCAGCAGAAACCGCCATGCAAGCCATGTTCCGACAAATTTCTGCCGCTGGCCCTCAGCTGGACCTGAACCGCCTTCAGGACAGTAATTTGATCAGTGGGGTGATTCGCGCTGGTGATGAGGTGGCGGCGTTTTAGCAGGCTTGATAGCGGTAAATGCCGTCATCGCCGAGCTGCCGGGTCAGCAGCCCCCGGGCCCGCTGATGATTTAAATGAGCAACCGTTTCCGCTAACCCCAGACGCAGTTGAAAAGGGTCTTGCAGGCGCGGAAATAACACCTGTGAAACCGCGGCCGCGGTCATTGCCTGTTGGCACGCCGCACGGGTGGTGTGCAAGCGTTCGTCGTGATGGGCTGTCAGATCATCAATGCGCGTGTGCACGCCGGTATAGGGCCGGTTATGCGATGGCAGGACTAAGGCGCTGGCATCAACGACAGCACGAATTTCTTGCAAGCAGGTCAAAAAATCGCTGAGAGCGTCTTCCTCTGGTTCGGCAGGCCAAATGCCGACAATCGGGGAAATGCGCGGCAGTAAGATATCGCCGCCAATAATCAATTGCCGCTCAGCGCAATACAAACAGGCATGCTCTGGCGCATGTCCCCGGCCGATAAGAACCTGCCAACGATCCATGCCGATGGTGACATCTTTGCCAGCTTGCATGCGGACAAATTCCGTCGGGATGGGGGCGGTTAGGCTTTCATAGTGATTGCCCAGTGAATTGAGGCCTTGCAGTTTATCGGCGCTCAGGCCCATGCGCTGGAAATGGCTAATTGCCGGGGCTTGAAAGGTTGTTGTTTCTTCGGCGCGGGTCATCCGTGCCATCAGCCACTCCGTTCGGGTGATCCACAATGGGGCGCCTGTCTGCGCTGCTAGCCAACCTGCCATGCCGATATGATCGGGATGCCAATGGGTGACCAAAATGCGGCTGACCGGCTTTGCTGCCATAGGGTGGCGCAGCAGCCCTTGCCAAAGCGATATCGATTCTGGGCTATGGACGCCAGTGTCAATCAGGGTCCAGCTGTCACCCTCATCGATCACATACAAATTGATATGATCAAGGGCAAAGGGCAGCGGAAAGCGCAGCCAATAGATCCCGGTGGCAACTTCCATCCACTCGCCCGCAGCAGGCATGTCATCGCCAAAGGGGTAGGCAATCACCGTGTTGGCGGGCGGCATTAGGGTTTCGCCTTCAGCCGTCATGGGTGGGCGATTTTCAGATGAAGACATTGGTGTGGTTCCCCTTGGGTGGCAGCGCCTTCACTATAGCGTTTGCTGATATGCCGACAAGCGATCTAGTGAACTGGCTTTCTTCAGGCTTTTCGGAATAAGCGATAGCATCTATGCTGCCGAAAACTTAATGGTTGGGGAAAATATCATGTCAGCTCACGACAGCAAAATTGGTGGTCACTTGTTGGTAGAAGCGTTAACTGCGCAAGGGGTGGATATCGCCTTTGGTGTTCCAGGGGAAAGTTATTTAGCGGTCATTGACGGCTTGCATGACACCAATAGCGTCAAAACCGTGATGTGCCGCCAGGAAGGCGGCGCCGCGATGATGGCAGAAGCCCATGGCAAGATCACAGGCCGTCCGGGGCTGTGCATGGTGACTCGCGGCCCTGGTGCCACCAATGCCAGTGCGGGTGTCCATATTGCATTCCAAGATTCCACGCCGATGGTGCTGCTGGTTGGCCAAGTGGCCCGCGATCAAGCTGAGCGTGAAGCCTTCCAAGAAATCGACTATCGCCGGATGTTCGGCCAAATGGCCAAATGGGTTGCTGAAATTGATATTGCGGAACGGATTCCCGAATATATCAGCCGGGCTTTTCATACTGCCATGTCGGGACGGCCGGGGCCAGTTGTGTTGGCGCTGCCAGAAGACATGTTGCGGGATGCCACAACCAGTGTCGCGGCTGAAGCGGCCCATGTGGTTGAGGCGCATCCAGGTGGCGGCGATATGGACCGTCTCCGAGAGATGCTGGCGACAGCTAAGCGGCCATTGGCGATTGTTGGTGGTGGTGCTTGGGACGCCCAAGCCTGTGCCGATTTTCAGGTCTTTGCAGAAGCCAATAACCTGCCCGTCGGGAGCTCGTTTCGGTGCCAGGATTATTTCGATAATCGCCACCCAAATTATGTTGGCCATGTCGGTATCGGGGTATCGCCAACCTTGGGTGCAATGGTGCGCGAGGCGGATGTATTGTTGGTTGTTGGCTCTCGCCTGGGAGAGATGACCACAGGCGGCTATGAGTTGATCGACATTCCAAGCCCGAAGCAAAAACTGGTTCATGTTTATCCTGGAGCTGAAGAAATTGGCCGCGTTTATCGCCCGGAATTGGCGATCATGGCCAGCCCCAGAACCTTTGCGCGGGCAGCGCGGGCGCTTAAACCCGTTGATGGCAGCTCATGGGCAGACCGTCTGGCGACCGGTAAGGCGGCCTATCTTGAGACCTTAAAGCCGATCCAGACAGCGGGCAGGGTGCAAATGGCAGAGGTCGTTCGCTGGCTGGATGGTTATTTGCCGGATGATGCCTTCATCTGCAATGGGGCCGGTAATTACGCGACTTGGGTCCACCGCTATTTTCAGTACAAAGGTTATCGCAGTCAGCTGGCCCCGACATGTGGCTCAATGGGCTATGGTGTGCCAGCAGCGATTGCCGCTAAAATTGCCTGCCCAGATCGCACCGCCGTGGCCTTTGCAGGTGACGGTTGCTTCATGATGCATGGCCAAGAATTGGCAACCGCCATGCAATATGATGCGCCGACCATCAATGTGGTGGTCGATAACGGTATGTTTGGCACCATTCGGATGCATCAAGAAAAGCATTACCCTGGTCGTGAGCATGCGACCGATCTGCGCAATCCAGATTTTGCCGCGTTGGGACGGGCCTATGGCGGGTTTGGGGCGACGGTGGAGGAAACAGATCAATTCGCCGATGCCTTCAAGGCGGCAGAAGCAAGTGGCTTGCCTGCAATCATCCATGTCAAAACGGACCCTGAGGCGATTACACCAACGACTTCAATCAGTGATATTCGCGCCAGTCACGCCGACTGATACTTGGTTAGACACCGAAATTCCACTGCCGTGCGCCATCAATCGCAAGCTCTGCACCGCTGATATAATCGCCAGCAGGGGAGGCGAGATAGGCGACGGCATTGGCAATTTCAACAGCCTCACCAAAGCGACCAATGGGGGTCTGGGCGCGCATTTCCTCGCTGCGACCCTGGTCTTCGTAAAGTTTCTGTACGCCAACGGTGCCTGCAATCGGCCCTGGCGAAATGAAATTAGAGCGGATGTTATCTGGGCCCCATTCCACTGCCAACGCCCGCATCAGCGATTGAATACCGGCCTTCGCCGCACCAGCATGGGCGGCACCCGGCCAGCCACTATTGGCACGGGTGGTGCTAATAGAAATAATGCGCCCGCCATGGGCCGCTGCTTTCAGATGGGGATAGGCGTGCCGACAGCAGTAAAAAGTGCCATTCAGATCAATATCAATCACCGCCCGCCAGCCATTTGGCGATAGCTCAGCGGTTGGGCAGATGAAATTGCCAGCGGCATTATTGATCAGAATATCCAGGCCACCATTGGCCTCGGCAATGTCGTCTATAACCATTTTGACCTGTGCATCTTCACGCACATCTAAGCGTTTCCAGGCAACAGTTAACCCATCATCACGGGCAAAACCATCAGACGCTTCTTGAAGGGCTGCCGGGTTGCGACTGGCAATGGTGACCGTCGCTCCCAGTTGTGCCAAGCGGCGGGTGATCGCGTGTCCGATCCCTGTCGCACCGCCAGTTACCAAGGCTACACGGCCAGCAAGTAGGCCGTCTTGGAACGGGTTATCACGCATCCTGTCACTCCCTTTAGTGATGTCTTTTTTCTACGATTATCGAAGGCTCACAGACTCGCCAGGATCTCATCAACGGTTTTGATGTCAGCAAGTGGGGCCATTGCCGCCAAGGCCGCATGATGCTGGTCCTGGGTCGCCGTTGAACAGGCGTCACTGGCAACGGTCACGTCGTAACCAATATCGGTGCCATGGCGCACTGTCGCTTCGACCGTATAGGCCGTTGATACACCGCAACAAATTAGGTGCCGCGCCGCAAGTGAGAATAAAACCTCTTCCAAGGTCGAGTTGTGAAAACCGCTGTTCCGTGTATGGGTGACAATATATTCATCTTCGGTTGGGGCGAGGCCGTCAATAAACTCCACACCCCAGGTGCCTTCGCGCCAAGCACCAAGTTTTAGCCACTCACGAATCAACGTGGTGTTGGCAATCACGCCTTTGAAATCAGCCGGCACGGCCAAGCGCACATGGACGATCGGGATGGCGGCCTTTCGGGCCCCCGCAAACAGACGCTTGGCATTGTCTAACCGCTGCCAGCGCCATGCGCTCTCGGCACCAATGCCAACCTTGATCTTGCCATCTGGGTGGCAATTCTCATTTTGAAAATGATTCGCGACGATGACAGTCGCGCCCAGGTTTGCCGGCATGTCCGCAGCATTTGTCATATGAATGATCCAAGGTTAGGGGATAAGGCGCAGTTGGCGCATTTGGGTGAGGCGATCGGTCAACATTTGTTCGCTATCAATAAATTCCAAAAAGCCATATTGGCGACATTTTAGGGTATCGGCCATGACATCCCAGGTGGTGTTAAAGACATAATCGGCAAACGGCCATGACACCATCTCAGACAGGGTGTTGGCGGCCAATCCATGGTCGTGCACAAGACGATCCCACAACGGGTCCGCGTCCGCCATGATGTCCACGAGGCGAATATTCTGCGGCGGCGCGGGCTGCATATCAAATACCTTCGCAAGGCTTGGCCAAAGGTTTTGCCAGCGAAAGAAATCTCCATTGGTAATGTTAAAAATCTCTGCGTTAGTGGTAGGTGTTTCGCCAACCCAATCGATGGCATGGGAGAGAAGATCTGCATCGGTTGCTTGGTAAACAGGCTGCCAGGCGGTCTGTGGACCGGGAAAATACAGCGGCTCGCCGCGGGCTTTCAAGACACTTGCCAGCGCCCCTAAAACCGCGATGAGGTTTTGGGGTGAGCGCCGCCCCGGCCCAATGACCACATGCGGGCGAAGCACCGCCCATCGCCACCCTAAACGGTCGGCACGATCGCGTAAGGCGTCATGTTGGTCATCATAGTAATGCCCGCCGACAATGCGCGGGTCGCTCTCTTTGGCGGGGGTTTTAAACGGCCCAAGGTGACTGCCATAGGCTTTCATACCTTGCAGCAAGGTAACATGCACAAGCTTTGGGCAATGCTGTTCAACCAAATCCAAGGCGGCGTTAAATAGCTGGCGATTGGGAGGGCGTTGGCTGGCCATATCACCCGTTTCAATGAACCCTGCAAAGACCATATGGGTGACGTCGCGCAAGGCGTCAGGGTCAATACCACTTGGGGCCATCAGGTCCAGTGCCAGGGGCGCAATGTTTGCCGCTGGACTGTCTTCAGGCCGCCTTGAAAGCGCCAACGCGGTGACTCCGTCGCGGTTAGCGAGATTACGAATATGCGCCCCGCCGATGACCCCTGAGGCGCCAATCACAAGAACTTTTTTAGCCATCATTTAAGGTCTTTCAGCGGGTAAGTTTGGCACCAAATTTGGCGCTTGTCAGGACGTCTTTGTTGACCACAAAATCCGGATTTTCGCCCGCCGCAACAGCTCGGATTGCGGCCACGTTAACCGCTGCCATGCCGGCAAACATTTGATCGGTCCACCCCAGCGCATGGGGGGCGAGAACAACATTATCCAAGCGTGCAATCGGCTCATCTGCTGCGGATGGCTCTGGATCCAAAACATCCAGGCCCGCACCGGCGATTTGCCCGCTGACCAGCGCCTGATAAAGCGCTGCTTGGTCAACCACAGGGCCGCGTGCTGTATTGATGAGATAGGCGCTGGATTTCATCATCGCCAGTTTTTCTGCATTCACCAGATGGTGTGTTTCGGCGGTTAACGGGCAGTGCAGGCTTACAAAGTCACCCGCGCGGAAAACGGTATCTAGATCACATAACTGAACGCCCAAATCGTCTGCATCTGCCGCTGTCAAGGCGGGGTCTGAAATGATCACCTTCATGTCTAACGGCTTGATCAGTTTTAAGGTCTCGCGGCCAATATTACCAAGGCCAACCATGGCGAAGGTCCGGCCAATTAGGCCCATGCCATGATGATTGGTGCGGTCCGCCCAGCCCGATGGGCCTTGGCGTGTCAACCGGTCTTTCAGCATCATCTTATTGGCCAGGGCCAACAGGTAATTTAAGGTCGCGACAGCCATTGGCCGGGCAACTGCTGGCGGGGTAATGGTCAAGGCCACAGCATTTTCAGTGCAGGCGGGGACATCAACAGTGTCATAACCCACACCCATGCGGGCAATGAGTTGTAATTGGCCATCCCCTGGAAAGCTTGTCGCCGCCATCCGTTCGCCGAGAAGAACCAAGGCGTCAAAGCCTGTCAGGTCACGGGCCAGAAGCGGGCTTGCGGCTTCAAAATAGGCCAGCTCGAAATTATCATCAGCGGCGAGCTCGCTCAAATCATAACTTGGAAATTGCAGTTTCCCGCGGCTTGGGTCGAGGGTGGGACTAAGACCGATGCGAAATGGTCGGGCCATGGGATGTTTTCCTTCTGATACAAATCAAGAAACGGGTTGGCGAGATTGCACGGCCTTTGTCAGTCGACAGCTCGGGCACGAATTTCAGCGACACCCTTGGCAAGACTGTCACGTAACAGACCGCTGTCGATACCGTAACAGACCAAATGAAAACCTTGGGAAATCATCTGACAGCCATCATCAACACTGCTGACAAGTTGGCAGACGGGGATATTGGCGGCCTGTGCGGCAGCGACAATGCGGGACACGGCGGTGATAAAGCGCGGGTCATCGAAGGCACCTGCGATGCCCAAGCTGGCGGATAGATCAAAATGCCCAATCCACAGGCCATCAACACCTTTTGTCAGGGCAATATCTTCAACAGCCTGCAGGCCAGCGACGGTTTCAATCAACGGGATTAAAACAGTGTCGCGGTTGGCTGCCGTCAGCTTGGCTTTGGCGTCACCGGTTGTATAGCGGTCATGGGCAAAACCAAGCGCCACGCCGCGCACCCCATCCGGTGGGTATTTGATCGCTGCCACCAGATCGGCCGCTTCGGCGGCAGAGCCGACCATCGGCAGTAATAGCGCCTCTGCCCCGGCGTCCAGCGCACGCGACAGATGGTGACTGGATTTAGAGGGGGGCCGCAAGATCACCGGCATGTTCGCAGCTTGAAAATAGCTAAGCATGGCTTTCAAATCACCCATGCCAAAGCCGCTATGTTCCATATCTAAAAAGCCAAAATCAAGCTTTGCAGCTTTTAAAATATGCCCGATACCTGGGGTCGCAAACTCCGCCACCATGGTGCCAATCTGTGGCCGAGGAGCGGTTAAAAGGGGCCGAAAGGGCATCGTTTGTTTCCTTGGAGCAAAAAAGCGGAAGGTCGCGATTAGGGCGCAAATTGTTCCATTAAAATGCGCTCTTCAAGATTATGATCGGGGTCATGTAGCAAGCGCAATGAAATCTCACTGTCTTGATGGATTTCGACACGCACCACATCACGGACTTCAGCGGAGTCAGCCACGGCGCTTACCGGTCGCTTTTGGGCCTCATGAACATCAAATTTAATCCGTGCAGGGGCGGGCAATATCGCCCCCCGCCAGCGCCGTGGACGAAACGGGCTAATCGGCGTTAGGGCCAAAATATGCGCGCCAAGGGGCAGGATCGGGCCGTGTACAGATAGGTTATAAGCCGTACTGCCAGCGGCTGTGGCGACCAATGCGCCATCACAGATCATCTCTTCAATACGGACAACATCATCAATTGAAATACGGATTTTGGCCGCTTGCGCTGTTTGCCGGAGAACCGAAACCTCATTAATTGCCATCGCGGTTGTTTGCTGGCCATCGGCACCGGTCGCGACCATTTGCAAGGGATGAATCACCACTTCATCTGCCGCCGCCAAGCGGTCCGGCAGATCGTCGACCCGGTAGGTGTTCATCAGAAAACCAACGGTGCCACAATTCATCCCGAAGACACGCACCTCGCGGTGAAATGTTTCGCGCAGGGTTTGCAGCATCTGACCATCACCACCAAGGGCAACAATTACATCTGCATCTTCTGCGTTGACCGTCGCATAACGCTTGGTCAATTCAGATAAAGCCTGCTGCGCGTCGGCGCTATCGGCGGCTATAAAGGCAATGCGCGTCATTTATCCAAGGGTTTCCGCTGCTGCTCGTTCATCTGGCACCGAAGCTAGCAGGCCAGCAGGCATTTTGCCAATTGATAAGATGACAGTGGCAGATCGCTTTTATGATGGTGGCGGCGATGGCGGGGCGGCTGTATCGGCATTTGGCATGGCATCCGCTGGGGCACGGGTGAGCAGCCAATAAACTGCCCCGGGTAAAGTCGACAGAATAGTTGCAAGCCCCCAAAGTACCGATACGATCAGGCCATCAGCGGCGCCATAGCCGGCCAGCTGAAACAGCACCACCATGACGCTTTCACGCAGCCCCCAGCCTGCAATGGTGATCGGTAAAATCATCAGCAGAACAACAGGCGGCAAAAACGCCAGAATTGTCAGATAACTGATATCGGGTGCCAGATCTGCGGCTAATATCCAGACAGCCGCCGCTGTCATGGCATGGCTGGTAAAGCTGAGGGCGAAGGCTTTTGTAGCAATAACGGGCATCCGCACCAGATTGTTCATCTGCTCTAAAAGGGCGGTAATCCGCCCGCCCCACCGCCAGCGTGTCAAAACCCTCATCAGGCGCGGCAACAACAAAAAACCAATGACGATTGCGCCCAAGGCTGTAACGGGAAGGATTTGCACCAACCAGCGCTGGTCAAGGGTCATATCGACTGTGATCAAATGGCCAAACAACGCCATCAAAATGATAAGAGAGGTGAGGCCAGCGGCACGGTCCATTAAGACAACAGAGGTCGCTGATGCCAGCGTAATGCCCCGGCGATGGGCCATGAAAACCCGCACAGCATCGCCGCCGACACTGCTGGGCAGTACCTGCATGAAAAACATCGCCGCGAACAAGATACGTAGACTGTTCACATATCCTAAAGTGGCATTGGCAGCTCGGGCAATCAAATGCCAGCGAAAAGCCAAAACGAAAATCTGCGCAAATAAAATCAACAGGCAGAGCAGAACAGAGAGCGGGGAAATGTTTAAAATCGCCGCCGAAATCGCGTCAAGATCAAGGCTCCAGGCAAGATAGGTGATCAATCCTGCGCTCAGAACGGCCTTAATCGTAAAAACAACGGACTTCTGCATTTTACCAACATCATGTTTAGGCGTCCGAGCCAGCTTATTCCAAGTGGCCGCCCCTGATCACGGCGTAACATGATGACTGCGTAACATGATCGGCCAGCCGATGAAATGCTTGAAAGCGGGCGTTTTTGCAGACGCGTGGCGCAAATTTCAACGACGGTTGATGTTTAGCCGCCGGTGACGCTCATATGTCGGCCAACGGCAGGACCATGGTTTTGACGGTCAATGATGAAGTCATGGCCCTTTGGTTTGGCGGCAATGGCGGCGTGGATAGCCTCAATCACCGCGTCATCGCTTTCGCTGGCTCGCAGGACCGCCCGCAGATCGACAGCGTCATCTTGGCCCAAACACATATACAGCGTGCCGGTACAGGTCAGCCGCACCCGATTGCAGCTTTCGCAGAAATTATGGGTAAGCGGGGTGATAAAGCCAATCCGCCCGCCTGTTTCCTCGGCCCGCATGTAGCGCGCTGGCCCGCCGGTATCGAGCGGAATATCGGTCAAGGTAAACTGTTTTGCTAAGTCGCGGCGCACGTTTGATAACGGCAAATATTGATCCAAGCGGGTATATTCGCCGACCTCGCCCATGGGCATAACTTCGATGAAGGTAATGTCGTGGCCGCGCTCATGGCTCCACGCGACCATGTCGACAAGTTCATCATCATTGACGCCCTTCATGGCGACAGCGTTAATTTTAACCTTTAGGCCAGCTTGTTCAGCGGCTGCGAGGCCATCCATCACGCGGTCAAACCGGCCCCAGCGGGTGATTTCTAAAAATTTGCCTGGATCAAGGGTGTCTAGGGAGATATTGACGCGGCGAACGCCTGCGGCAAAAAGATCATCGGCGTGTTTCGACAACATGCTGCCATTGGTGGTCAAGGTCAGCTCTTCCAAGCCAGCACCATCAAGCATGCCTCCAAGGCCCTTAAACAGCGACATGATATTCCGCCGAACCAGCGGTTCACCGCCAGTAATTCGCAGTTTTTTAACCCCAAGACGCACGAAGATACCGCATAAACGCTCTAATTCTTCAAGCGTTAACAGGTCCTTTTTAGGCAGAAATGTCATGTTTTCCGACATACAATACACACATCGGAAATCACAGCGGTCTGTCACCGAGACGCGCAAGTAAGAAACCAGGCGGCCGAAAGGGTCAATCATTGACGTTGTTCCATTGCCAAGCAAAATTAACAGCTTATTGATGGGTCGTTATATACCACGAGATATAACGTGGAAAGAAAGAATCACGCATCACGATTGAGTGAGCAGGAGACAGAAATCATGGGTATAAAAAGCACACACCCCTATTGGATCCAACCGAACCCGACTGATCCCAGCTTAAGTGAGGCTGTTGGTGGCCAAGATCAAGATGGTAACCCCGTCGATTTGCGCGTGGTTGTCGAACGGCCATTGACGATTTTCCTCAACGGTCAGGAAATTGTCACCGCCATGACCATTGGTGATTTTCCAAAGCAACTGGCGGTTGGTTATCTGCGCAATCAAAACATGCTGTTGGCAGATGATCGGATCACAGCGGTAGATTACGATGACGATCTGCAGGTTGTGGTTGTGCGGACCGCGCGGCAAACTGATTTTGAAGAAAAGCTGAAAAAGAAAACCCATACCTCTGGCTGTGCGCAAGGTACGGTGTTTGGGGATTTGATGGAAGCGCTGGAGGGCATAACTTTGCCATCGGATGCGCGCTTGCACACAAGCTGGCTCCGGCACCTCACCGAGATTATCAATACCACCCCCAGCCTATATTTGACGGCTGGCGCAATTCACGGCTGTGTGCTGTGCAGCCAAGACCAGCCCTTGATCTATATGGAAGATGTTGGCCGACATAATGCCATCGATAAGATTGCTGGTTTCATGTTTTTAGATGGTATTTCAGCAGCGGATAAAATCATGTACACAACGGGGCGGCTGACCAGTGAAATGATCATTAAAACGGTACAAATGGGAATACCAATTCTGATTTCCCGCTCAGGGTTTACGGCCTGGGGCGTGGCCTTGGCCCGGGAAACCGGCTTAACCTTGATTGGCCGGGCGCGCGGCAAGCGGTTCATTGTGCTATCCGGCACAGACCGCTTGGTTGTCGACCATCCGTCTGACGATGATACAGAATCCATCTCAAAGCGCGAGGATGAGCGTTAATGATTGTGCCAGAACCAGAGCTGATTGGGCCTGAAGATATTGTCGGTGTGGTCTTGGCAGGTGGCCTGTCGCGGCGGATGGACGGGCGCGAGAAAAGCTTTGTCAGTGTGGCCGGTAAGCCAATGTTGCGCCATGTGCTGGACCGTTTCACGCCGCAGGTGGAAAAGGTTATCATTAACGCCAATGGCGATGCCGGGCGGTTTGCAGAATATGATTACCCCGTTGTGGCTGATCCAATCCCAGATTATGCGGGGCCGTTGGCGGGCATCTTGGCAGCCTTGGACTGGGCTGCGGCACATCACCCAGACAGCCAGTTTGTTGTCTCTGTTGCTGCCGATGCGCCGTTTT
>JBELLC010000098.1:3738-11465 GCA_042088965.1 Nisaea sp. | reverse complement strand
CACACGCCAAGGCGCCAACTGAAAAGAAGGCCATTTTATTTTTAGTTCATTAAATTATAGTATTAATAGTCTATGGTTGTAACAAGATAAAAAACACCACCGGAAATTGTTCCAAGAATATATTGATTAGCTTTTCGCTGAAGAGGCTTGGCGGCAACAACCGGCGCTTGTTCTGATGGGGATGGCTTCGTTATTGAAAGCGCTTAAAAATCGCTGTCAGCTTGATGGCACTTTGTCGATCCAGCAGGCTCTTGTTAGGATGCGGGGAATCACGTCACAAATGCCGGTCGAGCAGTAATCAGATGGTAAAGTCAGGAAAAAATAAGCAGGTGAATGTCGCGCAAGCGATCTCGGTTGTATCGCAACTCTACCAACAAGGTCGGCTGTCAGAGATCGTTGCCCAAGAAAGCCGGTTGCTGAAGGCCTTTCCAAAAGCGCCTGCGATTGCGCTGATACTTGGTGCGGCGCATGCGGGTCTTGGCGCGATTGAGGCTGCCATGCGGCAGTTTCATCGTGCTGTGAAACTCAATCCACTACTCACCGACGGGTATAACAACCTGGGCGTATTGTTAAATGATCAAAACCATATCGCGCCTGCGGTAAAATGTTTTGCGCGCGCGCTCATGGTATCCCCTGGCGGTGCGGCGGGGCGCTATAACCTTGGCTTAGCACTTCAAAAAACCGGGGCTGACGCGGCGGCAATGCGGAGCTATCAATATGCACTTGTCGCCGATCCTCTCATGCAAACCGCCTATTATAACCTTGGTAATGCCCACTACAGATCAGGGGCATTTGATGCCGGAATTAGAAGTTTTCAAAAACGGTTGCTGATCCAGCCAGGATTTTTTAAGGCGTATAACAATTTAGGATCAAGTTTCAACGATACCGGCAGTGTTGAGCCCGCGTTACAGCAATTTGATCGCGCTTTGATGCTGCAACCCAAGGATCCGGAGACGCATCATAATCGCAGCCTCGCGTTGCTGAAAAAAGGCGATTTTGCGACGGCTTGGCACGTCAGTGATTGGCGGTGGTTACGTCCAGGTGCACGCCATTTGAAGCCTGACTTTGCGCATCCAGAATGGGCACCTGACACGCCGTATCGACGGTTATTGCTCTGGGCTGAACAAGGCATTGGCGAGGAAATTTTGTTTGCCTCTGTGATCGCTGAGTTGCGGGCCTTATGTGATCAGTTAATCGTCCTTGTAGACCCGCGCTTAGCACCGTTAATGGCGCGTTCGGTGCCAGATGATATCGTCTTTCGCGCGCGTGGTGACAGCGTCCCTGCGAGCGATTATGACGCTCAAATATCGATGGTCACGGCCTGCAAATATCTGCGCTGTAACCGAGCTCAAATCATGGCGGTGCCGCGCGGTTATCTGCATGCCGATCCGGTGCAGGCGCGCCGCCTCCGCAGCGCTATTTTTGAGACCGCAGGCGGACAGGTACCCATCGCTTCAGGGGGCAAGCAGATCATCGGTCTGAGTTGGCGGAGTGTTAGTCCAGAAACCGGCGCCATAAAAAGTATGCAACTTTTGGATTTGGTGGCGGCCCTGGCGCATCCAAAGGCTGTCTTTGTCAGTTTGCAATATGGCGATACCCAAAGCGAACGCCAACAGGTCAAGCAGGCCACAGGGCAGGATGTTATTGATCTTGCGATGATTGATAATTATCAAGACCTTGACGGATTGGCAGCAACCATTATGGCTTGTGATAAGGTGGTGTCGATTGCGAATATCACCGCCGATCTGGCCGGCGCCTTGGGTCAAAATGTCGACGTCTTGTTATCCCGGCGCACTGATTGGCGATGGCAATTGGATAGCGATCACAGCATTTGGTATCCGTCGGCACAGCTTTATCGGCGTGGTACAGCGGCGTCATGGCAGTCAACCCTCGATCGCTTAAAAGCTGATTTTTGGGCGGCCATGGATTGACTCTTACTTTGAGATTTCTGCGTGTGCGAAAAAGTATTTCATAGCCGTCAGGCATTGTTTAGATCGGCGATGGTGGGACAAAATGGATGTGAGGGACAGCGCCATTGATGGCGAAGAGCGGCTGCTGGCCGTCCGCACACGGGCGACGAGAACGCGTCGCAACTTTATAAAGACATCGCTTTGCCAATCTCTGCAACAGCGATATCGTCGCCATCCGTGACCACGGCCCATGTCTGCCGCCAGGAAAGAGTTTTAAATGCCGTCTTGTTTGGTATTTCGCGATAAACTTCTACTGCCTTCTGAAGGCTTCATCGCCGCAAATTATGTTGGCTTTGATGCGCTTCAACCTGTTTATGTCGCCAATCGCTTTCAGGATCGTGCAGACGAGTTGACCGGGCCGAAAATTGCCACGGCGACAGCTTCCATTGGGCGATTTGTTTTCAAACAGACAGGCTGGACGTCAGCCACAGCGGCAATCCAGGCAACGTCTCCGATAGCGGTGCATGCCCATTTTGGGCGCGGCGGGGCAATGGCTTTGCCCTTGGCGGAGCGTTTAGGCTTGCCCTTGTTCGTGACCTTTCATGGCGGTGATGCAACCAAACAAACGCATTCTCGGGGGCGCATTATCCCGACGATCTATCAACGCCGCCGGACGGCGTTAATGGCGGGCGCAACGCGGTTTCTCTGTGTTTCCGATTTTGTCGCCGGGCGTCTGCACGCGCAAGGCTTCCCAGCCGAAAAGCTGGTAACCCATTACATTGGTTTGGATCTGGCGAATATGGCCGCGCCATCACCACGTGACGGCACCTTTTTGGCGGTCGGCCGTCTGGTTGAGAAAAAGGGTTTTGATGTCCTTATCAAAGCGTATCGCCAAATGTTGCAGCGCCGCCCGGCCATTGCTGTTCCCCACTTGGAAATTGCCGGGAGCGGCCCTGAAGAGGCGCGCTTGCGCGCGCTGGCTGACGGCATCCCTGAAATTCGCTTTTTGGGCTGGCAGTCAGCGGCGGATCTGGCTGCTAAATGGGCTTCCTGCCGGGCTGTGGTTGTGCCCAGTAAAGAGGCTAGCAACGGCGACTGCGAGGGCCTGCCGACGGTGGTTTTGGAGGCCTTGCGTGCCGCTGCACCTGTCATTGCCAGCAAGCATGCAGGCATTCCAGAGATTATCCAGGATGGGCAGACAGGCCTGCTGGTGCCAGAAGGCGATATTGCTGGTCTATCCGAGGCGATGGTGGCATTGTTGGGCCGCGATGATGGCGGCAACGCTTTGGTGGCGGCAGGACAAATACGGCTCCGCGCCGATTTTGATGGCCAGCAACAATCGCGCAAGCTGCAAGCGATGCTGTGCGCCGCGGGGAAAACTCCAGCGCCAAGATTGGCAATACCGGTGTAGCTGTCCCAGTATCAGCCTGTCTTGCCAATAATTGTTGGCTCAAAAGGTGGCCTGCTGAAGATGGTTTGCAACATGGGCTCAAAATGGCTGAGGGGTTTGCTTGGGTAATCTGGATCAAAGGACATTTGATCCCAGTCGCGGCAAAACCGTTCACAGGCATCAAACCATTTATGGTCTCGCCAACGTTCCCGCTCATCAGGGTTAAGGTCGAGCTTATCGGCGAAATATTTCATCTGGAAAACGCCGTGCATTTCCACAATCCAGGTAACCTCGGCGCGCACATAGGGGCGGATAATGGCAGCGGCGAGCTGGGAATGATTTTCCGGTGCCAGGTCATCCCCAAGATCATGGATCAAAGCGGCGACAATTAATTCAATATCTGCGCCATCGGCTTCGGCACGGCTGGCAGATTGCAAGGAATGCTCGAGCCGGCTGACTTGATAGCCTGCGATTGATTGATCCAGACGTTGCAAGGCCTCTAAAAGTCGGTCTGGTAATGCTTTAATATAGGCTTGTTCATGGCCATGCAAAAAAGCGTAGTCAGCACGGGTGCCACGGTCCATGCGGCGAAAAGATACTTCGGTCATTTGGTTCATCGTTGTGCCCTTGTCCTATCGGCGCGGCATTGATCACGCCGCATACGGCGATATTGGCTTTCTGCGCCATCGCGGTCAATATAACAGCCTTGCAGATGGCGTTTATCTTCGCCTTGATCATAGCCGCTTTTCTTATGGGCAAAGAATGTCAACTTCGCGTTAGTATGTTTGATCTAGGTTTGATCCTGCGCCGCCAAAATATCGGCGATGGCAATGAGAAGGAGAGTGTTGATGTGGTCTAATCCCCGGGTGCCATTCCAGATGAGCAGCGCGCGTCCGCGCTTAGAGCCGTTAGATGGTAAGCCGATTATGGTGCATCTGTGCATGAATATTGAGTATTGGCCGTTTGACCGACCGATGCCGCGCGGGGTTCTGCCGGCACCGCATGGGGCGCAGTTGCCGCCGCCTGATGTGCCAAATTTCTCTTGGGTTGAATATGGCCTACGATGCGGCATGCCACGGATTATGGAGATGTTAGCGGCCCGTGATCTGCCTGCGTCAGCTTTTTTAAATGCTCAAGTGGCCGACATTTATCCGGCACTCACAGAGGCTGTTTTGGCGGCGAAATGGGAGCTGGTGGGGCATGGCTGGTTTCAACAATCCTTGAAACAAGCAGATGATGAGGCGGCCGTTATCGAGCAGTGTTTGCAGAAACTAAAGGCGATTTCTGGCCGTGCGCCGCGCGCCTGGCTTGGCCCTGGGCTGGCGGAAACAGAGCATACGGCGGACATTTTGAAAGCCCAAGGGATTGAGTTTCTGCATGACTGGGTTTTGGATGACCTACCATTTTGGATTCGGACCAAGCATGGCCCAATGATTGGTTTACCCTACACGTTTGAGCTGAATGATGTGCCGATCTATGCCATTCAAAACAATTCCTCGGATGAGGTTCTCAAGCGTGTCGAAGCGACGGTGGCGATGTTTGAACGCGAGGCTGAAAAGCAGCCGCGTGTGCTGACCTTTGGCTTGCATCCGCATATCATAGGGGTGCCGCATGTGGCCTATTATTTCGAAAAAGCCTTAGACATGCTGATGCAACGCGCTGATACCATCTTTGTGACGTCGTCAGATATTGGCGATTGGTTCCGGGCAGCAGACGGCACAGAGGGGGCGGCGGTCCGCTAATCGGGCGTGCAGGAATAGGCGCATCCATGCCGGGGATTAACGGCGGTCGATGAAAAAATCTTTGATCGCTTGATTGGCCAGAGCAGGCGCCTCCCAGGCGACGAAATGGCCTGCGCCTGGGGCTTGCTGCAAGGTGATATCGCTGAAGACATCCGGTAATGTTTCCTGCCACTCCACCCGCAGGATGGGGTCATCTTGCCCCCAAAGCGAGATTGCGGGCACCGTGATGGGCGCCTCTTTCGGGGGCGCGCCTGAGATCGCTTTACTGCGGCGCTCATTGGCCGCAGCATACCAGCGAAAGCCGCCTGCAATCCGCCCTGGTTTCATGAAATTATCAACCCATTCCGCCAGCACGTGATCAAAGCTGTCGGGCTTACTGGCCCAATGGCGCAGGAAATGGCCGAAATATAGCTCACAGCTTGCCCGGGACAGGCCAACCAAATCAGCCGCCAGCGGCAATTGTTGAAAGCTTTGGTACCAAATCTCGCGCACCTGACCTTTTGCCAGCCAGCGTTGGCCCAGGCCAAAATGTGGGCAGTCAAAGAAAAACAATCCGGCAACACGATCAGGGTGGGCGCGGGCGTAATCTTGGGCGATGAAAGCGCCGACGTCATGGCTAACCAGGCCAAAACGATCAAAGCCAAGATGATCGACCAGTGCGGCCAGATCATCAACGTAATGAGCGACATCGCGGGCGGGGCTGCCAATACTATCGCCGAAGTTGCGTAAATCTGGGGCCACAACGTGAAAATCATTGGCCAGCTGTGGCAGGTTATATCGCCAAATCGCCGACCATTCGGGCCAGCCATGCAGAAACACCAGTGGCAGGCCACGGCCCGCGTGTTGATAGCTCAGGGTGAGATCATCTCGTTGTAAAATAGCCATGTCAGGTGCTGCGGGCTTATTTGGCAACGGCGGGGTTTTCAGACTCCCAACCTGTGTGCTCACCCCCCTCAAGGAAAAATTTATTTGGCTTCAAAAAGAAACTTAACGCGATACAGCCATCGTCACTTCACGCAGCGTGGCGATTGCCTGCTGGTCGCCAAACAAAATCGCCTGCTTGCGCCACACCTTCATGGTCACTTAGCGCGCCCTCCAGGATCCAGCTTTGCTCAATCTCGACATGTTCGTGATAGGGGAGCTGTGCGCCCGGTTGAAAGCGAAACAGGCCTGTGATCAGGCCGCTTGCCGGATCCTCGACAAGGGTTTTCATGTCGATGCCGGGGTATTTGGTGGCAACCCATGGCAGGCTATCGACGTGGATATAGCGTGATGCCAAGGTCGCCAACGCATCATGGGCGGTGGTATTGGGGGTCTGAGCGGTCATGGCGATGGCCTCCTGTAATGTCCGGATCGGGTAATTATGATTTGCTGGGACCGGCCATGCAACCGCTATGGCTTATGGCCGGTCTTTAAACAGGCAAGACATATTTGCGCCAGTGTCATCATTATACAAGCCGCCTGATTTTTGGGCCTCTTGAAAGCCATAGGGCAGTTTGATTTTTTTGTCCCAGGTTTGCCCCATGCGGCCAACAATATCCCCTGTCACAGCTGCCAATAAAGCGATGTTGGGATGTGTTGGGACGCGGCGTTGATAGGGATCGAACCACGCTAAGAAAGCGGCATGATCTCGTGACCGCTTAACGCGTTTATCGCGCGCAAATTGTTTTGTGTAATCATTCGGATCGATGATGCCATTGCCTTTACGCCAAGGATTAAGGTTCCGTTTCGCATAGCGGATGATGATCCCTGGGTTTGCCATCGCATTGCCCAAAAACTTAATGGCGGTGTGCAAATTGGCGCCTGAGGCGGCTGTCACGTGATAAAGATCAATACCTTGGCTGGCAGCCATTTCCGCGCGCCGTTTGATAGGGCAGGCTGGCGTCACCGCGCAGGCTGTTGATAACGTCGAGATAGCCTTTTAAAGCAGAGCGAAAATCGGCCTGGTCATCGAACAATAGGCTACCGGCCATCAGGGTGTTATCAACTTTCAGCCGCAGTGATTCATACGCCATTGGCAAGCAACAGTTTACCAACTGGCTGCTGACATCAATTTCTGTGAGGGCGCCTTTAACACCCTCTGAGCCGTACCATTTTGACCGGTCTTCATATTTGATAGGACGGCCAAGAGTTTTCCGTTTTAACCAGCCACCGACGATGGCTTGGTCTGCTGCGGTATAGCCGTCAAAGGCTTGTAATATGGCGTGGGCAACCGATGCTGCAAAAAGGAATTGAGCGGCCCTGCCAAGGGTGTGCGCATAACGTGATTTTTGGGACAAAGCCGGGTCATCACGCGCGGCATAGCTTGTCAACGTGAGGACGGAAAGCCCAATCGGGCCGCTGTCATCAGAGACACAGCCTGTGAGCCAGAGCGTCGCACCGCGCAAAAAAGCCATCGAGAGGCATGGCGCTCGTCTTTTGCCGCGCCCTGTCACAGATATATTCCTTGGTTGCATTGAATGAGCGCCACAAAGGCACGGACGCTTCGGTCCACGGCCATCAGACCAGGATTGTTATTTGGTGTAGGCAAACAGACCAAACAGACGGCGACTATAATGATACGAACTGATGCAAAGGTTTTTGGTAATGATTGTGATCGCCAACCGTTTGCCATGCCAATAGCCGATTGCCTCTCCTCAGGGTCCCGATTGACTCTCCTCAGGGTCAATGACAGGCAGGCATTCT
>JBELLC010000098.1:0-3638 GCA_042088965.1 Nisaea sp. | reverse complement strand
CTCTCCTCAGGGTCCCGATTGACTCTCCTCAGGGTCAATGACAGGCAGGCATTCTTTTTAACGCATGCTATGCTAAACATGACGATGAGTGAGTCGCCGAAAAAATTATAATTGAATTAATGTTTTATGGATCATTACATGGATCAAAATCGCAAAAAATTATTGCATGTGGGGTGCGGTCGGCAAAGCACAGAGGTTTTACCGCCGTTGGATTTTGAGCATGAATGGCAGGAAATTCGCCTGGATATTGACCCCAAAGTGAAGCCAGATATTGTCGCCTCGATTGTGGATTTGGTCGGTGTTGCGGATAACTCAATTGATATGATCTTTTCCAAGCATAACTTGGAGCATTTATGGGCGCATGAAGTGCCGCTCTGCCTGGCGGCGTTTATGCGGGTTTTGAAGCCGACAGGAGCGGCGGTTATTCGGGTTCCAAATTTGGCTTTTATCGCGGAGCAGATTCTTAAATCTGGTCCCGAGCGGACGTTATATAATGCTGAAATTTCTGGCCAACAGGTGCCAATATCGGCCTTAGACATGCTGTTCGGTTGGGGCACGGCGATTGCCGATGGAAATACCTACATGGCCCATAAGACAGGTTTTACCCACCAAACACTATGCCGCCATTTGCTGAACGCCGGCTTTGAGCGTGCCACCCCCATGATAATGCTAGGGGGCAGTGAAATCGGTGTAAAGGCCGCCAAAGTCGTTGCCGGTAATATTATTTTTGAGCTTTCGAGCGGCACTGACACCCCGTCTTAGGGGCAAAACCGAGAGGCTTAACGGCGGCTGATTGGGGCGAGGGACTCGCGGACAATAATATCAGGCTCAATCGCGATGCTTTGGCATTGCTGGTGCTGATCGCGCAGTTTTAGTAAAAGTTGGGCTGCGGATTGCCCCATGCGGCGATGCGGGACGTGCACGGTGGTTAGGGCAGGCTCGATCAGTGTTGCCAGATCAATATCGTCAAAGCCAACAACGGAGATATCTCCGGGGACTGAAAGTCCGAGCTGTTTGGCACGTCTGATGACGCCAATCGCCAGCACGTCATTGCCGCAGATAATCACACTTGCATCAGGGGCTTGTTGGCGGATGCTATCAAATGCCAGCGCCCCACCTTCAAAGGAATATGCGCTTTCAACCAGCGGTAAATGGCCACCATTTAGACCTGCTTTTCGTATGCCGTCTTGCACGCCTTTCAGGCGCCCTGCCGCGCGGTCATTGCCTGCTGTGATGCCCGCAACCATGGCAACGCGACGATGCCCTTGGCCGATGACCCATTCGGTCAGTTTGCGGGCGGCCCGGCGGTTATCAAAACCAGCATAGTAATGTTTTTGGTCGTTATGGTAGATCCACGCCAAGACATAGGGAACCTGGCGGCGGCGCAGAAAGTCATAGGTTGCTTTTGAACGGGCGGCACCAATCAACAGCAGACCATCGGCACCCCGGCTCACTAAGGCTTTTATTTGCGCCGCCTCTCGGTCAGCGTCATAGCTTGAACTTGCAACCAATAACGTCACCCCAGCAACGGCCAGCTCTTCTTGGAAGGCCTGCAAACCACGGGCGAAAATGGCATTTTCCATTGTTGGAATGATGGCCCCAACTGTGTTGGTGCGGTTTGATGCCAAGGCCCGCGCGCCAAAATGCGGGGTATATCCAAGCGCTTCAACGGCCGCGTCAACACGGGCGCGCATCGCGGGGCGGACTTGTTCAGGTGAATTTAGGCAGCGGGATACCGTTGCTGTCGACACGCCCGCATAGCGCGCAACATCCTGTAATCGAGGTGCCTCTTTGGCCGACATTTCGTAAGTCCTGATAAAATTGAAGTCATAGCATTACCAACTGTCCGTGGCAAAACCAAATGTAAGCGCTTGCATTCAAAATTGTAAGCGCTTACATTGCTCGTAATATGAGCCAGTAAAGGAATGAGGTTCAATGCAGGTGGGGCTAAAAAAAGTAGCGTTAACAATTGCCATTATCGGTTTTGTTATTTTCTTTGGGAACATTGTTCTTAGTGCAAATAACGGCTGGAATTTACTCTGTGATGTTGCAGAAATGCTGCTTTTATTCGGCACCTGTTGTGCATTTGTAACGTTTCTTTTGCAGTGCGAAAGTGCCGCGAAAAGTGGCCAGGAAACTCAAAAAAATGAACCGTGAACAGGTATATGAGGAACCGAGGAATGTCAGATAACAAGCAACAAAAAGAGATTTTATTCGCAGAACGTCGCAATTTTTTAAGCTTAGCTGCCAAAGGCTCATTTACAGCGGCAATTGTTGCTGGTGCTGCGGGCACTTTGTGGTCAGATCAGGCTGTGGCACAAACGGCAAAAGAAGAGGCCACCCGTCAAAAAGCAGCTGATCATGTGATGACGGTTGCGACCGCTTACGTACTTGGCGCATCCCGTAGTTATCCGATCCTGCAATTAGACTTCAAAGAAAACATCCAGAATGCCACCAATGGCAAAGTTTATGTGAAGTTGGCCCCAGGTGGTCAGCTTGGTGCGGGCGGTGCCTTGGCACAAAAGGTCCAAAGCGGCACAATCCAGGCAGCACAGCATTCCTTGTCAAACTTTGCGCCTTTCGCGCCAACGGTTGATCTGATCAACATGCCGTATTTCTGTGGCGCGAATCAGCGTTTTGTCAATCTGGTGAATTCAGATGTTTGGGCCAAAGAAGTGCATCCTAAAGTAGCCGCTAAAGGCTTTAAGCCATTGTTTTATGTGGTTATTGATCCACGGGTTGTGGCGGTCAGAAAGGGCGGTGCCGGGGCGGTTCTTAGGCCGGCAGATTTGGCTGGCGTGAAGTTCCGGGTGCCTGGCTCCAAAATGCTACAGCAATATTATCGGATGGTCGGTGCCAACCCAACACCCGTTGCTTGGGGTGAGACGCCATCAGCCATTAAGCAAGGTGTTGCCGACGCGCTTGATCCGTCGGTCGGTGCGCTTTACGTGTTTGGCTTCAAGGATATCTTGAGCCATGTGACCTTCACGCAAGCGGTGCCAGATAGCCAGGTTTATTCTTGTAATCTGGAATGGTTCAACAGCTTACCTGCTGACGTTCAAGCAGGGATTGATTTTGCCTCCGAAATCACTTCACAGCAGAATTTGGCAAAAGTGCCCGCGGCCCGCAACTACGCCATGTCAGAGCTGCGCAAGTCTGGGGTGCAATTCCATTCGCTGTCCGAGGCGCAATTGGCGGCATGGCAGGCCGCAGGTGGTTATCAGCGGTCTGAATGGGATGCCTTTAAAGTTGATCTCGCAGGCTCCATGGACAGTTTTGCAAAGCTTGAAGAAGCCGCTGGCACAATGGGGCGTTACTACGTCCACGACGCCTAAGACAGCGTCGCCTTGATGCTGGCGTCAAGGCGTGCACGGCGGCAGTAGTCTCGCTGCGAATACTGCCGCCATGACACCTGTTTTGGCCGCGCTTGGGATGTCAATCAGGTGATGTTTTGACCGCCTTGCTGGGGGAGTAAAATGCACATTGTGAAGTTGCTGGATCAAAATCTTGAACGGTGGGCGTTGCTGCTGTTTTACAGCATGCTGGTTATGACCATGGCGGTCGAGGTGGTGCGCCGGGAAGTATTTGCGTTTTCCTCGATCTGGGGTGAGGAAATTGTCCGGTATGCCTTCATCTAT
>JBELLC010000097.1:0-11525 GCA_042088965.1 Nisaea sp. | reverse complement strand
GGAATGAGGGAGCTTTAGATATGGATTTCACACTGTCTGCCGAAATTGATGCCGCGCGCCTGAAAGCGCGCCAATTTGTTATCGATGAAGTATTACCGGTCGAGGCTGATAAAAATAGTTTTGACGCCCATGAAAACATTACCTTGGAGGCGTTGGCGCCGTTGCGCGAAAAAGCCAAAGCCATTGGTCTTTGGGCGCCACAAATGCCTGTTGAGCGCGGCGGTATGGGCCTGTCCACGATTGGCATGGCAGCTGTTTATGAAGAAATGAACAGGTCAATTTTTGGTCCCGTAGCCATTAATTGCGCGGCACCGGACGATGGTAACATGTTCTTGCTGAACCGTGTTGGCACTGAGGCACAGAAGCAAAAATGGCTACAGCCGATCATTGACGGCGATGTTCATTCATCTTTTGTGATGACAGAGCCGCATCCCGGCTCCGGTTCAGACCCGTCCATGATGCTGACCAAGGCAGAGCCCATCAGTAATTCTAAATGGCGGATCACAGGCCGTAAGTGGTATATTACCGGCGCTGAATCTGCGACTCATTTCATCTTGATGGCACGCACATCAGATGACTCGCGGAAAGGATTGAGCGCCTTTCTGTTTCATAAAGATCAACCAGGGTGGCGGATCGTCCGCCGCATTCCGATCATGGGTCCAGAAGAACATGGCGGCCATTGTGAGATTGAATTCGATGGCTTAGAGATCGATGACAGTGATCGCCTGATGGAAGTCGGTGATGGCTTAAAAGCAACGCAAATCCGTTTGGGTACAGCGCGTTTGACCCATTGTATGCGCTGGCTTGGCCTGTCCAAGCGTTCGATGGAGATCGCCCGCGATTATGTCGAGGAACGCGAAGGCTTTGGCAGCAAATTAATCGACCGTGAAAGCGTGCAAATAAAACTTGGCGAAGTTGCCCATGATATTGAAATGGGCAGATTGATTGTTATGAAAGCGGCGTGGAAGCTCGATCAGGGCGATTTCGCCCGCGAAGAGGTATCAATGGCCAAGATCCATGTGGCAGATACCTTACATAAGGCTGTTGATACCGCCATTCAATTAAATGGTGCACGTGGCTATTCAAAAGATACGGTCCTGGAATGGATTTACCGCTATGCCCGCCAAGCGCGCCTTGTCGATGGTGCATCAGAAGTTCATAAAATGGTTTTGGCCAGATCGTATCGCCGTGATGGTACTGATTTCTGGCGTTGGGGCGTATAACCAACATTAACCTCACGACAACATGGAAACGAAGATGATCGACGCCTCTCAAATGGATGTTCTCAACCGAATCGCCAATGCCCTTGAACGCTTGGCCCCCCCAACAGCCGCCACCAGTGACCTCAACGCCGCTGATGGCTTTATTTGGAATGCTGAGCATATGGGTTTAGACCCCGTTGCGGCGATTAACCGGGTGGATATTAACCTGCTAAAGGGCGTACAATTACAGCGCGATATTCTATATGATAACACCCTGAGGTTTGCCTCCGGCTTGCCAGCCAACAACGCGCTTTTATGGGGCGCGCGCGGCATGGGTAAAAGCTCCTTGGTAAAAGCTGTCCATGCGCAAGTGAATGCCGAGACAGGGGGCAATTTGGCTTTGGTCGAGATACACCGCGAAGACCTAGAGACCTTGCCGCGACTATTAACTTTGGTGCGCCAGTCAAACCGCTATTGTGTAATTTACTGCGATGATCTGTCGTTTGATTATGAAGATACCAGCTACAAATCCCTGAAGGCTGTGCTCGAGGGCGGGATTGAGGGGCGGCCTAAAAATGTGCTGTTCTATGCCACCTCAAATCGGCGTCACCTGATGTCACGCGATATGATCGAGAACGAACGTTCCACCGCAATTCATGCCTCTGAGGCTGTTGAAGAAAAAGTTTCGTTGTCTGATCGATTCGGGGTCTGGTTAGGTTTTCATGCCTGCGATCAAGACACCTATTTTGCCATGATCGAGGGATATTGCAGCGCTTTGGGAATTAATTTAAGTGATGAAGAATTGCGCAAAAGAGCCAAAGAATGGACGATAACACGTGGCTCACGCTCAGGCCGTGTTGCCTGGCAATTCGTGCAGAACCTCGCCGGCGAATTGGGCATCCCCATCGATCCCTAAGCTGCCCTGTTTTAGCTACTGATATATTTTTCAGGGTTCAAGGCACGCGACCCGCGACGTAATTCGAAATGCAGTTGCGGGCGCGTCACCGCACCACTTTTACCCACTGTTGCGATAACTTGACCGCGGCGCACTTTGGCCCCGCGTTTAACAAGAAGTTTTCGAGCATGGCCATAAGCAGATATCCAACCATCAGCATGCTTAATCAGTAATAGGTTTCCAAAACCACCAAAGCCTGCACCAGCATACGCAACCACCCCATTTTCAGCCGCTTTAATCGGTGCCCCAACCGGCGCCGCGATGTTGATACCATCATTATGCAATCCGCCCTTTCGTGGTCCAAACCGGCCAATAACCCGGCCATTTACAGGCACCAAAAACTTTGATCGCGATCTTGGTGCGGGGGTCAAATTACGGTGCCGCTTGGCTGGTGCAGAGCGGTTTTGAACAGCTTTGACAGCAGCTTTAGTGACGGCTTTAGCGGCGGTTGAGGGTGTCCTTGCGGTCGCCCGATGAGGGGCAATACTTTCGGGGCGAGAAAGTGGTAAGGCCATGACTGTCGGTACCTGGACAGGCTTTTCTGTCGGTTGTTTTGACGTTGCGCTCGTAAATTGTACTGCTGGCAATCCACCGCCTCGGGTACGCGGCAATCTCAAGCGCTGGCCGACCCGGATGAGATAGGGCGCGCGGATATTATTCATATTGACCAAAAGCCGCATATCAATATTCAAGCGCTGAGCGATTATCGAAACCGTATCACCAGCCGCAACAACATAAGTTGTAACTTGCGGCAGTCTGAGGGTTTGCCCAATGGCCAGGACATATGGCGGGGTAAGACCGTTTTCTTCGATTAAACTGCGCAGAGATACGCCATTGGCGCGGGCAATAGAATAAACAGTCTGCCCTGGCAGAACCGTTACCGCGGTATTTTTTGATAGTCCAGAGCGCGGAGACAGAACCGGCGGAGCATTGCTCTTGATCGATCTGTTGACAGGTGCGCAAGCTGTCAAAACCAGCATAATCGCAGCCATCAAAACAATGGCCAGGTGCCACCGCCGATGCCGAGAGCCGATTTTTGACAGTACATTCCTCATAAAAAGAGTCTAGGGCTATAAGGCCCGTGGCTCAATGCCATAAGCGTCATCAGGCCTTACCTTGGGGAAATGCTGTTTAACAACGGAACAAAGCGCACCTGCATGAGTTTCTCATATTGGTAAATATCGTCCCTGCGGGTGACCCGATACAGTGTTTGCGGGCGGCCCTGCTCCCCAATTGGGATCACCATAACGCCGCCAGCTTCAGATAATTGATCGAGCAACGCCGCCGGAAAATCAGCCGCCGCGGCCGTCACCAAGATATGCTCAAACGGGGCTGCTTCGGGCCAGCCTTTCGCGCCATCATCTCGCCGAGTTGTCACATTGCGCAACCCCAGTTCCACGAAGAGTTCCGCCGCGCTTTTGGCCAGTTCTGGAATGTATTCAATGGTTCTGACCCACCGGCAAACCCGCGCCAAAATCGCTGTTTGATAGCCACTACCTGTGCCAATTTCCAAAACATGGGATCGCCGATTAAGACCTAATGCCTCGGTCATCGTGGCCACAATAAAGGGTTGGCTGATGGTTTGCCCAAAACCAATTGGCAATGGCGTGTCTTCAAAGGCTTGATCATGAAAGCCGGTCGGCACGAACGCTGTCCGGTCAACATCAGCAATGGCCTGTAAAATAGAGGCATCGCTTACCCCTTGATCACGCAGCACGCTAATCAAGCGTTGTTGAGCGACAGCCGGGACAGTCAATCGATAATGCCACTTAATCGGTCCATGCTCGCCAAATCTGTCATATCTAGATCAATTGGCGTCACAGATATATGCCCTGTGGCTACAGCCGCAAAATCGGTTCCCGGGACAACATCATTATCGGTCTTCACCGCCCCGATCCAATAATAGGCGCGGCCACTGGGATCTTTGCCTTGGAGAATTTTGTCCCCAATTTTACGGCGACCTTGCTGGGTGATTTCTGTTCCCACCACCTTATCACTGGCGACCGCCGGAAAATTAACGTTAATCAGGCTATTCGCCGGCCATCCAACAGCTGCCAGGCGGGCAATCAGCGCACCCGCATGACTGGCCGCCGTTGTCCAATAAACCGCGTCATCTTGATCATTGTTAAAAACCTGACTGAGGGCAATCGCCGGATAGCCAAGGATGGTCGCTTCCATGGCCGCCGCAACAGTCCCAGAATAGGTCACATCTTCGCCTAAATTGGCATGTCGATTAATCCCCGATAAGACCAGGTCGGGCGGATGATCTGCCATGATCTCATTACTGGCCAGTAAAACGCAGTCCGTCGGTGTGCCATCAACGGAAAAAACCCGGTCATCATGACGATGAATGCGCAATGGCCGACGCAACGTCAATGAATGGCCTGCACCGCTTTGTTCTGAATTTGGCGCCACAACCCAGACCTCATCACACAAGGCTTCAGCAACATCCCGCAAGACGCGCAAGCCAGGGGCGTGGACACCATCATCATTTGAAATCAAAATTCGGCTTGTGCGCAGATTTAAAGGCCAGTTCGCCATCACTCAGCTCGCTTGTTTGGCAGGAATTCGCTCTTGGCCGCCCATATAGGGGCGCAGAACATCGGGAATAGAAATGCTGCCATCGGCTTCCTGGTAATTTTCCAAGACTGCGATCAAGCACCGCCCAACAGCCAAGCCAGAACCATTTAAGGTATGCACGAACGACGTTGTTTTCGTCCCTTCTGGACGGAACCGGGCTTTCATCCGCCGAGCCTGGAAATCACCACATGTGGAACAGCTCGAAATTTCCCGATAGGCCCCGGCGCCATCATTTTGGCCTGGCAGCCATACTTCAATATCATAGGTCCGGCGGGCCCCAAAACCCATGTCACCCGTACACAAGATGACCACCCGGTAGGGCAGTCCTAAACGCGTCAAAACCGCTTCGGCACAGCCTGTCATCCGCTCCAGCTCAGCATCAGATTGCGACGGGTGGCTCACGGATACCATTTCAACCTTCGAAAACTGGTGCACCCGGATCATGCCACGGGTATCACGCCCAGCAGAACCCGCCTCAGAGCGGAAGCAGGCTGTATGTGCCGTCATCCGCAGAGGTAATTCGGCCTCATCAAGGATGGTATCGCTGACAAGATTGGTCAACGGCACTTCAGCGGTTGGGATCATCCAAAAGCCGCCCTCGACCCGAAACAAATCCTCACTGAACTTTGGCAGTTGTCCGGTACCATATAGGGCCGAATCACGCACCATTACAGGCGGCGAGACCTCTGTATAACCAAATTCCTGGGTGTGCAGATCAATCATAAAATTGGCAAGTGCGCGTTCTAAGCGGGCCAAATCACCGCGCAACAGCACAAACCGTGCCCCCGCCAACTTTGCCGCCGCTTCAAAATCCATCTGCCCCAGATTTTCACCGAGATCCACATGATCAATTGGCTGAAAATCAAAAGCTTTGATGACACCCTCACGGCGCATCTCAACATTTTCCGATTCATCCATGCCCCGGGGCACATCGTCAAATGGCAAATTCGGCAAACTGGCCAAGCGTTTTTCCAGATCCTCACCAGTTGTCCGCTCGGCATCATCGAGTTGCTGCATTTTATCTTTTATGTCGGCAACTTCTTTGATCAAATCGTCAGCAGGCGCGCCCTTTGATTTCAGCAGTCCAATCTCTTTTGACGCTTGGTTGCGGCGTTGTTGCAAAACCTGTTTTTCAGTTGTCAACGCACGCCATGCGGCATCCATGGCGAGAATGTCAGCGGCCATTGCAGGCAAATCACGGCGCGCAAGGCCAGCATCAAAAGCGGCAGCATTATCGCGGATGAATTTGATATCGTGCATGAAACCCTCACTGAGCTAGCGCGTTATTTTTCCTGTTTATAAAACATTTTTAAGCCGAGGGGGATCAGATTTTGTGGTTCACTTCAGCCGCCAGCTAGTCAATCTGATCGCCATCTTCAGCATCGGCGCGTTCGGCCTCTTCCTCACGCTTTCGCTCAATCATTCCAGCGCACAGGATCGAAACTTCATACAGAAAGATGATGGGAACGGCCAAAAGAACCTGACTGATCACATCTGGTGGTGTCAGAATGGCTGCCGCGACAAAGGCGAAAACGATTGCATATTTGCGTTTTGCCCGCAAGCCGTCGGCAGTTGCCAAGCCGGCTTTGGCCAGCAAAACGATCAACACTGGCAATTCAAAGCTGACCCCAAACGCAAAGATCAAGCGCATGACCAAGGATAGGTATTGGTCAACCTTCGGCTCAAGCTCTAGCGCCAGCGAGCCATCACCGCCAGGGGTCTCAAAGCTTAAAAAGAACTTCCACGCCAGCGGAATGACGACGTAATACACCATCGCCGCACCAGCCGTAAACAATACCGGCGTGGCAATTAAAAACGGCAGGAATGCCCGCCGCTCGTTTTTATAGAGACCGGGCGCAACAAAACCCCAGATCTGAATTGCCACAATTGGAAAGGCGATACAGGCAGCGGTAAAAAACGCCACTTTGATATAGGTAAAGAAGGCTTCATGCAGGGCGGTATAAATCAGCCTGCGATTTTCCTGACCCACCGTCAGATCAGCAAGCGGTTGCACCAAAAAATCAAAAATATATTCCGCAACAGCATAGCTGGCAAAAAACGCAATGATGAAGCCAACAAAACTGTACAGCAGCCGCTGACGCAACTCCACCAGATGATCCAACAATGGCATCTTGGCGTCTTCAGAGCCGTCGGTCATTCTTTTGATTTCACTTCTGTGTCAATCTCTGCTGATGTTGCCGTGACGGTATTATCCACGTCAACGACCCGAGATTGGGCGTCTCGAATGCTTTTCTCAATTTCGCCCATGGGGTCAACTTCTTTACGCAAGCTTTCATCCAGCCCTTGATTGGCCATTTCCCGCGCCTGCTTTCGCAGATCATCGAGTTCCGCTTCCCGAGCGACTTCTTCCAAACTGGAATGAAATTCAGTTGCCATACCGCGCACCCGCCGGATCACGTCGCTGACAGATCGAACCACACGCGGCAGATCTTTTGGACCAACAACGACCAACGCGATCAGCGCGATCAACATGAATTCTTGCCAGCCGAGATCAAACATTCTGTCTTCCTAAACCAAGCTAAAGCCTGGTCCTATGCCAAATTAACTTTTGGCAGCTTGATCAGAATTGACCGTGTCGACCTTCTCGCTTTTATCAGCGTCGAGCGCTTTGGCTTCTTCGCCCGAAGCCTCATTTTCTTTCATGCTTGATTTGAAATTTTTCAAACCCTTGCCGAAATCACCCATCAGCCGGGAAATTTTTCCGCCGCCACCAAAAAGAATCACAACAACAGCAAGAACGATCAGCCAATGCCAAATGCTAAATGCACCCATTAAAAAAGCTCCACTTGTGAGGCATCTATCACTGAACCTGCACCAATATTACAGTCAGTGACAATGCGTTGGACCAGATATAAGTAATTTATCGCCATAATGCGAGGGTAAACAATGGCTTTTGTCATAAGCCGTTCTTAATACGACGGAAAAACAAACGACTGCGCGGGGTCGATGGTGATCTGAACCTTTTCGCCGATCGCTGGCAGAAAAACCCCGCCGACACGCGCATGCAGATGCAAATCTGCCGCCGCAGACGATGAGACCGCGTTGCCAACAGACAGATGGATCAGGCTGCTCCGTCCCAACATCCGTGCCTGGATAATTTCCCCAAGACGGCATCGCGTGGCTTTGTCTGTCACCTTTTCAAGGCGCAAAGCCTCTGGACGCACAACCACTGTCACGGCAACATCATCACCGAGGCCAGGTGCGGAAAAATCACCAATCGCCGTCGCCACAATACCATTGCGGGCCACCGCCGGGATAATATTCACTTCGCCAAAGAAACCTGCCACAAAGGCCGAATTAGGGTTCTGATAGAGACTTTCAGGCGGTCCATGCTGGACCATGACACCCTCTTTCAGCACATAAATCTGATCGGCCATAAACATCGCCTCCTCAGAATCATGAGTCACCATCAACGATGCCGCACCACTGTCCTTTAAGACGTGCAAAACCTCATCACGAACCTGGTCGCGCAAGCGGGCGTCAAGGCCTGAATACGGCTCATCTAAAAGCACAACAGCTGGCTTTGGCGCCAACGCCCGTGCCAAAGCCACACGTTGCTGCTGACCGCCCGAGAGCGTATGGGGAAATTCACTGGCATAAGCCGCCATCTGCACCTGTTCGAGCGCTTCCATCGCACTGGCACGCCGATATTCAGGGCTGCCTGCGACACCAAATATGACATTGTCCAGAACACTTAAATGCGGAAACAAGGCGTAATCCTGGAAAACCAGACCAATGCCCCGCTGCTCTGCGGGCAGGCCCCAATCCGGACAAGCGGCTAATTGACCGGCAATATAAATCTCACCACTTTGCAAATTTTCCAGCCCAGCGGCGATCCGTAAAGCCGTTGTCTTGCCACATCCAGACGGTCCCAACAGACAGGTCACTTGGCCAGGCTCAATCGACAGGTTCAAGCCGTCAATCGCTTTCAAGTCACCGAATGCGTGACTAATATTTTTCAGCTCGAGCGCCGCTGTCATGATGCTATGGTTCACCGTCTCGCTACGTGTGCGACTAAGTCTTATCTGCAACTAAAACAAGATGCAACCAGTGATCAAGATTTTTCACGGGGATAGGGCATATCGCTTTCATCATCAAGCAGGTCAGTTAAGGGAAGTTGCTCGCCATCATCCTCATCGTCGTCAAAGTCGCGACCATCGCCGATGGCAATCGAGGTACGACCCACCTGCCGCTCTAAAAGACCCGCAGCCTTCATTTCTTCCAGACCCGGCAAGTCGCCTAAATCAGTTAACGCAAAATGGTCTAAAAAGGCTTGGCTGGTGACCCAGGTCGACGGTCGCCCCGGGCTTTGCCGCCGCCGTCCGGGCCGAATCCAGCCCGCCTCAAGCAAGATATCAAGTGTCCCACGACTAAGGCTAACGCCCCGCATTTCCTCAATCTCAGCGCGGGTGATCGGTTGGTGAAAGGCAATAATTGCCATCGTCTCAACCGCCGCCCGGGAAAGCTTGCGTGGCACCATCACATCAATTTGAAGGTTTTTGCCGAGATCAGCCGCTGTCCGGAAAGCCCAAGCGCCGCCAATCTGGTTCAAATTAATACCGCGTGCTGCATAATCTGCCTGCAAGTCCTGCAAGACAGCGTGAATATCCGTCCCAATGGGCAATCGGCTGGCCAGGTCATTTGTCAAAACTGGTGCCGATGAGGCAAACAGGACAGCTTCAATAATCCGCCCAAAAGCGCGTCGATTTTCACGATCCGCCGAGGCAATTATAGATAATTCAGCCGCATCTGAAGCGGCGTTACCTGTCTCCTCGGTCATGCCTTTCGATCCTCGCGGGATTTCAAATAGATCGGTCCAAAGCGATCATCTTGGCGTAAATGAATGTCACCATCCTTCACCAACTGCAACGACGCCACAAAATTGGCGGCAACCATGGAGCGATGCGTGAGCGGGTCAGCAGCAGCGGCTGGGAAAAAACTCATCAGGGTCCGCCAATCGGGCACATGCCCCACCAAGCCGCGCAAACGCGCAATCGCGTCTTCGACAGAGAATAGCTCTGTGTCCAAGATCTTAAGTGTTTGATGCTCTGCCTTGACACGAAAGTCGCCGTAAGCACGCAGCAAATCGTATAGCGTGAGATTAAATACTGGCACTTTATGAATAGCAGTTCGCTGCCGCTCACCGCGCGGAAAAACATCCTGATAGAGCCGCGGCCTTGCCATCAAATTTTCACCGGCTTGTTGCATGGCTTGCAAATGTTGCAATTGCCAGCGCAAGAATTCCGCAATTTCTTCACTGGACGGCGCGTCATCATGTGCGTCTTCGGGCAATAACAACCGTGACTTTAGATAGGCCAACCAAGCTGCCATGACCAGATAATCCGCGGCTAACTCTAAATTCATTGATTGTGCTTGGTTGATGAACCGAATGTATTGTTCTGCAAGCTGTAAAATCGAAATCTTTGCCAGATCAACCTTTTGATCACGCGCCAAAGTCAACAGAACATCAATCGGCCCTTCAAAGCCATCAAGGTCTAAAAACAGAGATAGCTGAACAGGCGCGCGATAGCGTTTGTAGTCAGGAACTGAACTTTCAAAAGGGTCAATTTCGGTCATTTGGATCCGTCAACCTGCTGCTCAAATATGACCGGTCAAATATAACAGCAACTCCGCCAACCAGTCTGTCGGCACGCCAATAACCCACCCAAATATATCAATCCCATAGCCAAATTGATCACCGATAAACGGCACCAGGAACATCGCCCCAATAATCAGAAGCATACCAAAGCGTTCCAACCCTGCAACGCGCACCGCAAGCGGATAGGGCAAGGCACCTGTTAAAATGCGGCCGCCATCAAGGGGCGGAATTGGTAACAAATTAAAGACTGCCAGAATTAAATTAAGCTGAAACAAATTTATCAGCGTTCTGCCAACCCATTTGTTGGCAAATTCGGGCGTCAGAAAAAGCAGATGAAAAAGAATCGCTGCGCCAAACGCTAAGAAAATATTCGCTAAAGGCCCTGCAACCGCCACCAGCATCATGTCGCGACGCGGATGATTTAAGCGGCCCACGCTGACCGGCACAGGTTTCGCATAGCCAAAAAGAAATGGCGCACTTAACAGCAACAAAAGCCCCGGCAGAATAACGGTGCCAAAACGGTCCACATGCGCAAACGGATTCAATGTCACACGGCCAAGGCGCTTCGCTGTATCATCCCCCAGCATCCAAGCGACATAACCGTGGGCCGCCTCATGCAATGTCACCGCCAGTAAAACCGGCAACACCCAAACCGACGCTGTAAAGGCAAAATCGCCTATCGACTCGATCAAAGCAGGCCCCTTATCGCCATTATCTTGGTTAATTCTGCCGCTGCTGCCGCCAGATCACACGCAGGGTTGGCGACCCGATCGAGGGCCCCAATGACCGCAGCCGCACGCCGATCCGCCGCCTCACTTAATAACCCCGCACCACCGGCAACGCTGATCATTTCGGCCATGTCACCATTGCAATGCAGTGCAATATCACAGCCTGCCGCCAAACTATCCGCACAGCGTTCCCTGAGACTGCCCTTTAAGGCCTGCATCGATAAATCATCGCTCATCAACAGGCCGTCAAAGCCCATCCATCCCCGGATAATCTCTGCAATCAACTTTGCCGATGTTGTCGCCGGATTTTCGCCATCAATTGCTGTCATCACCAAATGCCCTGTCATCGCCATGGGCAAATCAGCAAGCGCGCGGAAGGGCAGAAAATCTGTTGCTTGCAAAACCGCAAGGCTGGCGTCAATGCGCGGCAAGTCAAAATG
>JBELLC010000096.1:0-11558 GCA_042088965.1 Nisaea sp. | reverse complement strand
AACGGGCCAATGCCACACCCAATTTCTCCTGATCGCTTTTAGTCTTCGGCTCAACTGCGACCTCAATAACAGGATCTGGGAATTCCATCCGCTCGAGAACAACCTGGTCCAGCGGCGTGCACAGCGTATCTCCCGTAGTGGTCGACTTTAGACCCACCAAGGCGACAATATCGCCCGCATGCGCCTCTTTGATCTCTTCACGACTATTTGAATGCATCAACAGCATCCGGCCGATCCGTTCCCGATTACCTTTAACCGTATTAATGACGGTCCCGCCTGACTCAAGCACACCAGAATAAATCCGCGCAAAGGTCAATGTTCCAACAAATGGATCATTCATGACCTTGAAAGCCAATGCGGAGAACGGCTCATCATCAGATGGCCCGCGCTCGACCACTTCATCACTGTCCGGCAACACACCTTTGGTGGCACCGATATCAAGGGGCCCCGGCATGTAATCAACAACAGCGTCCAATAACGGCTGTACACCCTTATTTTTAAAAGCCGAGCCACAAAGTACAGGCACAAAAGCCCCTTCAAGAGTGCCCCGACGGATGCATCGCGTCAGCACCTCACGATTAGGCTCCTCACCTTCGAGATATGCCATCATGGCGTCATCGTCTTGCTCAACAGCTGTTTCCAGCAGGCGACCACGGTATTCTTCCGCTTGATCCTTCAAATCATCAGGAATGTCGACGATTTCAAACTTTGCACCGAGGCTTTCTTCCAACCACCGGATTGCTTTCATATCGATAAGATCAACAACCCCAACGAAGTCAGACTCCGACCCGATGGGCAATTGCAGAACCAACGGCGTCGAGCCAAGACGGTCAACGATCATATCCACACAGCGATAAAAATCGGCACCAATCCGGTCCATCTTGTTGATGAAGCACATCCGCGGCACATCGTATTTATCAGCCTGACGCCAAACCGTCTCTGATTGCGGCTCAACACCCGCAACCGAGTCAAACACGGCGACCGCGCCGTCTAACACACGCAATGACCGTTCCACCTCAATGGTAAAGTCAACGTGGCCGGGGGTATCGATGATGTTAATGCGATGATCATTCCAAAAGGTCGTGGTCGCAGCCGACGTGATCGTAATGCCACGCTCCTGCTCTTGCTCCATCCAGTCCATCGTGGCATTGCCATCATGGACTTCACCAATCTTGTACGACTTGCCTGTGTAATACAGAATCCGCTCGGTTGTTGTCGTCTTACCGGCGTCAATATGCGCCATAATACCGATATTGCGGTAGCGCTCTAAGGGATATTCACGTGCCATCGGTCAGTCCATCCTATCCGAAAATCACCAGCGGTAATGTGAAAAAGCTTTATTCGCTTCCGCCATACGGTGCGTGTCTTCACGCTTCTTAACGGCAGAGCCACGATTATTTGACGCGTCAATCAGCTCACCTGACAAGCGTTCCGTCATGGTGTTCTCCGACCGCTTGCGGGAGCTATCAATCAACCAACGAATGGCCAATGCCTGAGCGCGGATGCTACGCACTTCAACCGGCACCTGATAGGTCGCACCACCAACACGGCGCGAGCGCACCTCAACCTGCGGCTTAATGTTATCAAGTGCGTCATGGAACACCTTCACAGGCTCCTGGCCTGTGCGGCTCTCAATCCGCTCAAATGCACTGTAAACAATGCGCTCTGCTGTCGACTTTTTACCGTCATACATCAAGCAGTTCATAAATTTAGTCAGCACCTGGTCACCAAACTTGGCATCAGGAAGGACAGGGCGTTTTTCGGCGCTATGACGACGAGACATACAATGAATTCCTTATTTCGGACGCTTCGCGCCGTATTTGGAACGACGCTGGCGACGGTCTTTGACGCCTTGGGTATCAAGGGTACCGCGAATGACGTGATAACGGACACCGGGCAAGTCTTTGACACTGCCGCCGCGGATCAGCACAACCGAGTGCTCCTGCAGGTTGTGGCCCTCACCTGGAATATAACTGATCACCTCTGCGCCATTGGTCAGGCGCACCCGGGCAACTTTCCGAAGCGCCGAGTTCGGCTTTTTCGGGGTCGTTGTATAGACGCGGGTACACACCCCCCGCTTTTGCGGGCAAGCATCCAGAGCGGGAACTTTATTCCGAGCCACTGGCACGTGGCGACCATGGCGGATCAACTGGTTGATCGTTGGCATACGCCGATCCTCTCAAACAACACACGAGCGAAACGACCGTCAGGGATTTCCCTGCGGGGCTCCGATCTTCTGGTGGCGGCCATCGGCGGGACGGCCGATCGTTCTCATCTTTTTTACTTTCAATCCGTGTCTGACCGCGCGGGTTTCGCCAAAACCCTCGCGCTGGTGTCACTACCGGTCTCGAAAGTGGGCGGATATTAGTGTTCACAACCCCAGGGGTCAAGCGGAGATTTGAGAGATTTTTTTACGGCTAAAAACGCCAATTAGTGACTTTATGTTTCATTTTTATGTCATTTTTTATTTTTTTATTACCATTTGACCGATGCGTCTCGAAAAACCAACAGCTTTCTGGCCCTGCCGGTTCTGCCCGTAAACAAAAAAGGGTGCAGCCAGCAGCTGCACCCTCGATTCTTTGTGCCTCTTGAGGGACTTATTCAGCGGCAGGTGCCTCTTCGGCGACCGGCGCTGCTGCTGCTTCCTTCAAGCGAACCTTTTCGGCGTCATCCGCGATCACCTTATCTCGGTCCGCTGCCACCTGCCGCAACCGGTTCATCACGCTGCCAGTACCAGCGGGAATCAGGCGGCCAACAATGACATTTTCCTTGAGACCTTCCAGGCGGTCGATTTTGCCTGAAACGGATGCCTCGGTGAGAACCCGCGTCGTCTCTTGGAATGAGGCAGCTGAGATGAACGACTGCGTTTGCAACGATGCCTTGGTAATCCCCTGCAACACAGGAATTGCTGTCGCTGGCCGCAAGTCTTCAGCAAGCGCCACCTCATTTGCCGCATTGAACTCATCACGGTCGATTTGTTCACCCACAAGCAAAGTAGTATCGCCGGGATCGCCCACTTCGACCTTTTGCAGCATTTGCCTCACGATCACTTCGATGTGCTTATCATTGATCTTCACACCCTGTAGCCGATAAACCTCTTGAATTTCATTGGTCAAATAGTTCGCCAATGCCTCAACACCGAGGATATGCAAAATGTCATGGGGAACAGGATTACCATCCATCAACAAATCACCGCGTTCGACCCAATCGCCTTCATGAACGGCAATATGCTTGCCCTTCGGAATGAGATATTCGGTCGCTTCGGCATCTGCGTTGTCCGGGCGAACAATGATCCGGCGTTTGGTTTTATAATCTTTTCCAAACTCAACCCGGCCCGGGCCTTCGCTGATAATCGCGTAGTCTTTTGGCTTGCGGGCTTCGAACAATTCCGCAACCCGTGGCAGACCACCGGTAATATCACGCGTCTTTGTCGACTCACGTGGAATTCGGGCGATCACGTCACCAGCCTGCACCTTAACGCCATTTTCAACAGACAATACCGCACCAACGGACAAGAAGTATCTTGCCTCAAGGCCGTTCGCCAACTGAATGACGTCTCCGGCCTCGTCACGCAAGGTAATCCGCGGACGCAAATCGCCGCCCTTGGGTTGCTGTTTCCAGTCCACCACCACGCGAGACGCAATGCCAGTTGCCTCATCCATGACTTCGTTCATGGACATGCCATCAACCAAGTCCATGTAATTGGCCGTACCTTCTTTCTCGGTAATGATCGGAATGGTGTATGGATCCCATTCAGACAACACCTGACCCGGCTCAACCACAACCCCATCATCTACCAGCAAGCGAGAGCCATAGGGCACCCGATGACGGGCACGCTCACGGCTACCTTCGTCCAACAAGACGATTTCGGTGGTCCGGTTCATGACGATCAGGATTTGGTCTGAGTTTTCAACCACGTTGCGGTTTTCAACCTTAATGGTCCCCGCCATGGTAGCTTCAACACTGGATTGCTCTGCACCACGCTGGGCCGCGCCGCCAATGTGGAAGGTCCGCATGGTTAACTGGGTCCCAGGCTCGCCGATCGATTGCGCGGCAATGACGCCAACCGCTTCGCCAACGTTCACACGTGTGCCCCGGGCCAAATCGCGGCCATAGCAGCTGGCGCAGGCACCAACCTTGGTTTCGCAGGTCAACACCGAGCGGATGAGAACGGTATCGATACCGGCGTTTTCAATGTTTTCTGCAACAACCTCATCAATGATTTCACCAGCGGGTGCAATCACCTCTTCGGTAATGGGATGCTTGACATCTTCGGCGGCTGTCCGCCCCAGAACCCGGTCACCCAGCGAATCAATCACATCGCCGCCTTCGATGACCGCGCTCACGGTTAACCCAAGCACCGTGCCACAGTCTTCCTCGGTGATGATGCAATCCTGGGCCACATCCACCAAACGACGTGTCAAGTAACCTGAGTTCGCCGTCTTCAACGCCGTATCAGCTAGCCCTTTACGGGCACCGTGAGTCGAGTTGAAATACTCGAGAACGTTCAGGCCTTCTTTAAAGTTTGAAATGATCGGCGTTTCGATAATCTCACCTGATGGCTTTGCCATCAGACCACGCATCCCTGCCAATTGCTTAATCTGCGCGGGTGAGCCACGCGCGCCAGAATGCGCCATCATCCAAACGGCATTTGTGGAGGCACCATCCTCGCCGGAAGAAATCCCGTTCATCATTTCTTCAGCAACTTTGTCCGTGCAACGTGACCAGACGTCAACAACCTTGTTGTATTTCTCGCCTTGCGTGATCAACCCATCAAGATATTGCTGCTCGAAATCTTTGACCTGGGTGTTGGCCTCATCCACCAAACCATTCTTTGCGCCGGGGATAACCAGATCGTCCTTACCAAAGGAAATCCCGGCCATACAAGCATGCCGGAAGCCAAGATCCATTAGTCTATCCGCAAAAATCACCGTGTCCTTCTGGCCGCAATGGCGGTAGACCACATCGATCACGTTCGAGACCTCTTTTTTGGTCAAGACGCGGTTGATCGAGTCAAACGGAACCATTTTGTTGCGCGGTAAAATCTGGAACAATTTCAAGCGGCCAGGAGTCACGTCCACCCGCTTAATGATCGCATCGCCATTCTCGTCAACAGTATGAATCCGTGCCTTCACCTTACTGTGCAAGGTAACAGCGCCAGCTTGCAGGGCGTGTTCAACCTCTGCAATATCGGCAAATACCAGACCTTCACCCGCTTGGCCTTCGCGCTCCAACGACAAGTAGTAAAGACCAAGGATGATATCCTGCGACGGCACAATGATCGGCTTGCCATTGGCCGGGCTGAGAATGTTGTTGGTCGACATCATCAAGACACGCGCTTCCAACTGCGCTTCCAACGACAGCGGCACGTGAACCGCCATTTGGTCACCATCAAAGTCGGCGTTAAACGCCGTGCAGACCAAAGGATGAAGCTGGATCGCCTTGCCTTCAACCAGCACCGGTTCAAAAGCTTGAATACCAAGACGGTGTAAGGTCGGCGCCCGGTTCAACAGCACCGGATGCTCGCGGATCACCTCTTCCAAGATATCCCACACCTCTGGTCGTTCTTTTTCGACCATCCGCTTGGCGGCCTTCACCGTGCTGGCCATGCCGTAAAGCTCGAGCTTTGAATAGATAAACGGCTTAAACAGCTCCAAAGCCATTTTCTTCGGCAGCCCACATTGATGCAACATCAATTCTGGGCCGACAACAATCACCGAGCGGCCTGAATAGTCAACGCGCTTACCCAACAAGTTCTGACGGAAACGCCCTTGTTTACCCTTCAGCATGTCAGAGAGCGACTTCAACGGCCGCTTATTGGCCCCTGTGATCACCCGCCCACGCCGGCCGTTGTCAAACAATGCATCCACTGATTCTTGCAACATCCGCTTTTCATTGCGGACGATGATATCTGGGGCCCGTAATTCGATCAGACGCTTCAAGCGGTTATTGCGGTTAATCACCCGGCGATAAAGATCGTTCAAATCAGAGGTTGCAAAACGGCCGCCATCCAACGGCACCAAGGGGCGCAGTTCCGGCGGGATAACCGGCACGACATCCAGCACCATCCATTCTGGGCGCGCGCCAGATTCGATGAAGGCTTCAACCAGTTTCAACCGCTTTACCAGCTTTTTGCGCTTCGCTTCCGAGCCGGTCTCCCGCAAGTCTACCCGAATGGTCTCCCGCTCTTCCTCAAGATCAAGGTCAAGCAGCATTGTTTTGATAGCTTCCGCCCCGATTTGAGCGGTAAAGGCATCTTCACCATACTCATCTTGGGCGTCGTAATATTCGTTTTCGGTCAGGACCTGCTTTCGCTCCAACGGCGATAGACCCGGATCCGTAACAACAAAGTTTTCAAAGTACAGGACCCGCTCAAGCTCTTTCAATGTCATATCAACCAGCAAACCAATGCGGCTTGGCAGGGATTTCAAAAACCAAATATGCGCCACAGGTGAGGCTAACTCGATATGCCCCATCCGTTCCCGGCGCACCTTGGATAAGGTCACCTCAACGCCGCACTTCTCACAAATAATGCCGCGGTATTTCATCCGCTTATATTTGCCGCACAGGCATTCATAATCTTTCACAGGGCCGAAGATACGGGCACAAAAAAGACCGTCACGCTCTGGCTTAAAGGTCCGATAGTTAATCGTTTCCGGCTTTTTGATTTCACCGAAGGACCAAGAGCGGATCTGTTCCGGGGACGCGATCGAGATTTGAATATGGTCAAAGCTTTGCGGGCCTGTTGGCTGTCCGAAAATGCTCATCAACTCGTTGTTCATCGTCTAACTCCTTCCCTATCGGTGGGCGATAGCGGGGGTGTCATTAACACCGCCACTGTATCGTGCACACCAGCCACACCAGCTGCCATAATAAAGCCGCCAGCGACACTAACCTGTATTGCGGTCATGCGATCAAAAATCCCGTTGCTTCAAATCAATGTCAAGGCCAAGGGAGCGAAGCTCTTTGACCAAAACGTTAAATGATTCAGGAATTCCAGCTTCAAAATTATCATCACCGCGGACAATCGCCTCATAAACCTTGGTCCGACCCGAAACGTCGTCGGATTTCACCGTTAACATTTCTTGCAAGGTATAGGCTGCGCCGTAAGCTTCCAGTGCCCAGACTTCCATCTCACCGAAGCGCTGACCACCAAACTGGGCTTTACCACCCAATGGCTGTTGCGTGACCAAGCTATATGGACCGATTGACCGGGCGTGAATTTTATCATCGACCAGATGATGCAGCTTCAACATGTAAATATAACCAACCGTGACTTTATGATCGAAAGTCTCACCGGTCCGGCCATCCACCAAAGTGACCTGTCCCGACGACTGCAAGCCAGCGTTCTCCAGCATTGCATTAATATCTTCTTCACGGGCGCCATCGAACACCGGCGTGCCCATCGGCACACCCTTTTTCAAGTTTCCGGCAAGCTCGTTAATCTCACGATCTTCCAGAGGGGCGATTTCTTTGGCGTATTGCGCGGGGTCGTAAATGCCTTGCAACCAGGTTTTAATTTCCCCCGCACCATTGTTTTTGCCAATGGTCTCCAGCATCTGCGAGACTTGCCGTCCCAAACCATGGGACGCCCAACCCAGATGGGTTTCAAGAATCTGACCAACGTTCATCCGCGATGGCACACCCAATGGATTAAGAACGATATCCACCGGCGTCCCATCTTCAAGATATGGCATGTCTTCCATCGGGTTGATCTTTGAAATCACCCCTTTGTTGCCATGACGGCCCGCCATCTTATCGCCAGGTTGCAACTTCCGCTTCACAGCGACGAAGACTTTCACCATCTTCATCACCCCTGGTGGCAGTTCATCACCCCGCTGAAGCTTATCGACTTTATTATCGAAACGTGCCTGCAATTCATTGATTGAATTATCAAATTGCCCTTTCAGACCTTCTAGGTAATCCATGGCAGCATCGTCATCAACAACGAACTGACGCCATTGACCGGCACTATATTCCGCCAGAAGATCAGGGGTGATCTCAACCGGGCCTTTCAAGCCTTTTGGACCCGAGGTGGCGGTTTTGCCAACCAGAAGTTCCTTCATCCGACTAAAGAAGCCACGCTCGAGGATTTCACGTTCATCGTCACGGTCTTTTGCCAAGCGCTCGATCTCGCCGCGCTCAATCGCCTGCGCCCGTTCATCCTTATCGACACCACGGCGCGAGAAAACCCGCACTTCGACGACGGTTCCAGAACCACCCGGGGGCAACTTAAGGGATGTGTCACGCACATCAGAGGCCTTCTCACCAAAGATCGCCCGCAGCAATTTTTCTTCCGGGGTCATCGGCGATTCACCCTTTGGTGTCACCTTACCGACAAGAATGTCGCCTGAATTGACCTCCGCACCAATGTAAACAATGCCAGCCTCATCCAAATTCTTTAGCGATTCTTCACCAACATTCGGAATATCACGGGTAATTTCTTCCTGACCCAATTTGGTGTCGCGGGCCATGATCTCAAATTCCTCGATATGGATCGAGGTAAAGACGTCATCACGCACGATACGTTCAGAAATCAGGATCGAATCTTCAAAGTTGTAACCATTCCAGGGCATGAAGGCGACGAGAACGTTCCGGCCTAAAGCCAACTCACCAAGCTCGGTTGACGGACCATCGGCAATAATATCGCCAGCCTGCACCCGATCACCCACTTTCACCAAAGGACGTTGATTGATGCAGGTATTTTGGTTGGAGCGTTGGAATTTCAACAATGTGTAAATATCAACGTTGGAATCTGTGCTCTCGGTTTGCTCAAGCACCCGAACAACAATCCGGGTGGCATCCACCTGATCGATCACCCCACCGCGGCGAGCGGCGATGGCAACACCGGAATCACGGGCCACCCGTGCTTCCATACCTGTGCCGACCAAGGGTGCTTCGGCCTGGATCAACGGCACCGCTTGGCGTTGCATGTTCGATCCCATCAACGCCCGGTTGGCGTCGTCATTCTCCAAGAACGGGATCAAGGCGGCGGCGACCGACACCAATTGCTTGGGTGATACGTCGATAAGATCAATTTCATCTGGGCGTGTCAGCAAAATTTCGCCCTGGCGCCGCACGGGCACCAGTTCTTCGACGAACTTTCCTTTGGCATCAAGCTGCGCATTGGCCTGGGCGATGGTATATTTGCCCTCTTCCATGGCCGAAATATAGCGCACTTCATCAGTGACTTTAGCGTCTTCAACAACCCGATACGGGGTTTCGATGAAACCGTATTGATTAACCCGTGCAAACGTCGCTAAAGAGTTGATCAAACCAATATTTGGGCCTTCCGGCGTTTCAATTGGACAAATCCGGCCATAGTGTGTGGGATGCACATCACGCACTTCAAAACCTGCACGTTCACGGGTCAACCCACCTGGGCCAAGCGCCGAAAGACGGCGTTTGTGGGTGATTTCTGACAATGGATTGGTCTGATCCATAAACTGTGACAGCTGCGAGGAGCCAAAGAATTCACGAACCGCCGCCGCCGCTGGTTTAGCGTTGATCAAGTCATGCGGCATCACGGTGTCGATTTCAACCGAGCTCATCCGCTCTTTAATAGCCCGCTCCATGCGCAGCAAACCGACGCGGTATTGGTTTTCCATCAACTCGCCGACAGAACGCACCCGGCGATTGCCCAGATGGTCAATGTCGTCAATTTCACCGCGCCCATCTTTCAGGTTCACCAAAACCTTCAAGATTTCGAGAATGTCTTCTTTGCGCAGGATGCGCAGTTGGTCATCGGTTTCTTGATTTAACCGGGCGTTCATTTTCACCCGCCCGACAGCCGACAAATCATAGCGCTCGGAATCAAAGAACAAGCCGTTAAACAGCGCTTCGGCTGTTTCCAGAGTTGGCGGCTCGCCTGGTCGCATCACGCGGTAAATGTCGACCAAAGCGTCTTCTCGCGAGGCGTTTTTGTCCAAGGCCAAAGTGTTTCGGATATAAGCACCGACATTGACATGATCGATGGCCAACAGCGGCAGCTCATTAACCTCAGCTTCAAGCAGCTTTGCCAGCAGCTCTTCGGTGATCTCATCACCGGCCTCGGCCAAGACAAGACCGCTCTCCATATTCACAATGTCAGCGCCAACATATTCGCTCAGCAATTGCTCATTATTGACAAAGATATCGGTGGTGCCAGCTTCGGCTAAGCGCTTCAGCGCCCGCACTGTCATTTTGTCACCCGCCTCAGCAACCTGCTCACCAGAGGCTGCGTCAATCAGCGGGTTAATCAGCTTTTGACCTTTTAGGCGGTCGGCATCAAGCGGCACACGCCAGCCTTCACCTTGGCGGTGATAGGTCGTTTTGGCATAAAAATGATGCAGAATATTTTCCGCGCTCATTCCATAGATCAATTCACGTTTTGGATCATCGCCTTCGACATCACATTTCGCCACATAGTCAGCGGCCTCATCCGCCATCAACGCCAATAACAGGGTTGTACATGGCAACTTCCGGCGACGGTCAATACGGACATATAAAATGTCTTTGGCGTCAAATTCAAAATCAAGCCAAGACCCGCGATAGGGAATCACCCGGGCGGCGAAAAGGAATTTACCCGAAGCATGCGTTTTGCCTTTGTCATGGTCGAAAAACACCCCCGGAGAACGGTGCATCTGCGAAACGATCACCCGCTCGGTCCCATTAACGACAAAGGTACCGTTTTTGGTCATGAGCGGCATGTCGCCCATGTAAACGTCCTGCTCTTTAATATCGCGGATCGACTTCGAGCCTGTTTCTTCTTCAACATCCCAAACAACCAGACGCAAGGTCACCTTTAACGGTGCCGCGAATGTCAGGCCACGTTGCTGACACTCCTCAACGTCATATTTTGGCGTTTCCAGCTCATAGCTGACGAATTCCAGCATGGAGCGTTCGGAAAAGTCTCGGATCGGGAACACAGATTTAAAGACAGCTTGCAAGCCCACATCCTGGCGATCTGCGGCAGCAACGCCAATCTGTAGGAAAAAATCATAGGAGCTCTTCTGAACCTCGATCAGATTCGGCATTGGCGCAACTTCATTAATACGCCCAAAATCGCGTCTGACACGCTTCCGACTAGTAAACGAGGGAACCATAGAAGTCGCCATCATCAATCCTCTTCGACCACGGGGCGTCCGATGAAATTATCGCCCGCCATATTCACATGCAATGCCGGTTGACACTGCCTTAAACGGCCTAAGCGCAGGCCCCGCAAGGGGCCCGCGCCAATATCTGGTGAGGCCCGCGCGCCGAGCGTTCAGACCACCAAATCGCCAACCAAGGTTACAGCACCCGCTGCCGCCCTGGCCTTACACTTGATACCATCAGGGATTACTTAAGTTCCACTGACGCACCAACCTCTTCCAACTTCTTCTTCAACTCTTCGGCTTCGTCCTTGCCGACGCCTTCTTTCACGGCCTTTGGTGCGCTCTCGACCAGATCTTTGGCTTCTTTCAGGCCAAGACCAGTAATCGCACGGACCTCTTTAATAACGTTGATCTTCTTCTCGCCAATTGCGGCCAGAACAACGTCAAAGGAGTCTTTCTCTTCAGCAGCTGGTGCATCACCAC
>JBELLC010000095.1:0-8195 GCA_042088965.1 Nisaea sp. | reverse complement strand
GCCTGATAAATACGGGCCGCTAAATTCTCCGTGGCAGGCGGTGTGTTGGTGACAGCGATATGAGTTTTCACTGCCTGTTCTGCGCGCGCCCGAACGCGCGGTGAAATCCGCGCTCTTAAAACTGCCATCTCATGGGCAAGCTTATCTCGGGCATTTGTCATTTTAGGTCAGCCCCAATTTGGGTGTTAGTGCGCCAAAATTTGGCTCAAGAACAGTTTTGTTCGATCTAACTTTGGATTATTGAAAAACTCATACGGTGTGTTTTGCTCAACAATCTCGCCAAAATCCATAAAGATAACCCGGTCTGCAACCCGTTTGGCAAAGCCCATTTCATGAGTGACGCACAGCATGGTCATACCGGTATCTGCCAGTTCCACCATGACATCCAAGACCTCGGAAATCATTTCTGGATCGAGGGCCGATGTCGGCTCATCAAAAAGCATGATTTGGGGGTTCATGCAAAGCGATCGGGCAATCGCAACACGTTGCTGCTGGCCACCAGATAACTGCCCGGGATATTTCATTGCCTGCTCTGGGATTTTCACCCGTGTGAGATATTCCATGGCCCGTTCCTGGGCCTCGGCCTTTGGCATTTTGCGAACCCACATTGGTGCCAGCGCGCAGTTCTCAAGAACGGTGAGATGCGGGAACAGGTTAAACTGTTGGAACACCATGCCCACTTCACGGCGCACCGCGTCAATATTTTTCAAGTTACTATCAAGCGGCGTACCATTCACGATGATGTCGCCTGCCTGATGCTCTTCAAGGCGGTTAATACAGCGGATAAGCGTTGATTTACCTGACCCAGACGGGCCACAAATCACAATCCGTTCGCCGGCTTTCACATCCAGGTTGATATCTTTCAACACATGAAAGTCACCAAACCATTTATTGACATTCCCAAGTTCGATAACAATCTGATCGGATACCGCAGATTGTAAACTTGAGCTGTTTTCTGTCGCGTCTGTCATTTTTCGTTCTCCTCATAACGTATGGTCACGGTGAAGCGCCGTTAGCGGCGATCACCTTGGCCGAGGGTTTTTTCCAGATGTTGGCTGTAGCGCGACATGGCAAAGCAGCCGATGAAATAAATTAAGGATGCAGCGACAAGTGGCTCGGTGTGCAAGCCAATCCACTTTGGATCGTGGCTCACGGCTTTCACCATGCCAAGCAAGTCATAAAGACCAATAATGGCAACAAGCGTGGTATCTTTGAACAAGCCAATGAAGCTGCCGACGATGTTTGGAATCATCAGTTTGAGGGCTTGCGGCATAATGATCAAAGAGGTGGTTTGCCAAAACCCAAGCCCCAGTGCTGCTGATGCCTCATACTGGCCTTTATCGATGGCTTGCAAGCCGCCACGCACCGTCTCTGCCATATAGGCCCCGGAAAACAGACAGACCGCCACAATCGCTGAGGCAAGTTTATTGAGGACGATTCCTTCCGGCAGGAACAACGGGAACATGGTTGTTGCCATGAACAACACCGTGATAAGCGGCACGGAGCGGAACAGCTCGATATAGGCTGTGGTGACAACGCGGATAACAGGCATTTTTGAGCGTCGCCCCAGCGCCGCGACAATACCGATGGGCAAGGCAGAGGCAATCCCAATCCCGGAAATCACCAGGGTAAGGAACAATCCACCCCATTTGTTCGGGCCGACAAGCATCAGCTCCCAGCCACTCATGAACCAGCTGACCACCGCAAAGCCAACAATAACAACGGCCAAAAGAGCAAATTTATGGGTTTTTTCGGGCTTATTGGTGAAGCCTGTTATCGAAATCACCAGATCGCCAAAACTGCGGTTTAAAAACAAGCAGCAGGCAACATGTAACCAGCAAATGATAAAAGCCATGATCGCAATCGCAACCATGATTGCCATGAACCAATTGCGGTCCCCCCCAAGGTAGAGATAACCTGCCAAAAACGGATAGATCAGAACGGCGCTCAAGCCAATAAATGGCTTAAAGCTGACTTTCGGGAACCAAAGCGGTGCCATCCAAAGCGCAAACAAAACCCAGCTCAGATTAATCCGCCAAATCTGATCTGATGGATAGCGGCCGTAAACGAAGCTGCCAAACCAATAACCAACCCCAGCCCAGCACGCCCCCGTGGGACTTTCGTTCAGGCATTCCCGACGTGTATTCGCGGTCCATACCGCCGTTTCAAAGCCCCAGTGAAAGACACCTTGGAACAGCAGGTAAATCAAATAAACGCTGCCAAGCGTTAAAAAGCCGTTGAAGTAGGAGCTGAAAAGATTGCTGCGCAGCCAGCCGATCACACCTGTTGTTGCAATCGGTGCCGGCAGACTGGGTTTTGGTGTGAAAACCTCAAGACCGTTGGCTTCGGATGATGCGTGGGTATCGGTCATGATCAACGCTCCCGCAATTGAATTTTACGGTTATAGATATTGAGGCAGAAGGAAATGGTTAGACTGCATGTCATGTAGAACAGCATCACCATGCCAACCACTTCAATGGCATGGCCAGATTGATTCAATGTCGTCTGCATGAAAACAGAAACCACATCCGGATAGCCGATCGCAATGGCCAGGGATGAGTTCTTGATCACATTCATCCATAGGCTAATCAATGGGGGGACAATGGCGCGCATGGCCTGCGGGATGATCACCAGCCGCATGGTCCAACTTGGCTTTATCCCGAGGGAATAAGCGGCCTCTGTCTGTCCATGACTGACCGATAAGATGCCTGCCCTAACCATCTCACCCACATAGGCTGAGTGGTACACCACCAATGCAATCAAGAGCGCGCCCATGGCTGGCGGGACACTGGTGCCGCCGCGGAAGTTAAAACCTTTTAATTCTGGAAGTTCCCAGGAAAGCGGGCTGCCCGACACTAAAAAAACAGCAAGAGGCAATCCAAAAAGAATACCTAATGTCGGCAATAAGGTCGGTGTGATCTGGCCAGTTTTTTCCTGCCGAACAATCGCCCATTTATTTAAAATGATGACAGCTACGACCGCCACCACAATCGCAACAGTTGTCAGCCAAAAAAGATCACCTGCAATCCCCTTGGGCACATAAAAGCCACGATTATTCAGGGGAAGAAAATCCAGTCCAAACATAAACATCGATTGTTTGGGCGGTGGCAGCAACGCAAAGACGCCAAGGAACCAAATATAAATTTGGATCAATAAAGGGGTATTTCGAAGCACTTCCACGTAAGCCGCGGAAATAACAGCGACGATCCAGTTTTTTGACAGCCGAAGAATGCCAACGAAAAAACCCATGATGGTTGTCAGCACAATCGAAATTAAGGCGACAAATAAGGTGTTCGTCAGGCCGACAACATAGACCCAGCCATACGTATCATTTGGCTTGTATTCCAGCAAAGACCACGCGATTGAGAAACCAGCTGTTGATGACAAAAAGTCAAGTCCAGTCGCGATACCACGGGCCGCTAGGTTGTCAGAGGTGTTTGTAAATAATGAATAGCCAACCCAGCTTACTAAACCAAAAACCAGAATTTGATAAAATACCGAGCGGAAACGCTGGTCATTCACAAATCCAAGCGAATTGCTCCGCTTGCTATCATTATCGATCACGGCCATTTGGTGCCTCGTGTCAACGTCAAATATTGTGTGTGTCTATCATTGAAATGGACCCGGCTGAATACTGCCGGGTCCAAACCAATAAGTAGGATCTTAGCGGAATGGTGGGGCGTACATTAAGCCGCCACGTGTCCAAAGATCATTCTGTGAGCCAGCACGGGCAATACCGATTGCCTCTGGGGACTTATCACCCATGTACTTCTCATAGATTTCGCCGTAGTTACCAACATTGCTAATGATGTTGTAGAACCAGTCTTTGTCCAGCCCAAGACCTTTGTTCAGATCGCCTTCAACGCCCAGCATCCGTGCAACTTCTGGATTGGGTGGTGAGGCTTTCATCTGATCGATATTGGCTTTGGTGATGCCCTGCTCTTCAGCAGCGATCAGCGCAAAGACAGTCCAACGAACGATATCGGCCCATTGGCCATCGCCCTTACGGACGGCTGGTGCCAAAGGCTCTTTTGAAATCGTTTCTGGCAACACGGTGTGTGCACCTGGGTCTGGGAAACCGGCGCGGCTTGATGCCAAACCAGACTTGTCATTGGTCACGGCGTCACAGCCGCCCTTCAGGTAGGTTGAATCGCGAACATCTTTGTCCTCAAACACAACCGGCTGAATTTCAAGACCATTGGCCCGGCTGTAGTCAGTCAGGTTCAATTCGGTGGTTGTCCCCGTCAAAACGCAAACTGTTGCGCCTTTGAGTTCCATCGTGCTCTTGATACCCGCGTCTTTCGGGACCATGAAGCCTTGACCATCATAAAAGTTAACAGCTGTGAAGTTTAGACCAAGCTGTGTGTCACGATAAAGAGTCCAGGTTGCTGTACGTGACAACATGTCTGACTCACCATTGGCAAGCGCTGTAAAGCGAACCGTTGACGTCACAGATTGGAATTCAACTTTGTTTGGATCGTTGAAAATCGCAGAGGCAACGGCACGGCAAACGGAAACGTCGCTGCCCACCCAAGTACCATCAGCTTTCAAGTTGTAGAAGCCAGCAGAAGGCGTACCAACCTGGCAGCGCAAATGACCGCGTTTCTTAACGATATCTAGCGTGCTTTGTGCCGAAACGGTCCCAGCTGTAACAGCAAATGCTGCCAACAAACCAGCACCGAGGCCCAAAGTTTTGAGTGTCTTCATCATAATGAAACCACCTTTATAATTTGTTGATGCCAAAACAGGGCATTTATACCGATTTGTGATAATGCGCCATCGCATCTACGCTAATCGCCCGCCCTATGTCATGAAATACGCACCCTTTAGACGGATAACTTAATCCTGTCATCCCACCTCTAAAAGGATCAATGATTTCGTGACAAACTTATGTCACCATAACGCCCAACATAACGCAAGTGATTGCTTATCATTTTTCGTATGAGATAGTCGAAAATATGAAATGCGGTCGCTTGATCTCACGACGATCACGGTGTTTTAAGTTTAAAACCCAATCGCATGGCGGGAAAATGGGCGCTCTTCAAAATCCTCTGGTCGTGTCCAGGGCCATTTGATCTGCACCCCAACAAAATCTGAGGGAAATATTTATGTCTATAAAATATAACAAGTTTTCGACCCAGGTCACACATTCTGGTCGACATCCACAAGCACATCATGGTGCCGTTAATCCACCGGTTTATCACGCATCGACCATCCTATCGCCAAGCGTGCAAGAGCGCCGTCGCCTCACATCAACAACCGGTGATAAAAACGTATCCAAAACCTTTTCCTCAGCGCGTCAAGGCATGCCAACAAGTTCCTATGGGCGCAAAGGCACGCCAACAAGCGCCGCCTTTGAAGAAGCGGTCGCAGAAATTTACGGTGCTGACGATGCCGTCGCGGTGTCATCAGGCTTAGCGGCCATTGCCTGTGCCTTGCAAACGATCCTCAAAAGCGGTGATCACATCTTGGTGACCGACACAATTTATCTGCCAACACGCCGCTTCTGCGATGTTTATTTGGCAAAAATGGGCGTCACGACAACTTATTACAACCCTTATCGGGGCGCTGATATCGCGGAGTTGATTACCGAGCAGACAGCGGCTGTGTTTGTTGAGAGCCCTGGATCGCTGACATTTGAAATCATGGATATACCCGCAATTGCAGCTGTTGCGCATGCCCACGACATTCCTGTTGTCATGGATAATACATGGGCATCAGCTATGTTTTTCAAGCCCTTTGAGAAGGGTGTTGATATTGTGATTGAGGCTGTCACAAAATATATTTGTGGCCATTCTGATGTTATGATGGGGGTGATTGTTGCCAATGCCCCACATATTCAGAGGATACGCGAAATGTGCCATATGCAGGGACAGTGTTGCGGGCCAGATGATCTTTATCTTGCCCAACGGGGCCTCAGAACCATGGTGGTGCGCATGAAACAAAATGAGGCCAACGCGCTGGCGTTGGCGCATTGGTTGGAAACCCGTAAAGAAGTTGCCGAAGTGCGCCACCCAGGCTTGCCATCGCACCCTGATCACGCATTATGGCAACGCGATTTTAGCGGATCATCTGGTCTTTTTGCGATTATTATGCAGGATTACCCTGAAGCTGCGATTGAGGCTTTTGTTGATGGCTTGCGCTTTTATGGTATCGGGGCAAGTTGGGGCGGTTATGAAAGCTTGATTTTGCCGGACGACCCCAGCTCAACGCGCACGGCAACCCGCTGGCAAGCCAGAGGGCAATTGTTGCGCATTCACGCTGGTTTAGAAGATGTTGAAGATCTTAAAAGTGATCTTGCGCGCGGCTTTGATCGGCTCAACGCTCTTGTAGGATAGGTAACATGACGATCGAGGAAAGTACCAAGCTCAATGACGTTTTGCGGTTTAACCAAGATGGATTGATCCCGGCCATCGCCCAAGACGCCGATACGGGCGAGGTTTTGATGATGGCTTGGATGAACAGTGATGCGGTTGCAGAAACGTTAGCTACAGGCCGGATTTGCTATTGGTCACGATCACGGGCCAGCCTATGGCGCAAAGGTGATACTTCAGGGCATATTCAAACGCTGGTTGATTTCCGGATTGATTGTGATGGTGATACCATCTTGATGCGGGTCAACCAGCAAGGGGCAGCCTGTCATACCGGGCGGCGAACGTGCTTTTATCGCCGCCATGACGCTGATGGCGCGCTCGTCTTTGATCAGGATGCTTAAATGGCAGCGCCGCGGATCCGCATTTTAATCGGTGATATCATTGCGCTTGGCCCCGGAAAGGCCCGGCTTCTTGAGGTCATCGGGGAAACAGGCTCGATCACAGCGGCGGCCCGTGCAATGGACATGTCTTATCGGCGCGCCTGGCTTTTGGTGGACGCCATGAACAATGATTTCATTGCGCCGTTGGTTGAACGTAGTGCGGGTGGTCGTGGCGGTGGTGGCTCTGGGTTAACGGATCTGGGGCATGAGGCATTGCAAAGGTATCGCCGCATCGAAGCCGTTGCGGCCGCAGCGGCCGCATCCGAAATGCAAGCCTTTCAGGGCTTGCTGAAAGAAACTGATAAAGATCAGGTCGACTAACAGATATGGATGCTGAATGTTGATCGCAGCGCAGCCCCCCCACAGGCACCGCACCAAACGGTTCTTCATCTCCGTGTTGACTGTTGCCTGTCTGTTTGGCATGGGCGTGTTTGCAGGCATGATCAATACACGCCCTGCCCTTGGAAAAGAGGCGACGGTGTTTGCTGCGGCCTCCACCCGCAACGCATTGGAAGCGGCAATTAGCGCTTTTAAAAATGACACAGGCCATGACATCACGGCTGTATATGCCGCCAGCAGCCGGTTGGCCCGGCAAATTATAAACGGCGCACCAGCTGATCTATTCCTCAGTGCCAACCGAGCTTGGTTAAAGCCAATTATTGCCGCAGATTTTGGGCTGCCGACACAGACACCGACGATCGTTGCCAGAAACCGATTGGTATTGGCCAGTGCGCAAGCTGTCCGCGCTGCCGTCGATATGACCACCTTAACAGATCTGCGCCCTTTGCTGAACGACGGTCGATTGGCGATTGCTGATCCGCATTCTGTGCCCTTGGGAATATATGCAAAACAGGCCTTACAATCTCTGCGCCTGTGGGAAAATATCCGCCCTCATCTTGCGCCAGCACGCAACGCCCGCCAAGCGTTGGCTTTTGTGGATCGCGGCGCGGCACCGCTTGGTGTGTTATATGAAAGCGACGTTATTAAAAGCCGCAAAACCCGGATTCTGGCGGTCTTTCCTGAAAACAGCCATACCCCGATTGTTTATCCTGTGATGTTGTTAAAACAGGGCTGGAAAAATGCTGCGGCAGAAGCTTTTCTTGCCTATCTTAAGTCTCAAAAGGGACAGTTTTTCTTTACTGAACACGGATTCCAAACGCCATGACGGATGGCTTTCTCTCTGCCTTTGAACTGGCCGCTCTGTGGCTGAGCATGAAGGTGGCGTTGTGGGCAATCAGCCTCAGTTTGCCGATTGCTTTTGGGATTGCCTACATCTTGGCCCGGCATCATTTTTTTGGCCATGGGGCGTTAAATGCGGTGGTCCACCTGCCCTTGGTCCTGCCCCCTGTGGTGGTTGGCTATGGTTTACTGTTGTTGTTTAGCCGTGAGGGGGTTTTAGCCACATGGCTTGGGCAATATATGGACATCTCTCTGGCGTTTA
>JBELLC010000094.1:1246-11935 GCA_042088965.1 Nisaea sp. | reverse complement strand
CTAGCGTGCGCATTCGGCGTCAAGGGCGTGGAACAGGCGGTCAATGTCGTCAAGGGTGTTAAACAGATAGGGGCTAACCCGGAGGGTGCCGCCGCGCAGACTGATATGCACATCACGGGCGCGCAAGCGGTGATCGAGGCCCGCTGGCACGTTATCAATCCAAATGCCTGTGAAATGGCTGCTGCGGCGGTGTTTTTCGGGCACCTGCCAGCCGCGTACCGCAGCCAATTCAGCAATCCGGTCAGTAAGCGGTGTCATGGCGGCGGCGATGGCAGCAGGCGTCCAGGCATTGATCTGTTCCAAGGCTGTGACAGCCATGGGCAAGTGGATCATGCTGTTTGCCGCCCCTTGATCAAAACGGGCCGCACCAGCCAGGTATTGCTGGCCATAACCATCGCCTGTTTCCATCGGTGTCTCGGCAATGCGGGTGGCATGGTTATCTTCAATCGGCAAGCCGTCTTGACGGCGCGGCGCAACATATAAAAACCCAACGGAATCCGGGCAAAGCAACCATTTATAGCCGGAGACAGCCATATAGTCGGGATTCAGCCGTTGAATATCCATCGGCTGTGCGCCAACGGATTGGGTGGCATCAATGAAAAAAGCGGCACCAATGTCATGCACCCGATCAGCGATGGCTGTCAGGTCAATCAGTGCGCCGTCGGTCCAATGGCAGGGCGGCAAGGCGACAAGACCCACATTACTGTCCAGGCCCGCCAAGATGGCCGTGGTCCAATCGCCATCCTCGGGCCAAGCGATGATTTTCAGATTGCCACCATCACGGGCCGCAAGGCGCTGCCACACATAATAATTAGACGGGAATTGCAGTGCTAGGACGACAATGTCTTGGCCAGGGGACAGGCGGAGATTGGCCGCTGCAATCGCTGCGCCATAGCTGGTGGCCGTCATATGCGCGATATCGTCGCCATCAGCGCCAATTAAGCGCGCAAACAGATCTCGGGCCTGCTGTAATTCGAGGTCTAAATTGCCGCGCTCTGTTGACCAGGGATGGAATTTGCGCCGGACCCCGCGTTCGCCAGCTGCCGCACTGGCCCGCAATGCCGGGGATTGCGCCGCGCAGTTCAAATAGGTTACGCCAGCCGGAATATCAAATAAGCGTGCTGCGTCAGAGAGGCTCATGAGTTTTCTCAGTTCGTTTTGAGGGACTTACATCGACATCTTGCCTTTGCCTGCTGCTTTAGGCAATGCTATCGGCAACGTTGGGAGCAAAAGTAGAAAAGGGAGCAAGATGGCGATAAATAAAATATCCGAAGATATGGTCGCCGCATTAGAAGGAACCCAGGACGGGGCAACGGTTCTGATTGGGGGCTTTGGCAATGCAGGATTACCAAATGATTTAGTGCATGCGTTGATCGACCAGGGAGCAACAGACCTGACCGTGGTGGCAAATAACGCCGGTAGCGGCACCGAGGGCCTCGCCGCATTATTTGCCGCTGGCCGGGTGCGGAAAATCATCTGCTCATACCCACGGGCGCAGCGCTGCGATATTTTCGATGCCCTTTACAAGGCGGATAAGGTCGAGTTGGAGTTAAATCCGCAAGGCACATTGTCAGAACGGATGCGGGCGGCAGGCGCGGGCATCCCCGGTTTTTACACCGCTACAGGGATTGGCACGCAGCTCGCCGAGGGCAAGGAAATTCGCACATTCGATGGCCGTGAGTACCTGTTTGAGACCGCCCTCAAAGGCGATTTGGCGCTGATTGCCGCCCATAAGGGGGATCGCTGGGGTAATCTGATCTATAACCGCTCACAGCGTAATTTTGGGCCTGTTATGGCCTCTGCTGCGACGGTCACGGTGGCCCAGATTCGCCACCAGGTGGACCTCGGTGATATCGACCCCGATGACGTGCATACGCCGGGCATTTATGTCGATAAGGTGGTTTTTGAAGATTTAGAACGGGAGTGGGATATCTAATGGCTATTCAAGAAGCATTTACCGTCGATAACGCCCAAAAATTGAGCCGAAACCAATTGTCTTGGCGGGCCGCGCAGGAAATTGAAGAAGGCTGGTATGTTAATTTGGGCATTGGCCTGCCAACCTTATGCACCAATTTCATCCCCGCTGACCGTGAAGTTGTCTTGCACAGCGAAAATGGCATTCTGGGGGCCGGGCCTAATCCACCAAAGGGCGAGGAAGACCGCGACCTGATCAATGCCTCGAAGGAATATATTACCTTGGTAAAAGGCGCCTCGGTATTTGTGCATTCTGATGCGTTCGCGATGATTCGCGGCGGTCATATTGATCTGGCCCTGCTGGGCGCGTTTGAGGTGTCCGCAGCCGGTGATTTGGCCAATTGGACCACAGGCGATCCGAAATTTCCCCCTGGGGTTGGCGGCGCTATGGATTTGGCAGCGGGCGCCAAAGAGGTCTGGGCGTTGACTCAACATGTGACCAAAGCGGGTGCGCCAAAGGTCGTGAATACCTGTAGCTATCCGCTTACCTCGGCAGGGGTGGTCACAAAGATCTTTACCGATCTGGCGGTCATCGATGTGACCGATGCAGGCTTGGTGGTGCGGGAAATGGTCGCTGGCCTATCGCTGGATGATCTGCAAGCTGTCACCGAGCCGCCATTGACCGCGGCCAATGATTTGAAAATCCTGACCGTGCCAGCGGTCTGATCTGCCAGCTGATGCCCTTCAGCCAGATCATTGGCTGAAGGGCGACCCCGGTTATGGCAGTGCGATGTTGTCAATTTGCCTCAAAACCTGATCACGAATTTCGGCGGTGCCGTGCGGGCCGCCGTGTTCATGTGGCACCAGGCCAGCGGTTGCATAGGCGTTATCAACGGCGCTGTTGATTAAGCTTGCCGCCTGCCGGGCCGCCGCGTCATCATGGCGCTCGGCCAGCCAATCTAACATTAAAGCGGCCGATAGGAACATGGCTGTTGGATTGGCCTTGTCTTGGCCGACAATATCCGGGGCGGTGCCGTGGGCAGGCTGAAATAGCCCGTGCTCGGGGCCAATGTCCGCTGATGGGGCCATGCCCATGCCACCAACCAAGCCGGCACCCAGATCAGAAAGAATATCGCCAAACATATTCTCGGTCACCATGACATCATAGTCCCATGGCGCGCGGACCAAATTCAGGGCGGCGGCATCCACATAGATGTGATCGGCGCTAATGTCAGAATTTTGCACGGCACGTTCATCAAAGATGGCCCGGAAATACGCCATCGAGGCCAGCACATTGGCCTTATCAACACAGGTTAGGCGGCCAGCTTTGCCAGCTGCTTTGCGGCGGCGCGCCAGATGAAAGCCAAAATCAAACAGCCGTTCAGCGCCGGCCCGGGTGATGGTCATAACATCGGTTGCTTGATGAGCGTCACTGTCATCAATGCTGCGGGCGGAAAATAGGCCCTCGGTTTGCTCGCGGATCAGCACCAAATCAATGCTGGCGGCCCGGGGGTCGCTCAGGGGCGACCGGGCACCGGGTAAAAGCCGCAGCGGGCGCACCCCGGCAAATAGCTGAAACCGCTCTCGCAAGTCCAATTGCGGGGCAATTTCACGGCCATCGGGATAGCGCACTTGCGGATCACCGGCGGCCCCAAACAGCATGGCATCGGCAGTTTCGGCAGCGGCCCAGGCGCTGGCCGGAATATCGCGGCCGGTTTGTTGGTAGACATCTGCGCCGACATGGTGGGTATCAAATTGTAGGGGCCGTCCAGAAACCTTGGCAACGGCAGCTTGCAGCACGGGTAAACAGGCGGCCATCACCTCATGGCCAATGCCATCGCCAGGCATGACAGCAATTCGATAAGGATCATTTTTCATGGCTTTCCCTCCGCTGGTTGCGGTTAGATGTATAGGGGAAATGGTTTCATAAATCGCCCGAAATCAGAATAATTTGATCCCAGATGGTCTTGACGGCAGGCAGTCCTAAACGCACCATAGCACGCAAGCGTCATGGGTTAAGAAATGAGATTGGGGATCACATGTTTGATGTGGATCGGTTTATTGAAGACTGTCAACAAGCGGGCACCGAGGCGGAGCCGATAAAGGCCACTGAGGCATTGGTGCAGCGGGCTGTGTCTGATCAAGCGGGGATTATTAAGGCCCTTGGCGAACCACGGTTCGGCGGCGCCGACAAACTCTACCATGGGCCAGATTTAACAATCCTGTGCTTGCGCTGGTATCCGGGGCAACAACTCTTGGCCCATAATCATAATGTGTGGGCCGTGATTGGGCTTTTCACGGGCCAAGAGGATAATACGTTTTACCGCACCGATAATGACAAAGCGATAAAGCTTGGCGGTAAAACTTTGCGTGCAGGGGATGTGTCTTGGATGGGAGAAACAGCTATTCACTCTGTGAAAAACCCAATCAACAAAATCACCGCTGCCTTGCATGTCTATGGCGGTGATTTCTTTGCTGATGGCCGCAGTGAGTGGGATAATGAGAGCCATTTGCGGCGTCCCTATGACATGGAACGTAACCTGCAAAGTTTCCAAGACGGTAATGCTGCGTTAGAAGCGCAATATGCTGCGGCCGCGGCTGCGGCGGGCGCTTGAGGGGCGGTGATGACCAGCGCTGATTTTGATGCGACCGTGGCCGAAAACTATCAGTTTTGGGTGCGCCCGACGCTGCGGTTTGGGGACTTAGACACTGTTGGCCATGTCAATAATGTGGCCAGCATTGCGCTGATTGAGGATTGCCGGGTGCGGTTTTATCAGGCTGCAAGCACGCATGCGGACGATGGTGATGATTTGCCGGGCGGCTCTTGGGTGGCGCGCAAGCTGGACGTGGATTTTATGCGAGAGGTCCGCTGGCCCGCAGATGATGTGCGGGTCGGCACAGTTGCCAACCGATTTGGCAATACCTCGGCAACGCTGTACCACGGGATTTTTGTCGATGGTGTTTGTTGCACCACAGCGATGACCATCGGGGTGCGGTTTGATACCATTGCCCGCGCCGCCGTGCCCATCCCAGAGGCGGTCAAGGCGGCGATGCGGGCGCTGAGTGAGCCCCTGTAAAGGGCCGTCCTGGCGGGCTTTTGACGGTTAATTCACTGCGGAGATCAGCGGTTGGCCGTTAAAATGTGCTGTGATGTTATCAATCATCATCTGCCCCATTGCATCGCGGGTGTCATGGGTGGCGCTGGCGTGATGGGGTTGTAGAACGACATTCTCTGTCATCGCCATAAGACCCTCTGACACCCGCGGTTCATCCTCAAAAACATCCAGACCTGCGCTGCCCAAGCGGCCATCTTGAAGGCAGGCGACCAAGGCTTGCTCATCCACAGCTGAGCCGCGACCGACGTTGATTAAGACGCCCTTTGGTCCCAAGGCTTGCATCACCGAGGCATTGATAATGTGATGCGTTTCTGGCGTCCCCGGTACCACCGAAATTAAAATATCGCTTTCGGCCGCCATGGACAGCAAGTCTGGGTTATGGCGATAAGGGACATCTTTTGCGCTGCGGGTGTGATAGCTGATATCCATTTTAAAAGCGGCGCAGCGGTTGGCAATTTCCTGACCAATACGGCCCATGCCAAGCATGCCGAGGCGTTTTCCCCAAACCCGTTGGGTAAAGGGCATATTGCCTTCGTTGACCCAGCGTCCGGCGCGCACATAAGCGTCAGCTTTGATCATTTGTCGGCTGGTCGCCAGCATGAGACCGACAGCTAAATCAGCAACCTCATCATTTAACACATCGGGGGTATTGGTGACGCGGATGCCGCGCTTGGTGGCCGCTGCGACATCGACCAAATCAAATCCAACCCCAAAATTTGCAATTACACCCAGGTTTGGCAATGCTGCCATTAAGGCGTCATCGACCCGGGCATGGCTGGCAATGGCGCGGCATGTGGGCGCAATTTCAGCCAGAAGCGCTGCCGGGTCCGCTGCATCTTCATAGACGACACAAGAATATGTCTCCATCAGGCGCTGGCGCGGCACATGGTAATAATCACCAATAATTAAAACATCAGGGGCCGTGCTCATCACCAGATCTCCAGCTTGTTAATAGAAGGGTAATTTATTTTCCAAAAATGCCGCTTCTTCGGCGGTAGTCTCGCGTCCAAGGGCTGCGTTGCGGTGCGGAAAACGCCCAAAGCGGGCAATGATATCATAATGGATTTGCGCGGCATCGCGCAGCCGGTCATCCCCCATCGTGGAGAGCCATATCAAGGATCGTTCTTGGTCCTCGAGCTGTTCGCTATGTTCAAACGGCACGTAATAAAACATTTGCCGATCAGGGCTTAGGGCGTTTTGATCGTCTCCGTGTGCGATCGCTGTTCGCGCAATGGCCCGCGCCTGGGCATCATTTTGAAACGCCGCCGCCTGCCCGCGAAATAGGTTTCGCGAGAATTGATCCAGCACCAAAATACTGGCGAGACGGCCATCTGCGGTCTCGCACCAATGGCGGCATTGGCCCGATTGAACAGCCTGATGGCAGGCTGAAAATCGGGCGTTTATCTTGGCATCAAAGGCCTCGTCCCGGCCAAACCATTCATCATATCCATTCTCGTCAAACCAGAACGATAAGATTTCTTGGATTTGGTTCATGACAATTGCGTGGCCTTTTGGCTGTTAAAAGCGCTGTGCATCAAGTGCCAGAACAGCGGCCCCACCTTCTGTTATCGGGATGGCCATCGCCGCTACCTGGGTCAGGTGGTATTGCGCAAAATACTCTGCGGTGGTGATTTTATCATCCATGAACGCGGCATCACAATTGCCGCCATCTAGGGCCGTGCGGGCGGCCCGCGCGCCTTTCGCCAACAGCCAGCCGCTAAAGGTAATGCCCAGCATTTTCAGATAGGTGGCAGAGCCACTGGCCGCCACGCGGGGATCTTGACCCATCATTTGGGCGATCCAATCGGTGCATTGCTCGGCGGCGTCGAGCGCCGTTGACAACCGATCGGCGATCCGGGCCAAGCGGGCATCGCTGTTGCCTGTCAGGGCGTCGACTTCGGCGCGTGCTTCGGCGATCACCTCGGCGGCCGTTGCGCCACCATCCCGGGCAATCTTGCGGCCAATTAAATCAAGCGCATGAATGCCATTTGCGCCCTCATAAATGGGCAGGATACGGGCATCGCGATAAATTTGTCCGGCCCCGGTATCTTCGATAAAGCCCATACCGCCATGGACTTGCACATTGGTAGAGGCAATTTCAACACCGCGGTCGGTGTTATAGGCCTTGACGATGGGGATCAGTAATTCAGCGCGTGATTGTGCCGCTGCGGCGCGTTCGGGGTCGTGATCGGCGTTGGCACGGTCCAGTTCAGCTGCTGCCAGATAGGTCAGCCCCCGCATGCCTTCCACTTGTGAGCGCATATCCATCAGCATGCGGCGCACATCTGGGTGTTGGATAATCGGCACCGACCCGGCGCTGCCTTCTACCGCCCGGCTTTGAACCCGGTCTTTAGCGTATTGGGCGGCTTGCTGATAGGCACGGTCTGCCAGCGCTAACCCCTGCAAGCCGACCATTAAGCGCGCATTGTTCATCATGATGAACATATTCTCGATGCCCTTGTTTTCCGCGCCAATCAAATAGCCAACAGCACCGCCATTGTCGCCATAAGACATCACGCAGGTGGGGGAACCGTGAATGCCGATCTTATTTTCAATCGACACCGCCCGCAGGTCATTGCGCTGCCCCAGGCTGCCATCGGGATTGGCCAGGAATTTTGGCACCAAGAACAAGGACAAGCCTTTGCTGCCAGGAGGGCCGTCGGGCGACCGGGCGAGGACCAGATGAATGATATTGGCGCACATATCATGCTCGCCATAGGTGATGTAGATCTTTTGCCCTGTGATCAGGTAATGATCGCCTTGACGCACCGACTTGGTACGGATTGAGCCAAGGTCGGTTCCTGCCTGTGGCTCGGTCAGGTTCATGGTGCCGGTCCATTCACCTGACAGCATGCGGCGCAGATAAACCTCTTGCTGGTCAGGGGTGCCTTTGCGTTCCAGCACATCGGAGGCACCTTGGTTCAGCAGTGGACAGAGGGAAAAGGCCATATTGGCGGCATTCCACATTTCGGCGGTGGCGACTTGCAGGACGCTGGGCAATGATTGGCCGCCATGGGCCTCGTCAAATTGTAAACTGACCCAACCGGCCTCTGCGAATTGCTGATAGGCATCAGAGAAACCAGGCGGGGTGCGCACGACACCATTTTCGATCTGCGCTCCGATCTCATCGCCGCTTCGATCCAACGGGTTTAAAACATTGCTGGCAAATTTGCCGGCCTCTTCCAAAATCTGGCTGACCAGATCCGCCTCGGCATGGGCAAATTTTGGCAATGTTGCCAACCCCTGCATGCCTGCGATTTCCTGAAGGGTAAATTCCATATCCGCCAAAGGCGCTGTATAAGCTGACATTAGATCAACCTCACCGGGTAAAATCGGCCGGCGGTGCTGCCGGCCCTTGTGATAAAAAATATTGTGTCTCTATAGTAAAACCCCAGGGTTCATAATCCCATTGGGGTCTATCGCATGTTTTAGTTGGTGCATCAGTTTTAATTCAACAGGGCTTTTATAATGCGCCAGTTCATCGCGCTTCAAGCGGCCAATGCCGTGCTCGGCACTGATGGACCCGTTCATTTCAACGACAACATCGTGAACCGCGCGGTTAATCGCTGTTTTCTTGGCTAAGAACGCCGCGCCATCGCCGCCCTTTGGCTGCTGCATATTGTAATGCAGATTGCCATCGCCGACATGGCCAAAACCGATTAAGCGAAGCGCCGGCTCAATTTCCAGGGCCGCGGCATGGGCGCGGCTGTAAAACTCTGCAATCCGGCTGACCGGCACAGAAATGTCATGTTTCACCGAAGCGCCTTCAATTTTCTGCGCTTCAGCTGCATTTTCACGAATCTTCCAAAGGTTTTGACGTTGCGATTCATTCTGGCAAATCACAGCATCAAGAACCAGGCCATCGTCCATCGCTTGCCCGAGGATGTCCTCCATCAACCGGTCAAGGCCAGCATCATCCGCTTGTGCGGAAATCAACTCCAACAGCACATGCTGCTCGTGCTGCGCCGTCATCGGGTCTTGGCAATCCGGGATGGTTTCTAGGACGATATCGACCAAGGATCGTGGCACCAGCTCAAAGGTTTCGACCCGATCACCGCTGGCGTCGCGCGCACGGGTGAGCAGCTCAACCGCTGCATCCACATCACGGATGGCGCAATAGGCGGCCCGGATATCTCGGGGGCGGGGGTGCAGCTTTAAGACGGCGGCTGTAATGATCCCCAAAGTCCCTTCTGCGCCGAGGAAAAGCTGTTTGAGATCATAGCCTGTGTTGTCTTTCCGCAAGCCGCGCAAACCGTCGATGATTTCACCATCGGGCAAGACAACTTCTAGGCCGAGAACCAACTCCCGGGCATTGCCGTATTTTAATACATTTGTGCCGCCAGCATTGGTCGACAGATTGCCCCCCAACATGCAGCTGCCTTCGGCGGCCAGACTGAGGGGGAAATAACGATCAGCGTGGCGGGCGGCATCTTGCAAGGCGCTCAAAATGCAGCCTGCTTCGGCGGTCATGGTAAAATTATCAGCCTCAATGCTGCGCACTTGGTTCATATTGGCGAGCGAGAGAATGACTGCATTGCCCGTCTGTGACGGGGTTTGCCCGCCGCATTGCCCTGTATTGCCGCCCTGCGGGACCACGGGCAATTTCGCATTGTTACAGATCTTTAAAATCTGTGCGACTTGGGCTGTTGTGCGGGGCCGCAGCAGCAGCTGCGCTTGGCCTTTAAATAAGCCGCGCCAATCGCTTAAATGGGGGTCAATAACGTCCTGGTCGTCGCTCCAATCACGGTCAGCGACGATTGTTTTCAGGCTGTCTAATGCCGTCTGGTGCAGGGCGTCAGGGGTATAATCTTGCGGCATGAGCCGACTCCATTTCGAACGTTCTTCTGAGAATATGGCATTCACGGCCGATTGCGGCAAGCGACAGCCTATGGATTATCTCGCGGTGCGGCGGCGCGACGCAAGCGATCATTAATGGCCGCGCCAATGCCATTGTCTGAGATCGGGGCAACGGCAATGCCCGCGCGTGTCTGATTATCTAAGCTGCGCAGCATCGCAAACAGATTTGCTGCGGCTTCTTGAAGGTCACAGCTGGCGCTGAGGGTTAAGCTTGGAGCTTCATGGGGGGGCAGAGGGCCGAACCCTAAATAGGCTTCGCCTGGGCGGGGCTGCGGCGCATCAAGACGCAGTTGGTTGCGCGGCGCGTAATGGCTGGCCAACATCCCCGGCGCATGAACGGCCTCACCTGCTTCAGCGCTCTGAATGCGCCTGGGGTCAATTTGTAAGACAGCGGCCAGCATGTCGGCGGTAATTGCGCCAGGCCGCAAAATGCGGGGTATTTCGCCGCGCGCATCGATCACGGTTGATTCTAAGCCAATCTGGCAGGGACCACCATCCAAAATGAGATCCACCTTATCGCCAAGGCCATCAGCAACATGGGCCGCTGTTGTCGGGCTGACCTGCCCAGAAGGATTAGCGCTTGGGGCGACCACGGGCCGACCGACCGCTGCCAACAATGCTACAGCATTGCGGTCGGCTGGCACGCGAAAGGCGCAACTGTCCAAACCTGCGGTCGCCAGTGATGAAATTGGGCTATCTGTCCGCTGCGCCAGGACCATGGTCAAGGGCCCAGGCCAAAAATACTCAGCAAGCAGCTGGCTGCTGGGGGTGTTATGGGCGAAATCAAAAACCGCCGTTGCAT
>JBELLC010000094.1:0-1146 GCA_042088965.1 Nisaea sp. | reverse complement strand
AAACGACTGACGCGTCAGGTTGGTTTTTTCTGTGTAACCTGTTGCATCCAAACCTCTGAAATTGTTGGGCTGGGGTCAGATATGCTCAATCGGTGTGCGGATTTTGGAATCAGTTGCCGGCATTCTTCAATGCTATCACGCACCCAATTGCGTTTGCTGGGGACCACCCGGCCATCAACAAGACAAACATGCGGGCGCAACACAATACGTCCAGGGGCATCGCTTGGACTGCTATAAATGGTCCATAAAATAGTGCTGATTAAAGCGGTCAGATCCTTTGGCGCTGTGTCAACCGCTGCATCTGCTGGTGCCTCAGCTGTGTGCGGCTTTATTGGTTTTGGGGCCGTTACAGCATCTTTTTGGTGGTTCTTGAGGGGGGAACGTCGCGACTGCTTAGCCATGATCAGGCCGTGTTAGGGGGAGGGAATCCTGTGATGGAGATGTCTCTGTGTCATGCCGGTCGCAACCATCGGGGGGCGTTTGATCCGCTGTATGCGCTTCAAGGGCAGTCATCGTTTTAAACAAAAAGCAAAGCTCTTCGACGGTAACAATTTGTGGACCCGGTCGAACCATTTTAGCCATCTCACTTTATCAATCTATTCATGCGTGACGTCAATGCATCGACTATGTAGTAGCATTAAATGAAATTTAATAAATTCGGCCATAAGTATAAAAAATATACGATAGCATAATTCTTTTATTTCTGAAATAATGTGACTAATTAAAAAGGCATAAAGTAATTATATTATTATACGAGAGTATATTTTGTTATGCCAATATCACATTGAATGTTTGAAACGCATCAGCAATAAATGTTGCATGTGAAATATAAGTGTCTCATCTGCCAATGCGTGGCGATGGTGTCCAAGCGTTCTTTAGGTCTGGGGTGTTTCTTCATAATAAATGAAACATGAAATGGAATTTCAAGGTTATGGTTTTGAAAATTAATCTCGCAGAACATGATGACTTAACCAAAGCAGATAGCCTTGAGACGTTATTAAAGAATGGCTTGATTAATCGACGAATGTTGGCTGCAATCACCCTGGCTTTCGTCGAAAGTTATGGGTTAGATGAAACCCCAGAGGTGATCGTTCTTGACGATTTATCAAAACTGTCACGGCGGTCTCTTTTACGGCAACCGAATTT
>JBELLC010000093.1:0-11830 GCA_042088965.1 Nisaea sp. | reverse complement strand
AGGAGCAGGCAACATTTGCCCGCAACCGCATCAAACAGGCCGGGCTTGAGACACAGGTTGAGATCCGTATCGAAGATTACCGCGATGTCACTGGGGAATTTGATAAAATTGTCTCCATTGAGATGTTTGAGGCGGTCGGTGAGGCCAATTGGCCCATTTATTTCCAGACCGTACAACAGCGTCTAAAGCCAGGCGGCAAAGCAGGGATTCAAGCCATCACCATCGCCGAGTCAGCCTTTGAGGGATACCGCGAGAATACCGATTTTATTCAGCGTTATATTTTCCCTGGCGGCATGTTGGCGAGCCCGGAGCGGTTTTTGGCGATTGCTGAAAACCAGGATTTACAGGCAGATGACAGCTTCTTTTTCGGCGATAGCTACGCTGAAACCATGCGCCGCTGGGATCACGCTTTCACCGCCGCCTGGCCAGACATTACGGAACTCGGATTCGATGACCGCTTCTTCCGCATGTGGCGCTATTACATGTGTTACTGCGAGGCTGGTTTTGTGCATGGCCATATTGATGTCGGGCAGTTTGTTCTTTCCCGCACATGACCCCTGATCTGCCCTTTAGGGTCCGCCTCGCTTATGCCCTGCCGGCCTTTGTTATCGCCGTGCCGATCATCCCTGTTTACATTAATTTGCCGACATTCTACGGCGTCGAACTGGGGTTGGGGCTGGCCGTGACAGGTTTGATCATGTTGTTGGCGCGGCTGTTTGATACGATCAGCGACCCGCTTATCGGCATTGCCAGTGATCGATACCGCTGGCGCGGTTGGCGGCGCAAACCGATGATTGCGCTGGGGGCGGTGCTTGCAGGTATCGCATTGTTTCAACTGCTTGTTCCTGGCCCCGAGGTAACCGCCAGCCGTTTTATGCTCTGGTCTGTCCTGCTGTATACAGGCTGGACCATGGTCGCCATCCCCTATCTCGCATGGGGCGCTGAATTAAGCGGTGATTATCACCAGCGCGCCCGTCTGACCGGCTGGCGGGAAGGTGCTGGCCTGCTGGGTATCCTGGGCGCGGGCGCATTAATGGCGGCAACAGGCGAGGCGGGGTGGTCAACCAGCGATGCCAATGCGGCCTTGGCTTGGATGACCGTGACCATGGGCCTTCTGGCCTTTGGCCTTTTGCTGGTTTTGGTGCCAGAGGCGAGAAGCATCCACGCAACACCGGGGGCTGCTTGGCAGCACCTCAAACTACAGACCCTGCTGGATAATGGGTTATTTCTACGCCTGCTTGCAGGCTGGTTTATCAATGGTCTGGCGAACGGCCTGCCAGCCGCTTTATTCCTGCTCTATCTTAATCATGGACTTGGCGCACCACAGGCGATGCAAGGGCTATTGATCCTGGTTTACTTTGCCGCCGCTGTTGGCGGTATTCCGCTTTGGCTGTGGCTTGGACGGCGATATGGCAAGCATCGGGCGTGGTCACTGGCGATGATTGCCGCTTGTCTTGCCTTCGTCACAGTGCCTTTAATCCCGATTGGCGGATTTTATTGGTTTGCCGCTGTGTGCCTGATCACCGGCATGGCCTTGGGGGCAGACATGGCCATCCCCCCGGCAATTCAAGCGGATGTGGTCGATGTGGATACCTTGCGCCATGGCTTACCGCGCGCAGGGCTATTTTTCGCACTGTGGAGCATGGCCACCAAACTGGCGTTGGCGGTCGCCGTTGGCTTGGCCCTGCCAGGGCTTGATTGGTTCGGATTTGATCCTGAAAACGTCACGTCAAAAGGGCGCACTGTATTATTAGTGATCTATGCGCTGGCCCCTGTCGTATTGAAAACCATAGCGATTGTGTTGATGTGGCAGTTCCCATTGACGCAACGAAAACATGAGGTTGTTCAGCGCCGCCTTCAACGCCGTCCTGAGAATGCCGGTTTGAAGTAACGCTTACAACGCGTTAGGAGGCCTTTCGATGCTGCCTCGATTAGCAGTGTTTGTTTTGGCATTAGCCATTTTGAGTGGGTGTTCAACTATGCAGGCAAGTGATTTTAAGGATACGACGCCTAAATTGGTGATCGAAGAATACTTTTCGGGCAAAACCATTGCCTGGGGTTTGTTTGAAGATCGTTTTGGCACCATACGCCGGCAGTTTACGGTTGATATCAATGGCTCATGGGACGGGACCGAATTGGTCCTCGATGAGAAATTCGCCTTCAGCGACGGCGAGCGCGATCAGCGTATTTGGAAAATTCGAAAAACCGGCGAGAATACCTATGTTGGCGAGGCTGATGATGTGATCGGCCAAGCCAGCGGCGAGGCATCCGGGAATGCGCTGAACTGGCGATATCAAATGGACATGAAAATCGGCAGCAATCAATTGCGGGTGCGGTTTGATGATTGGATGTTTTTGCAGCCCTCAGGGGTCTTGCTAAACCGCGCACGGGTGTCAAAATTTGGAATTGAGATTGGCACTGTCACGCTGGCGTTTCAAAAAGCCGCGCTGGAAACGGCCAATCTTACCCACTCGAATGATTGGCAATCAGCCGACGAACCCAAGCAAGCTGCCAACCAATAACAGGCACGTGAGCATAAAAGTCATGGGCCGCGTCCCAATGGTCAATATGCTCGCGCACTTTGCCGGTCTGATCAAACGCCAGCACACTGGTGCCATCAAAGCACCAGTCTTGCCCCCTTAACCTGCCGGCGAAACGCCAACTCAACATGCCCGTCTCGGCATCGCCAAAACTGCCATTGACGGTGAAAACAACAGGCCCAACCGTCCTGAACATATGGTCGAAAATGGCGTGCATTGCGGTGACACCGCGCACGTCGCTAAACGGATCTTTAAAGCGCACATCCGCTGTCACCATATCCTTGAGCCCGCCCATGTTTTCTGCATGCAAAGACTGCAAGAAATCACCATAACGTTGATGCGGGCTGATCACGACACCATCCGCCGGGTAAGGGAAAAGAACAGGCTATTTGGCAGTAAACGGAGTAATTTCATTACCCAGGTAAACCGCCGGGGAAAGGCAATTTCAAACTGCTCACCTGCCAGACCATCAAGGATGAATTTAACCGCTCTTTCAACCGGGATCAAAAACGGCATGGGAAAGTCGTTTTGCGCGGTTAAGGGCGTTTCAACGAAGCCAGGGTTAATCAAACGCAGCCGAATGCCCGCCAAATCTGCTTCTGGTTTTAAGGCTTCGGTTAAATTGATCAGCGCTGCTTTTGTGGCCCCGTAAGCACCGGCTTTTGGCAAACCACGATAGCCTGCAAGCGAGGCCACCACAGCGATTTGGTCGCCAGCGCGCGCGCGCGCCAAAAGCGCCACCAAACCATGCGCCGTCCCCATTAAATTAACATCCACCAAATGACGTAAGGTTGCTATTTTAAAATCCGCCAGCGGCGTCGGCAGATGCGTGCCAGCATTTAATATCGAGAGTGAAATCGGCCCAAGTTCAGCGTCAATAAGATCCAAGGTCGCGCTGGTTGCGGCCGCATCACAGACATCAAGAGGGTAGGCTTTCACCATCCCCTCCGGTGCTGCTGCGACCAGTTTTTCGAGGTCCGCACGGTTTCGCGCACTCGCCGCCACCCGCCAGCCCTCCTCTGCCAAGGCCAAGGCCAGGGCGTAGCCGATCCCCTTGCTTGCGCCAGTGACCCACGCTGTTGCACCGTTTCCAGGTAGCGGCATGCAGATACCTTTTCTAAGATGACATAATTTATTTACGTCTCACGGTCTTGGCTGGATCAATCCACCAGCAAAGCCAAAAATCAGATCAAAACGCTATTTAAATAGCCGTAAAACAGTGTTTTGAGCGGTGGGCTGCAAGCTCTCACATTGCTGACAGCGATACTCAACGGGCGTGCCGTCACGGCCAATGAACCGCATACCAACCCAGCGCCCCTGTCGATCATACCACAGCGATGTTTCAACCCCGCCACTGATATCATAACGCCCTGCCTCAATCGGTCCTGCTGGCGTTTTAAGCTGCATATTTGTGACTGGGCTGATACGCACAGCAGCAATCTCGCCTGTTAACGTGTTTAACAAGCGGCTTTGACGCAGCGCGGCAATATGCCAATGATTGGTCGGAAACAACGGTGCCGAGGTGATGGTTTGTGCTTTGCCAACACGGGTACGATAGCCCTTCGTGGGGATATAAACACTGTCAAACGTCAGTTCGCTGCCATTGTCATCCACCCGTACATTAATCTGCTGCATTTGATCACCGCGCCAGCGCGCGACGCTTTCATAGCGGAAATAATAGGCCGTCAAAAACAGCAATTTGATCTCAATCGTCGATTGGCTTCGGACAATTGTCACCGCACCCTCACGGCGAAAATCGACAATATGCTCGCCCACCTTGCTGGCCTTTCGATAAATATCAAAGCGCAATTGCGGACCATAAAGCTGATCTTGTGTGACCGCTGACACGGTCTGCGCCAGGACTGTGCCAAGGATGATGACCATCAGCCCTAAACACCCATAAAACCGTTCTGATCGCATTACCGTGATCCCACATGTTTTTCGACTAGCGCCAGTTTATCATATCGCGGCGGTGCACATATCACCCTTACTGGCAACGCGCGTTTTCTGTGATAACGGCAGCGAATTATCTGTGAGCGTGAGGAGAATATCATTAACGTTACATTTTAAAGCGACGGCCAATAACCATGAGTCATTATTAAACCGGGAGAGATTGTATGCAAAACACGGCTGAGAAAACCGCCCGCCGAGAGGTTGCCGCCGCCCATCGACTGGCCGTTGATCACGGTTTGAACGAAGGCGTTTGGAATCATATTAGCCTGTGTTCGCCGGATGAACCCGAAAACATCCTGATCAGCCCCGGCCATATGCATTGGGGCCAAGTTACCGCCAGCAATTTGGCCCTGATGGCCCCAGACGGCAGTTTACTGGCAGGCGCACGGCCGCCCATTCGAGCTGGCTGGATTATTCATCACCCTGTCCACAAAGCCCGCGCCGATGCCAAATGTGTGATCCATGTACATGCTCCCTACACCACAGCCCTATCGATCCGCCAAGATATGCGCTTTGAGACGCGCAGCTCGCAGCAAGCGGCCGCCTTCCATAATGACGTTGCCTATTATGAGGTTTATGACGGCAACCTTTGCGACGAAAGCGAAGGCGCGCATATGGCAGAGGTGCTGGGCGATAAACGCATTTTAATAATGCGCAATCATGGTGCCATGATTGTTGGTGCCAGCGTCGGTCAAGCTTATCTAGACACCTACCAGTTAGAGCGCGCCTGCATGTATCAATTGCTTGCTGTTGGCGGCGGTGGTGACATGTCGCTTATTCCAGAGGATGTCGCTGCGCAGATTGGCCAAGAATCACGTCAAGACTTCCATCCGCGCCATTTTGACGGCATGATCGATTATATTGCTGAAAAAGACCCTAACTTCGCGCGCTAACCCTTCCGGCAAGCTTCGGCTCTAACCCGCCGTTTATCAGACTTTATACACACGCTCACAGTCCCACTGGGAGCGTCGATTTGGGAGTGACACCATGTATTATGATAGCATCGAAAACAAACACGGCCTAAAGCATGACCCGTTCAAGGCATTGGTGGCCCCACGGCCCATTGGGTGGATCTCCACAATCTCAAATGACGGCATTTTAAACCTTGCGCCTTATAGCTTTTTCAATGCTGTCGCAGCACGTCCAAATTACGTCATGTTTACCTCTGTTGAACGCAAGGATAGCCTGCGTAATATCGAGGAAAATGGCGAATTTACCTGTTCCCTCTCGACCTGGGATACCCGCGATGGCATGAATATCTCATCTGCCCCCGTGGACCAGCTGGCCGATGAATTTGCGCTTGCCAATCTGGAAACAGCCCCCTCGCAATTTGTGAAGCCACCACGGGTTGCCCGGGCCCCCTCAGCGCTAGAATGCAAGCATTGGAAAACCATTGAACTGCCGGATGTGGTGCCAGGCGGCGACATGGGCCATTTCGTTATCATTGGCCAGGTCGTTGGGATTTATATCGACGATAAATTCATCAAAGACGGCATCGTCAATACCGGCGAAATGCGGCCTTTGGCACGCATGGGCTATATGGATTATGGCGTGATCACCCCTGAGACCACATTCGTTTTGCAGCGCCCAACCGTCCAAGAAGACGGCAATGTTGAGGCCGCCAGCGGCGAATGGGACGGCGTTTACCGCTAAATTCCAAAAAGGCCGGTGGCCTTATGCAAGGGCGTCTGCTGGATCATAGGAAGCGATCTCCAGCAGGCTGCCTTCTGGGTCGCGAAAATAAAGCGATGTCATTGGCCCCTTGGACCCTGTGCGGGTCACAGGGCCGAGGATAATATCTACCCCCGCAGCCTCTAACCGGCGGCGGGCAGCATCAATTCCGTCTTCGGTGATGAAGCAGATGTCAACCGCCCCAGCCTCTTGGCTGTGGCCTGTGATCCAATTTTCAGCACCAATCGGCCGCAAGTTGATTTTTTGGTCGCCAAATTTAAGGGCAATGCGTTTGTCGGGGCCAAAGACAACACGTTCTAGCCCCAGGGCCTTTTCAAACCAATCTGCTGTCGCCGCCACGTCGCGGCAATTCAGAACAATATGATCAATCCGTGCGAGCATCTGCTAATCCTTTAAAACTTTCAATCGTCATGTACTGTCACAACCGCTTATTGAGGCCGCCAGCTTGCCGCCTCACCCGCATAGAGCGCGCCAGGATTGCCTCGCACCGTTGTGCGCCACATGCGCCGCTGGTGCAGGTCCGCATCATACCAAGTCGCCGCATGGATCATCGAGCGGTTATCATAAATCACCAAATCACCCGCTGACCATTCATGCACATAGGTAAATTGAGGGGCCGTATAATGTGTCATCAATTGATATAACAGCGCGGCCCCATCGCCATCAGGGCCGGGCTGCATTGACGGGAAGGGGCCATCAATCCAATCCATTTGCCCCGCCTCACATAAATACAAAGCTGGCGTGCCTGTAACCGGATGATAGCGGACCACGGGTTGCAATTGAGGTTGCTCATGGGCGCCGAGCGGTTGCGGGACCTCACCCGCACGCACCGCTTGTTCTGCGCGCCCCTTTCCCGGGCACACGTGCAAGCCTTGGAGGCCAGAAATTTGCTTTTTTAGAGCATCTGGCAAGGCTGCGTATGCCGAAATACCGTCGGCATAAAGTGTTTGGCCTTGGTCAATAGGCGCCGCTGTTTCACAGTAAAAAAGCGAGATATCTGGGGGTGGCCTGCGATAGCTTTGATCGGTATGCCAGCCACGGCGGTGTGGAAATTGCACCGGCAATTGACCGTCAGCGGTCAGCGGCGGTTGCGGGCGCACCGGCACCCGTGGGCGCGCTGGCGGGATATTCGAGACCAACAATATTTCTGGCACATCAGACAAGACGTTTTCTTTCAGCGCACCTGTTTCATGATAGTTTTCAACGTCCAAGCCAAACAGCGCACTGAGGCGCACCAGCAGTGCTGGATCCGCGCTGATTGCCGTCATCGCTGGCAAGACCAAAAACCCGTTATGGGCATAAAAACACTCTAATAGGCCTTCTCTGTGATCCTCGAGCACGGCAATAACATCCCCAGCGCTACCCCCCTCGGGCGCCCGAACACGCGCCCCAAAGCCGCTCTCTTTCAGCGCTTGAACCTGAAAACCTACTGGCATGTTAAGCATCATCGTGCCGCCCTCAAAAAACCTTGGTGAGCGTTTAATTATAACCCTGTGATTAACGCCGCGGTCAACGGCTGATCGCCCACCGGGCAATGATCCCGCGCCCCTCGCTGGCGGTCATATCGGTCAGAAAGCGATATAAATACCCCTCGACCCTCATCTGTTACGATTAATTTGCCGTAAAATCATCTCATTAGGGTGATTTACAATTTTACAGATGCAGCAACAGGCTGGATAAAGGGGAGAATTATTTTTCAAGGAGAGCGCCGATGTCCAACCGCCCACCCCCCCTTGAAGCCCCCCGATTGGGAGAGCCGTATTTGTTGACCCCCGGGCCCTTGACCACATCTTTTGCTGTCAAAGAGGCGATGTTGCGGGATTGGGGCAGTTGGGACGGTGATTTCAGAGCCATGACTGCGGACCTGCGCCGCCGCCTGCTGGCCCTTCTGGGCCCTGGACACAGCGATTATGACTGCGTGCCGATCCAAGGTTCCGGGACATTCGCGGTCGAAGCGATGCTTGGCTCTTTTGTGCCCCGGGAGGGAAAGGTTTTGGTGCTCGCCAATGGCGCCTATGGCAAACGGGCGGCGGAAACCTTAGCTTATATTGGCCGTGATTATGTGTTGCTGGATAAAGGCGACTACTTACCCCCGCGCGGCGATGAGGTCAGCGCGATTTTGCACGATGATACCGCCATCAGCCATGTCATCGCCATCCATTGCGAGACCAGTTCAGGGATTTTAAACCCGCTGGCGGAAATCGCCGCCGCCACCGCCGCTGCGGGCCGCAAATTACTGGTCGATTCCATGTCTGCTTTTGGGGCCGTCCCGTTAGAGCCCACCCAAATCCAATATGATGCGATGGTCTCCTCGGCGAATAAATGCATCGAAGGCGTGCCAGGCTTTGGTTTTGTAATTGCCCGCACCGACGCCCTTGAAGCCGCCGAAGGCAACAGCCAATCCCTGAGCCTTGATGTGCATGCCCAATGGACGCATATGCAGAAAACCGGACAATGGCGATTTACCCCACCGACGCATATCGTTGCAGCTTTTCTAGAGGCCTTACGCGGCCATGAGGCAGAGGGCGGTGTTTCTGGCAGAGGCGCACGGTATGCGGAAAACCGCGATGTTTTGGTGGCCGGGATGCGCACCCTTGGATTTGAAACCTTACTCGCTGAGCGCTGGCTATCACCCATCATTGTAACGTTCTTTTGCCCCGCTGACCCTGCTTTTGAATTTGATCGTTTCTACGCTTTAATGAAGGCTAAAAACTTTATCATTTATCCCGGCAAGCTAACCGTTGTGGATAGCTTTCGGGTTGGCTGTATTGGCCAGGTCGATGCGCCGGTGATGCAGCGTATTATTGATGCGGCCAAAGACAGCCTAGCGGAAATGGGGGTGTCATCTGCCGCCCCACCGCCAGAAGCATTGACCGAACGCGCCAAACTCATCGCTTGAAAACAGGGAATATTATGCAACACGCAAATGCCCAGGGCCTGCCTGCCACGATCCGTCATGAAGGGATGCGGATTGGCGGCCAAACCGTCTTTACCGATGACGTTATTGAGGTACATTATCCCTATACGGGTCAGGTCATTGGCAGCGTGCCTGCCGGACAGGCCGAACATGCGGCGCGGGCCTTTGATATCGCCGCCGCCTATCAACCGAAACTTAGCCGATATGAGCGGCAGAAAATCCTGTTCCGAACCGCTGAGCTGATCATTGAACGCCGCCAAGAGATTGCCTATTGGCTGACCCTTGAGTTGGGTATTTGCCAGCAACATGCGCTCTATGAAACAGGCCGGGCCTATGATGTATTCATGTTTGCAGGCCAAAGGGCGGTGATTGACGATGGTGAGATTTTCTCCTGTGATTTAACGCCCCATGGCAAAGATCGCAAAATCTTCACCAAGCGCGAGCCTGTCACGGCCATTTCGGCGATCACCCCGTTTAACCACCCCTTAAACATGGTGGCGCATAAAATCGCCCCTGCGGTCGCCACCAATAACTGTGTGGTCTGCAAACCTACCGAGCTGACACCCCTGAGCGCTATTGCCCTTGCTGATATCTTGTATGAAGCAGGCTTGCCGCCAGAAATGTTTCAGATCGTGACAGGTTGGCCCGAGGACATTGGCGATGAAATGATCGTCAATGAACATATTGATATCATTACCTTTACGGGCGGTGTGCCTGTTGGCAAAATGATCGCGGGCAAAGCAGGCTTTAAGCGCACCGCGCTAGAGCTTGGCGGCAATGATCCGCTGATTATCTTGAATGACCTTGATGACGCCGATCTGGACAAAGCAGCGGCCATTGCGGTTGCTGGCGCCACAGGCAATTCAGGGCAGCGCTGCACAGCGGTTAAACGCATTTTGGTGCAGCAGTCTGTTGCCGAAAAATTCGTTCCCTTGGTCCTCGCAAAGGCCAAAGCAATCCGCTTTGGTGACCCGATGAATCCTGAAACCGAGCTTGGCTGTGTGATCCATAAAGAGGCCGCCGCGCTGTTCGAACAGCGGGTCTATGAGGCGGAAAAACAAGGCGCTGAAATTCTTTACCATCCCGGACGCGACGGCGCATTATTGCCGCCGATCGTGATTGATAAAGTCCCCCATGGCAGTGCTCTGGTGATGGAAGAAACCTTTGGGCCGATTGTGCCAATTATTCGCGTCCCTGACGATGACACCGCTGTGATGAATATTTCTAACAGTACCGCCTTTGGGTTGTCCTCTGGGGTCTGCACCAATGACTTGCGCCGGGCCACAGCATTTATTGATGGCCTAAATGTTGGCACCTGTAATATTTGGGAGCAACCTGGGTATCGCATTGAAATGTCACCTTTTGGCGGCATTAAAGATAGCGGCAATGGCGTCAAAGAAGGGGTGATTGAAGCAATGGCGTTTTTCACCAATGTGAAAACCTATTCCCTGCCATGGCCCCGTTAAGGCCGCACAATAGGCAGTTTGGCGACTTTCATGGCACAAGTAAGCGGAAAACACCTTCTCATCCACTGCGGTCTTCATAAAACCGGGACCAGTTATTTGCAGCATGTGTTGTCGCTAAACCGCGCGCGGTTGGCTAAGGCAGGCGTTGTTTACCCGCAACCGGCAGAGATCACGATCCATGCCAATGCCAATGCAACACACCATAACCACTTGGTAGACGCCCTGAAAAAAACCAAGGGCGATCCACAGGCGATCCAGAAACAGCTCGCCCCCATTGGACGCCTTATGGATCAGCCAGAGGTTTCAACTGTTGTGATGTCTGGCGAAGAGTTTGGGCATTTATTTTTAGATGAAACCTTCCGAACGCCCGTACTGGACGTTCTGGCGCGTTATAATCTGCGCTTGATTTATTACCTCCGACGCCAAGATGTGCTGAAAGAATCGGTCTTTGCAGAAGTGGTCAAAGGGCTTTATTGCGGTCCGATTGAGACCGAAAACCATTATCAATATGACCTTATGGCGCGTTTTGAGCCCTTGTTTGACAGCCTGGGGGCAGAAAAACTTATCCTGCGACCCTATAACCGCGCGTTATGGCCTGGGCAAAATATTATTGGGGATTTCAGGGAATATCTGGGTTTACCGGCAAATCTGGCCTTGGTTGCGCCACGACGGCAGATCAACGCCAGCTTGCCGCGCCCGATGACCTATCTTTTGTCGCGCACACCATCCATCGATCAAAAAACCCGGCTAAAACATTTTCATCGTCTTAACCCAGCATTATTCGAGGATCCGTATCACAGCCTGATGACACCTCAGGCAGGGGCCCGCTTTATGGGCCAATTCACCGCCAGTAATGCGGCTTTTGCCCGCCGCGCCGGGATTGGTGATATCAACCATTTCTTAGGGCTTGACGCTGACCGGGAACCTCATTGGCAGCCCCTGCAACAGCGCTTCCATGACTTTGCCAATCGCTGGCTGGACTGATCGTCCCTTTCGGGTTGGCTGTTAAAGGCGCAACAAGCTGCCAAAGCCGCTTATCTTTTGGCCCACACCAGCGTGCCGCAAGCTATGCCACAGGCTGGCTTGATTGGCAGAAATGACTGGCCGGGCCAGGTCCTGCTCTAAGGCATCTAAAATCCCCACGCATCGAAAGCCCGTGCCCGCAATCAGCACACCCTCCGCTTCAGCGGGGCAGTGCGTGCGGATGTGCCGATACAAGCTTTCCACATCTTGGGCAAAGCCCATGCCGTGGCTGTAAAGCG
>JBELLC010000092.1:0-12031 GCA_042088965.1 Nisaea sp. | reverse complement strand
TTTCATATTTTCAAAAATGATAATGGCGTTTCTAAAACCATTAAACAAAATGAGTCATTCGGCTTTAGCGAGCTCAAAATTTATAAAGATATCCTCGGTGAGGATGACGTATTTGTCGATGTTGGCCTGAATATCGGTGCCATTTCATTTCAACTGAAAAAAGAAAGACCTGATCTCCAAATTTATGGATTCGAACCGGTCCCCGAGTTTTTCACATTGGCAGCAAAAAACCTGGAAAGATTTAAAAACGTTAAACTCTACAACGTTGGTTTGGGGGCAAAAAATGACACAATTTCAATGGGAAAGTTCAATTTAAAAGCAGAGTCAAATTATGGATCAAGCGTATTTGACGCAAATGGCCAAAATGTCCAAATCCCGCTACGCAGATTAGATAGCTTTAAAGAACTCCAAAAAATTCGGCCAAAGTTAGTCAAGATTGATGTCGAAGGGCAGGAAGATCGGGTTGTTGAAGGTATGGATGGTCTTATTCATGATGGTATTTTTCTGTCCTTAGAGGCGGACAGGGTCGAGTCAACCAAGAGATATATTCAGCTTCTCAAAGCAAGAAAGATGGATCTTTATTGTGGTGCCTTGGCTGTCACGGATCGGACGAAAAGCAACCGAGATACCGCCTATGATCGCCATTCGACCGTGCATATTTTTGCCTGTTTCAGGGAGCCGAGCTTTTGGATGAAGCGCCTGTTACAAAAGATTTCTGGATTTGATGAATACCTTGAAAAGACTGCGCCAATACTTGGCCGGAGATGAAAATCTGTCGCTCGATCAACCTGTCAAGGGCTGGTAAAGCGACGCCTTAAAAGGTCCTAAAATACGCTGAAAAAAACTTGTGCGTTGTTATAGCAACGGTAAAGATTAAAAAAACCGGCACCTGACCTGGCAACGCAGGTCACCAAGCGACGAACCTCGCACGCGCAAACCCGGCAAAAGCCCTTGGTGCAGCGTGGCAATTTAAGATTGTAAATCGCATTTCAGGTGATAAGAGTAATCCTTGAAAACACCTTGAGCAGAGCTGCGCCTTTCGGGAACGGGATGGTTTTCGGCGCACAACCAAAGCGTTTCCCGGCAAACCAATGAGGTGCCATGTTGAAAGATAATAATGATCAAAAAAATAACTTTCAAAAATCATGACTTTTATATTTTCGAAAACGATTCTGGTGTCTCAACGACCATCAAGGAATATGGCGCTTTTGGAACTGGAGAAATATCAATCTATAATGAGATACTCGGCGAAAATGACGTGTTTGTTGATGTCGGCATGAACATCGGTGCGATTTCATTTCAGATCAAATTAGATCACCCGGAGGTGGAAATTATCGGCATTGAACCGGTGCCAGAATTTTTTGCATTGGCGCACCGTAATTTACAAAACTTCACCAAGGGCAGGCTCTACAACATGGGCCTTGGTGATAAAAACCACGTCCTTTGCCTTCCTAAAATGGATTTGCAAAAGCGGGGTAATTACGGTGGCAATGTTTTGAAGGCGGGCGCGGGCCCGCATAAAGTTCCCGTACGGCGGCTGGATGGCATTATTGCTTTGAAAGATCAACAGCCCCGGCTCATTAAAATTGATGTCAAGGGACAAGAAGATAAGGTTTTGCGCGGAATGGAAGCCCTGTTCCACCCAAAGCTGTTTTTATCGATAGAGGCAGATCGCCCAGAAACAGCTGAAAAATGCATCAATATTTTAAAAGCACAAAAGATGCAGATGTTTTTAGGAACTCTTGCAATGACCGATAGTCCCTTAAAGGCTAATAGAAAATACAGAAAAAGCACGTTACATTTATTTGCCTGCTATCAAGAACCAACAATGATGATGAAAAAATATTTAACGAGGGTTTCAAGTTATCAAGAATATCTCGACATCACGGCGTCGATTTTTGATACAACTAAACAGTTCTATAAGGCACATCAGACGTAGATTTCTTCGTTTGTTGGTCTCTTTTGTTTCAATTTCGGGCACGATGCCCTATGCACGTCAATTTTGAGTCAAGTTGCCAACGATGGTGAATAGAATCCTGTATACATTGCCGCAGCGGATGCCCTCGCCAGCGGGTGGGGTGACGGTTGCAAATCGCCATGTGCAACATCTTTTGCACCTTGGATACCCGGTTTATCTGTTGCCACCAAACGGCGTCGATCTGCCGCTGTGGTTGGAGCAGCCAGCGCCTGTATGGCAGGGACCACGTCATGTGATTGGCGTTAATGACGTGGTGGTTTTTGGCGAATATTCGCGGAAGATTTATGAGTATCTGTCGACCAACGAACAGCGGGCGAAATCAGTTTATTTTTGCCAAAATCACTTCGGGTTACAAGCTGTCAGATCCCCCTATGGCGAAGACCGCTTAAATCCCATCATCAGCCGCAAAAATACCGATTGTTTGATGGTTGTCAGCCATGTCAGCGCAGTTGAGGTCGCGCACCAAGTCACCGATGTACCGATTGCGGTTATCCCGCCAGAAATTGCGGACGATCAATTCAGAGATCAAGAAAAGCAAAAGAAAATCGCTTATATGCCCCGAAAATGGCCGCAGGTATCAGAGCAAATTCTCAGGCGTTTCCGGTTCCGCTACCCTGATCATGACGATTATGAATTTATTAAAATTGACGGTGTATCCGCCAGCCGGGTTGCCAGCACGCTTGCGACAGCAGAGATTTTTTTATCATTGAGCCGTCGGGAGGGGCTTGGACTGCCGCCTCTGGAAGCCATGGCAAGCGGCTGTTTGGTGACAGGTTTTGATGGTGAGGGCGGCAAGGATTTTGCCACAAAAGACAATGGTATCTGGTGCCCCGATGGCGATGTTGAGGCCTGTGTTGAGGGGTTAAATCAGCTGTGTCTTAGCGCCAAAAGACGCGATCGGGCATATCACCACCGTCGCGCGGCAGGATTTGCCACAGCCAAGCGTTATGGTCGGCATAATTTTGAGACAAAATTGACAACTTTTTGGCAGCGCTTTTTAACCTCTCATCATCTATAGACACGCCGATGCGTTTCGGACGCCTTGTGGATGCCGAGATGGCCTTAAACTTTTAAGGTGCCGCAAAGATAGCGGCCGCTAGGATGTGGCAGAGAGCCATTGTGGATTGGCCGCCAGCAGGTCTGTGCGGGCAATTGGGTAATCGGCGGGCAGTGGGTCAAGGCGCAGGCGTGTCAGGCGTTTAAAGCTAAATTTCCACACCCCTTTTTCGCGCCTGTACTCATCCTCATAATGCCCATGACCAATATAGCCGCGATGGCCCGGGGCTTCAATCGGGCTTTTGCCTGGGCCAAGATCGACCAAATCCATCATTGCCCAGATGCCACGCGCGCGATCCGCCCCCAGAAAGTGAATTTCGGGCATGTGGCAATGATGCACAGTCACAGCCGATGCAAAGCGTTGCGAGATCCCCGCAATGAACATTTCCAGGCGAGCGCCACTGGGCGCTGAGCCAAAGCCGTCAAACACCACATCAGCCGTGAAAAGGTCCTGCAATTGTTGCCATTGCTTTCCATCGACTGAGCGGCAATAAGCCGCTTTCAAGGCCTGAATCTGCATCAGGTCCAAAAGTTGCTCAACGCTGGTTTCGGGCATGAAAGCCCCCTTTGAAAAACGCACAATGGTTGGAATTCTCAATCATTGACCCGCTGTTTGCAAAAACAAAAAAGGCCACGATCATCGACCGCAGGCCTTTTTAAGCGCTGGTGGCAAGCTTAGGCGGATTTAAACAGGACCTCAGGGTTCACCATGGTTTTGATTTCCATAACATTGCCATTAGGATCTTTGATGAAAAAGGTCTCTTGCTCAAACTCATTGCCTTTGAAGCGCCGATAGGGGGGATCAATATAGTCGATATCATGTTTGGCCAGCCGCGCCTTGAGAGTCTCAAAATCGCTTTCTGAAAGATGTACGCCGAAATGCGGTACCGCCACCGCACCCATGTCAACGTCATGACGGACGGTGGGCAAGCGCTCTTCGCTTTGGTGCAAGGTCAGCTCATTGCCCCAGAAATTAATATCGACCCAGCGTCCGGCCTCCATATTACCTGTCTCACAGCCTAAAACATCACGATAAAAAGCCGTTGTTGTATCGAGATCACCAGCCGGGACTGCCAAATGAAACGTATTCGCCATTGTTCAAAACACCTCTTTGAATTTGATGAGCTAATGCTTTTAAAGATAGCATGGAAAAATCAATTTTCCATTTAAAACAATAATTTATAACTTTTCCCAAATTTATTGTTAGACAGGTTAATAAATCCACGAAGAGGTGTTTTGGGAAAGAATTTTCTGTTTACTCTATTATAAAGGGTTGTTTTTCGGGGGTTTATTGACCCTTAGACTTTGTCCGCGTCGTGGTGATTTTAAATAACCCCATCCGCAGCGAGCTTGGCTAACATCGCTTCACTTAAGCCCAACTCATCACCCAGAATTTCTGAATTGTGCTGGCCTTTTCGCGGGCCTGCATGGCGAATTTTCGCCGGTGTTTCAGACATAAAAGGGAAGGCATTGGTCATCCGGATGGGGCCTAAATCGGCGTCCTCAACGGTGATGATATCCGCGCGCGCCTGATATTGTGGGTCGGCAAAGATTTGGTCGGTGGTGTAGGCTGGTCCAATCGCAGCTTCCGCCGTTTCAAAAGCATCCAGCACGCCCTCTAAATCATGTAAGGCGATCCAGTCGGCGACAATGGCGTCAACTTCATCGATATGTTCAACCCGCCCTTGCGGGGTTTGAAAACGCGGGTCAGCGGCCACATCTGGGCCGCCGCATAGAGTCAGGACTCGGCTGACGATGGCCGGTGAATTGGTGGAGATTGCAACCCAGTGGCCATCCTTGGTTTGATAGGTGTTACGGGGCGCATTGTTCTTTGACCGATTTCCCATACGCTCTGCGATCAGGCCCAGTTGGTCATAGTCCAGTGGTTGCGGTCCCATCACCTGGAACAAGGGCTCATAAATGCTCAGGTCGATGAATTGCCCGACACCGCTGCCTTGGGCATCACGGTGGTAGAGGGCAAACATGGTGGCAAAGGTGCCGTAGGCCGCCGCTATGCCATCGGCAAGGCCAAAGTTTGGCAGAGTTGGCGGCCCTTCAGCCGTTCCTGTGGCCGCCGCAAAACCACTAAATGCCTCGGCAATCGTGCCAAAACCAGGGCGGTGGCGATAGGGGCCTGTTTGCCCAAAGCCAGTAACCCGCACCATTACCAAACGTGGATTAATGGCCTTCAGGTCTTCCCAGCCCAGGCCCCATTTCTCCATTGTGCCGGTCCGAAAATTCTCAATCAGCACATCAGCTGATTTGACCAATTCCTTAAACAGTTCCTGGCCTTTAGGTTGGGAAAAATTTAGCGTGATGGCGCGCTTGTTACGGTTGGCCATTTTAAACCATAGGCCAACGCCGTCTTTTAAAAACCCCGTTTGCCGCAAGACATCGCCGCGCGGATGCTCGATCTTAATCACATCGGCACCAAAATCACCTAATTGCATGGCAATCGTTGGCCCGGCCAAGACGGTGGCCGCATCAATCACCCGCAGGCCAGCGAGAGGGGTGGTTTTTTCGCTCATCTTAGCTCCCGTCATGCCAGACCTGGTTCTGGAACCGCAAAGTCAGCAGGATTTAAAAAGATGGTGGTGCGTTTGGCGAAGCGCGGCAAATCCTCGTTAAAGGCTTCGCGGCGGTGCCATAGCCGGGCGTTATCCCACAGCACGACATCGCCATTGCGCCACGTGTGCGTGTGGATGAATTGATCTTGCAGCATATGGGCTTGCAGATCTTGAATCAGCGCTGCACCGGCAGGGCCGTCCAGCCCCTCAATCGCAAAGGTTTTATGGGGATCAAGATAAAGCGATTTTTGGCCTGTCGCGGGGTTGTGCAACACCATGTCATGGGTGGCCGGAGGGGTCCGCTTGTTTAGCTCCTTCACGCGTTCGGGGTCATTGGCAAAGTCCTGCTGAAAGCTAACATCGGCTTGGTTGCCATAGCGACACGTGGCGCGCCGTCCGTCAACACGCTGGCGCAGAGCATCGGGCAGCGCGTCATAGGCCAATTTGGTATTGCAAAACGAGGTGCGACCATCGTTCTCTGGCATTTCCAAGGCATAGAAGATAGATCCAGAGGCGGGCCGTTGACGGTACACTTGGTCGTGATGCCATTTAACCTCATAGCTGCCAAGGCCGCCAAGGGCGCTGCCATCAGGGCGCTTTAAACTTGTGATGTAGATGATTTCGGGGGTCGCGGGTGACTGCATGTCGTCGCGCACAATGATATCCAGATCCCCAAACCGGCGGCTGAAATTTACCTGCTCACGTTCGGTCAGGCTTTGCCGGCGAAACAGTAATAAAGGTTCGGCCTGCCAGAGGGCGTAAATGTCATCGAAGCTTGCATCCGTGAGGGTGGCCAGGTCGATGTTGGTAACCTCAATCCCAAAGGACGGTCCCATGGGCCGCGTCTGAAGCGCTGTCATTTGCTGATCCTCGTGATCCATGCGGATTTCATTCTTGTCTGACTAGGCGTTGGTTTTGGCCGCGGCAATCGTGGTCCGGTGCAGATGGCGGGCGTGGCCTTCATAACCACCTGTCGCCATATGTAACAGGCTGCGATTATCCCACATCACCAACATATTGGGCTGCCATTTTTGGCGATAAACAAATTCATCGCGGCCCTGCCATTGATAAAGCCGATCAAGCAAAGCATCGCTCGCGTCTGCGGGCATATCTACAAGTGCTTTGATATAGCCCTTGGTGCTGAATAGGCCAAGGCGGCCGGTTTCAGGATGAGGGCGCACCAGTGGGTGGATATGGGTCGCCAAGGCGGCGTCTGAGGGGCGGATGTCCATGCTGCGGTCACTGGCCTGATCGGCAAGCCCATATTTTCCCTTTGGGGCATAGGAAGCGGCAGCGGAATGCACCGCCATCTTGCCCTCAACCGCCGCCCGCAGATCATCGGGGAGCTGTTCATAGGCGAGATGCTGATTGGCAAACAAGGTATCGCCCCCCGTCGGTGGGATGGTGATACCAAAAAGACAGGTGCCGGCAGGCGGCTCCTCCAGGAAACTCCAATCGGTATGCCAACCACCTGCAAATACGGGTGCTGTTTCATCAGCTTTGCGGGTCACAGCAATGATATTTTTCCGACCGGCGATGGGGGCGATAAAGGGATCATCGCCAAAGCCCCCAAAGGCGATGGTGAAGCGCTCTAAATCGTCATCGGTCATGGCTTGGTTTGGGAAGGCCAAAATATGATGCTCAAGCCAGGCCTGTCGGATGGCAATGACACTCTCGGGGGCCAAAGCCTGGGTCAGGTCAACACCGGTGACGGTGGCGCCACAGGCGCGACCAGAAGGGGTAATTGTTAAGGACATGGCTTTGCTCGCCGAAGATAGACAGGATGTCTTAGCATCGCCTTGTCAGCAGATCAGAGCAAGGGAGAAATAAAAAAGGGCGGTGACCTTTTGATCACCGCCCCTCTGCGCTGTCGCTTTTTACGCCAGCTAATTTGTTTACGCGTTGGCCAGATTCGCGTTGGCAAAATCCCAGTTCACCAGTTCATTCAAGAACGTGGCGATGTAATCTGGGCGGCGGTTTTGGAAGTCCAAGTAATAGGCATGCTCCCAAACATCCATGGTCAACAGCGCTGTTTGCCCTTTGGTCATGGGCAGCTCGGCATTTCCGGTCTTTTCGATTTTCAGCTTACCATCTTCGAGCACCAACCAAGCCCAACCTGACCCGAATTGAGTTGCACCGGCAACTTTGAACGCTTCAACAAAGGCATCATAGGACCCGAAATCTTCATCGATTTTAGCCGCAATCGCGCCAGTCGGCTTGCCGCCGCCATTTTGCTTCATGGAATGCCAATAAAAAGTATGGTTCCAGATTTGTGCGGCGTTGTTGAAGACACCGGCTTTGCCTGCATCGCCAGCCACTTTGTGGATGATCTCTTCAAGGCTGTCACCGGCCATTTCGGAATCGGCAAGCATACCATTGAGGTTAACAACATAGGAGTTGTGATGCTTGCCATGGTGGAAGTCGAGCGTGTTAGCAGAAATATGGGGCTCAAGGGCGTCTTTGGCGTAAGGCAGCTCTGGAAGTTCGAAAGCCATGAGTAGTCCTCTCTCTAAATGCGTTTCTATCGGTCGCAGGGTGGGGTCAAAAATCAATCATCACGCAGCAACATAGTTCGCAATTCATATATGCCAATCCGTCGCAGTCCTCAATTCCCCAGGCGTGTAAATTTTAATTTTTTAATCGGATCGAAAACGGTTGGATTTTGGCAAATCAGACTTTTGGCGGGCCCAAATGGGGCGCTGTCATTCTGAGTGCGCATTATGCACAAACAATTGTTGACCGGCAATTTTGTACGTGTTGACTAGTGTTTGCGCCGCGGAATTGGTAAGCCATTTTTCAAGAATCCGAGCGGCCGCATGCTTTACATGCGGGTGTTGTGCTGGATTAATGGGCAAGAAGGCATATTGGTTGAACAACACAGGATCTCCTGAGTACAGCAAGGCCAGGTCCGCTTTATTACCAAAATTCAGCCAACTTGCCCGATCCGCTAGGATATAGGCGTTCAAGCCAGCGGCGGTGTTTAAGCTGGCCCCCATGCCCATCCCAAGGGATTTATACCAGCTGGCAAACTGCTCTGGATTAAGCTGTGCAGCGCGCCAAAGGCTCTGTTCTTTCTTGTGGGTGCCGCTGTCATCACCACGGCTAACAAAATCGTATTCACTGCGGGCGATCCGTTGAAAGGCGTCGCGGGCATCAGCTGCCTGTTTGACGTGGGCGACATCATCGGCCGGGCCGATCACGACAAAATCGTTATACATGATGCGGCGGCGGTGGGTCGCAAAGCCAGCAGCGACGAATTTTTCCTCGGCTGCTTTTGCATGCACAAGGATGGCGTCAACATCGCCTGCCTGCCCGAGCCGCAGGGCCTGCCCCGTGCCGACCACCAAAAGCTGCACGTCGATGCCTGTATCTGCCTTTATGGCGGGGAGCAGCAGATCAGAAAGCCCCGAGTTATGGAAACTCGTGGTGACAGCCAAGCGCATGGTCTCAGCCTGCGCCGATCCCAGCATTAAAAAAGTGACGAGCGTCAGTAAGCGGATCATTCGACGATCTCCCCAGCGAAAAAAGCGCGACTTTCAGGGGTGCGGGCATTGTCAAAAATACCCGGCGCGGCTCCTTGATCATTTATCTGTCCTTTGACCATAAAGACCGCATCTGTCGCCAGTCGTCGGGCCTGTCCCAAATCATGGGTGGTCATGATAATGCGGGTGCCTGCCGCAAATGCTTCGTGCAGCAGGTTTTCAATTTCGCGGGTTGAACGGCCATCAAGATTGGCGCAGGGCTCGTCCAAAAATACCGTCTTCGGGGCGCGGATTAAGGCCCGGGCGAGGGCAAGCTTTTGTTTTTCGCCCGCAGACAGGCGTGGTGCAGGCCGGTCAAGCGCTGTTGCGAGGCCAATGCGTTCTGCCCAATGGTCAACTTTTTGCGAGATTTCTATTTTTGGGCTGCCGATTAAGTGCAGCGGATAGGCAAGGTTGGCCCAGACCGATCGGCGCAACATAATTGGGCTTTGAAACACATAGGCTTGTTGCTGACGGCTGAGTTGCGCGGGGGTTGCGCCGTGCAGCTGCCCGCCACTTAATCGCTCAATCCCATGCAGGACTTTCAGCAAGGTTGTTTTGCCAGCACCATTTGGACCAAGCACGATGGTAAAGCCGGTGTTGGCAAGATGCAGGTCTATCGGCCCCAGGATGGTCTTTTGGCGGCGTTTAACAACAGCCGCTGTCAGCATCAAATTCGTCTCGATACCTACCATGTGCTGTCTCGTTCGGTTCGCGAGAGAGCGTGGATCAGAATATTCACGGTCAGCGCCAAAGCAATCAGCACAAAACCAAGCCCCAAGGCCAAGGCAAAATCGCCTTTGCTGGTCTCCAGGGCGATGGCAGTGGTCAGAACCCGGGTGGCGTGGTCAATATTCCCGCCAACAATCATGATTGCCCCAACTTCGCCGATAGCGCGGCCGAAACCGGCCAAAGCGGCTGTCAAAAGGGCTCGCCGACCGTCCCAAATCAAGGTTGTAATGCGCTGCCATTGACTGGTGTGAAGAGAGATGAGGAGATCATGATAATCGGCCCAAAGCTCCCGGATGGCTTGATGCGTGATGGAGGCAATCAGCGGTGTGATAATGATGATCTGGGCGATGATCATGGCCGTCGGTGTGAACAATAGGCCCATCACACCAAAAGGCCCGGCGCGCGATAACAGCAAATAAACGATCAGGCCAACCACAACAGGCGGCAATCCCATTAACGCATTCAGGGTGGCGATGGTTGCGCGCCGATAACGAAATCGCCGGATCGCTAACCATGTTCCCAATGGCAGGGCGATAATGGATGCAATGACAAGCGCTGACAGACTCACTTGTAAAGAGCGGGCTGTGATCCCGACCAGATCACCATCCAATGTTGCGATCAGCCAGAACGCTGCCTCTAACCCCGCCCAAATGTCATTCATCTCAGACAACCACAGACATTTATCAACATGCTTCGATACCCCAAAGTCGCGTGGTCACCTGCCTTTTAAGAACATTAATTTGGCAAAGATTTGGCATTTTTCTTTTCCTAAAATCGCAGGTTTAGCGGGCTGTCAGCAAAGCATTGATGGCGCGGGCTGACCAGATAATTTGCAGATGATTATTTGCAGATGGTGAGGGCCACACAAAGTGCCGGTCGGGGGCGGTGAATGCCGCTGTCAGGGTGTTTGTGTACTCATGCGCTGTGATCAGGTTTCGCCATTATCGGGGCCACTACCGGCGTCATGACGGGGTGGTTTGCTGTTTGCAGCAGGCGGGTGCGGTGCCATCAGTTCCTCTGTCCAAATGGCATGATGTTGGCGGGCCCATTGGGCGTCAACTTTGCCGGACCCCATCGCATCATAGGCGCCTTCCATGCCGATACTGCCGATATAGATATGGGCCAGGATAATCGCCAGCAGCACAAAACTGTTGAGGGCATGCCATAATTGCGCAAATTGCATTTCTTCATGTGGGGCAAGCATCTCTGGCAAGCGGGTGCCGCCAAACAACTGCGCAAGACCCAAACTGTTGAGCAGTTTGAAGGTGCCGGCAAATATATTGATCTCAAACGGAATCAACAATGCCAACCCGGTGATGGAGATAGATCCACCAAGCAGAATGACAGCCCAAAAGATAAGTTTTTGGCCTGCATTGAACTTTTTGGCAGGCGGATGGTCTTTTGTGAATAATCCGCCGCCTTGGCGTAACCAGGTGATGTCTGTGCGGTCAGGCAGGTTATCGCGGACCCATAGCACAAAGATTATCACCAACGAGGCCATAAACACCCAGCCGACATAGTTGTGAATCCATTTGGTCGCCGTTGCAAGAAACGCGAAAGCCGTGTGACCAAGCAGCGGGATCAGCACTGTCCGGCCAAATAAGCTAATGATACCGGTCACCCCAAGCAGAATAAATGACCCCGCAAGTAGCCAATGCCCCGCCCGCTCAATCTTTTTGAAGCGTAAAATTTTGTGGCCTGTCTTTTCGCCGTCAATCTGGATGCGCCCGCGCAGCAGAAAAAAAGCCGCCAGCAGCACCATCATGCCTGCCAGCAAATAAACGGCAAAAGAGCTCAGCGGGCCTTTGCGGAATTGCCACCACCATATGCCGCCATCTTGAATTAAGACTTTTGCCCCTGGTCCATCATGTGAGGCGTTGACATTGGCGGTGCCAAAACGCAAGGCACGCCATAGATCAGGGTCCGATGCACCACCTAAGGTGCCAAGCGGGGCGGTCATGGCCGCAGCATTTTCCGGATTGCCAATGGCGGCGCGGCGCGCAGTATTGTCCGCAGCAGCCCCCTTTTGCCGAGCCATAATCTCGTCCAAGGTCTGCGCGCCACCCGTGGCCGCCCGATCGGTGGCCATCGCGTTGTGCGGTGATGGCGCGTGGATGACAAGAATAATCACAACAAAGAACTGAAGAACAGTGCGTAATCGGCGCATTGACTCCCCC
>JBELLC010000091.1:0-9043 GCA_042088965.1 Nisaea sp. | reverse complement strand
ACTTCAACGAAATTACCAACACGCGCGTTCTGGCCAATGTCAGCACCGCCGCGCAGGCGCGCAAAAGGCCCAATCACCGCGCCTGTGGCAACGGTGCTGGCCTCTAAATGGCTGAAAGGTTTAATTTCAACTTGATCAGCAAGTTTAACACCAGGGCCAAACACCACTTGCGGGTGGATGACACAGTCACGGCCCATTTCAGTATCAAAACTCAAAGTGACGCTGGACGGATCCACAAGGGTGGTGCCATTTTCCAGAGCAGCCCGCCGCAATCGGTCCTGCATGATGGCCTCCGCGCGGGCCAGCGCGATGCGATCATCAATTCCCAAAGCTTCGCTTTCTAATCCAGACACAGCCGCGCAATGGGCCCCGGCAGCAACAGCAATTTCAACCAAATCGGTCATGTAAAATTCGCCCTTGGCATTGGCATTTCCAATTTGCCCAAGCCACTCTTGCAACCGGTCTGCAGCGATCGCCATAATCCCAGAATTGCATAGCGAGATTGCCAACTGCGTCTGAGAGGCGTCACGCGCTTCAACAATCCGGGTCAAGCGTTGCGCCGCATCAAGAACCAAGCGGCCATACATATGTGGCGGCGGGCAATCAAACCCAAGAACCACAACTGAAGGGGCATCAGCGCAGGCCCTTAAGGCCAGCATTTTCGCCAATGTCGCCGAGCTAATAAAGGGCGTATCACCAAACAGAACCAACACTGTATCCAGGCCATCAGGCAGAACCGGCAAGGCAGACTTAAGCGCATCCCCAGTGCCAAGCGGGATAGTTTGTTCTGCCGCCACCCCGCCCGCCACGGTGCCTGCAATCCCGTCGCCCCCGGGGGCATGGACGATGATTTGGGCCTCTGGGGCGAGCGGCTCTAATGCGGCAGCCACATGGCCAATCATCGACCGACCGGCAATTTTATGCAGAACTTTGGGAATATCGGATTTCATCCGAGTGCCTTGACCTGCGGCAAGCAGAACGGCGGCAAAGCGGTGCGACATGGATCAAACTTTCGATTTAAGAGCGACTCACCGGCAGTCTGCCACGCCATTCAAAGGACGCAAAATAAACAATTCTTTCAACCTGTAACCGATCACACAGCCAGGGCGGCTAGCGTTGATCCCAGGTTGTGATGATATCGACATAAATGTCGATCACCTGCTGAATATAGGTCACCGAAGTGGTTTCATTCGGCTGTCCGCTGGCCCCCAAATCACCTGGCCCGATAATGGCGAAGGGTACATCTAAACCGTTCAAAAATACCGCCCCATCGGTGTAATAAGACACGCCTTTGATCTTTGGCGGCTTGCCCGTGACGGACTGAACCGCTTGGCTGCAAATCTTGACGAAATCGCTGTCTGGCGCTTGGGTGATCGCCGGTTTGAAATCCATGATTTGCAGGTCAATAAGCGGCGGCGTCACGGCCTGAATCTGTGCAAGCACTGCGGCGTGATCAATGCCGGGGGCAAACCGGACATCAATTTCTGCCCTGCATTGGTCCGGCGTTACGTTCACGGCTGACCCGCCGTGAATTCGGCCAACGTTGATGCTTGGCCCGGTTAGCATGGGATGCGCGGGAACTACCAAATCAAGGCTTTTCAGATCACTTAAAAACCCCATCATTAAATCAATGGCATTGCTGCCCGCAGCGCCGGACACATGCCCCATTTCACCTTCCGCAACTGCGGAAATCCACAGCACAGCTTTTTCGGCAACGATGATGTCTAGCGTGCTTGGCTCTCCACAAAGGAAAGCCCCAATTTCAGACTGAAAACCGTTTGCGACCAGATGCTTTGAGCCAAGACAATTGGCACTCTCACCGGCTGTAAATGCCAGAATGAGATCACCACGAAGGGCAATTTCCTGCTGTTTGATGCGCGCGGCCGCGGCCATGAACGTGGCGATCGCAGATTTCATATCGGCGCTGCCCCGCCCCCTGATGCGGCCATCGACAATATCACCTGCAAAGGGATCAAAATCCCACGGCTGATCACCAACGGGGGTGGTGTCTAAATGCGCCGACAAAACCAGTGGCGGCTTTGCCCCATTGCCCATCAAGCGGCCAATCACATTTGCCCGCCCGGGCATGAATTCATCCAAAACCGACTCAATACCAATTTCTGTTAGACCACGGTGCACAAACTGCGCCGCCGCAAGCTCGCCGCCTGGCGGATCACAACTTGGGATCGCAATTAACGCGCTTAAGAAGCCAAGGGCGTCAAAACCGCCGCTTTCAGAAACATTATATTCGGTCATATGCCATCGACTTTCGAATTATCGCAGCTCATTAAGGCGGCCTTGGCGATGATGCTGTTGACTCTGACGGAAGATAAAGACTACCGTTGTGAGTGTGAGGTCCGATTGTACTGAGAACTAACGGCTTGAATATAACACAATGATGGACGTGTATAAAAGAACGTCAAAAAAGCGTCAGTGAGATAAAGCCGATTTGGATAGAGTGTAGAGACGGATATAGGAAGTCTAAATTAGAAACTTCCTCGGCGAAGCAAACCAATCATGAATTGGGCTTAACGATTCTCATGAGAGCAAAAAATTGAAAGATCAAAATTCCCGACCACAATATTTTTCTATTGAAAATGGTGAGAAAGCTCCACGCCCCTTTTCCGATGAAGAATACGCGCGGCGCTTAACCGCATTACGCGCCATTATGGCAGATCAGGGCCTGCCTGCTGTATTGTTCACATCAATGCATAATATTGCTTATTATTCAGGATTTTTATATTGCGCCTTTGGCCGTCCCTTTGGCTGTGTCGTGACAGCGGATCGTTGCACCACAATTTCTGCCAATATCGATGCCGGACAACCCTGGCGGCGCTCAATTGCCGATAACGTCATTTACACCGATTGGCAGCGCGATAACTTTTGGCGTGCTGTCGCCTCTTTGACCCAAGGAGGTCGTCGCCTTGGGATTGAGGCCGATCATATGACGTTGAGCGCACGTGAGGCCCTTGATAGCCTTCTGGACAGTCCTGAATTGGTGAATATCGCGCCAGCGACGATGGCCGCACGGATGGTAAAGTCTGCCGAAGAAATCGCCTTGATCCGCGAGGGCGCTCGAATTGCCGACATCGGTGGTGCGGCCATCCACGACGCCATCAAAGCCGGCAGCCGCGAGATTGACATTGCCATGGCAGGCCGCGACGCCATGGAAGTGGCAATTGCCAATGCACATCCAAACAGTGAAATGCGAGACACCTGGGTCTGGTTTCAATCAGGCCTGAATACCGATGGTGCGCATAACCCCGTGACCACCCGAAAGCTGGTCCACGGTGATATTCTGAGCCTCAACACCTTTCCAATGATTTCAGGATATTACACAGCTTTAGAACGGACACTATTTTTGGGTGAGCCTGATCTCGCCTCACGAAAAATTTGGGAGGCCAATGTGGCCGTCCATGAATTAGGTCTCTCGTTGATCAAGCCAGGGATGACCTGTGCGGGAATTTGCGCTGAGTTGAACCGCTTTTTAGATGACGCCGGTTTGCTACGTTATCGCTCGTTTGGGTATGGCCATTCTTTCGGTGTGCTGTCGCATTATTATGGCCGGGAGGCTGGTTTGGAGCTGCGTGAGGACATTGATACCGAATTGACCCCCGGGATGGTGGTCTCAATGGAGCCCATGTTATGGATTCCAGAGGGCCAGCCAGGCGCTGGTGGCTACCGAGAACATGATATTTTGGTTATCTCGGACGCTGGCAGCGAGAATATTACCGGCTTTCCCTATGGCCCTGACCACAACATTATTTCCCGATGATTTCATTACGAACAGCACCGATGGTGACGTGACATGTCAATGACGCCGAACAACACTTTTTCAACGAACATCGACGATTCACATTTTGTGGCGTTCGAAAAAGTTCAAAAAAGCTATGACGGCAATTCACTGGTGGTCAAAGACCTGAACCTGTCGATTGCCAAGGGTGAGTTTTTAACCATGTTGGGGCCATCCGGCTCTGGCAAAACAACCTGTTTGATGATGCTGGCAGGTTTTGAAACCGCGACCCATGGCGATATCCGTCTGGCTGGCGTGCCGATCAATAATATCCCGCCACATAAGCGCGGCATTGGCATGGTGTTTCAAAACTATGCCTTGTTCCCGCATATGACCGTTGCAGAGAATTTGGCTTTTCCCCTGGAAATGCGCAAAATTACCAAAGCCGACCGGGAACAAAAGGTCAATCACGCCCTTGAGATGGTTGAAATGCTTGACTTTGGGGGGCGCCGACCGGCTCAGCTCTCTGGCGGTCAACAGCAACGTATCGCCTTAGCACGCGCCCTGGTGTTTGAACCTGAACTGGTGCTGATGGACGAGCCGCTTGGCGCGTTGGATAAGCAATTGCGCGAAAAAATGCAGTTCGAGATTACCAATCTTGCGCACCGCTTAGGCATCACTGTTGTCTACGTCACCCATGACCAGACCGAGGCCCTGACCATGTCAGACAGGGTTGCGGTTTTCGAAGATGGCAGAATTCAGCAGTTAGCGTCGCCAGCAACTCTTTATGAACAGCCTGAAAACAGCTTTGTCGCGCAGTTTATTGGCGAAAATAACACCCTTGAAGGAATCATTACCCAGCTCAACGGTGACCAAGCTTTGGTGACCTTAGACAATGGCGAAGATATTGTTTGTAAGGCCGTGAATGTCGACCGCGTGGGACAACGCACAAAGGTCTCGATTAGGCCGGAACGAGTTGAGACCACCGTCAATCGAATTGCCGACAGGGCCCATACGATCGAAGCTGAGGTGAAAGAATTCATCTATATGGGCGATGTGTTTCGAACCCGGGTTTCGGTGGCTGGCAATGATGATTTTATCATTAAATGCCGAAATGCCCCTGACCAGGAACGTTTGGTGCCAGGCCAAAAAATCAATATCGGCTGGCTCCCTGAAGACTGTCGAGCGCTAGACGCTTGACGGAAGACGACTTGCGACGCGGATAAGGTTTTTCCGTGACGCCGAACCATTGATCACAAGGAGAAAGAAAGATGGAAAAATTAACTGCATTGGTCGCCTCTGGCGCACTTTTGCTTGGTGCATCAACGGCCATGGCTGGCAGCATCACAGCTGTCAGCTGGGGCGGTGCCTATACCAAGTCACAGGTTGAAGCCTACCATAAGCCATGGACAGCGAAGACCGGCAACACTGTTGTTTCAGAGGATTATTCTGGCGGCTTGGCCGAAGTTAAAGCACAGGTTTCTGCTGGTAATGTGACCTGGGACATTGTTGATTTGGAAATGTCAGACGCCGTTCGTGGTTGTGATGAAGGCTTGTTTGAAAGCATTGATCCAGCAATCTTGCCTGCTGGCGCTGATGGCACCCCTGCGGCAAAAGACTTCATTGATGGCACGATCACCGAATGCGCAATTGGCAGCATCGTTTGGTCAACCATTTTTGCCTATGACACATCCGTGATGGCAAATGGTCCCAAGACAATTAAAGATTTCTTTGACCTGAAAAATTTCCCGGGCAAGCGTGGCTTACGTAAAACGCCAAAAGCCAACATGGAAATGGCGCTGGCTGCTGACGGTGTTGCAACCGCCGACATCTATGAAGTACTTGGGACGGATGCTGGTGTTAAGCGAGCTTTCGCAAAACTCGACAGCATTAAAGACAGTGTTGTTTGGTGGGAAGCTGGTGCGCAGCCTCCGCAACTTCTTGCCGATGGTGAAGTTGTCATGACAACGGCCTATAATGGCCGGATTTTCAACGCGGTTGCAGCTGAGAACAAGCCATTTGCCATCGTTTGGGATGCGCAAATCTTTGACGTTGACCTGTGGGCAATCCCCAAAGGCGCACCCAACAAAGACTTAGCGATGGAATTCCTGGCATTCTCGACAGCGACCGAGCAGCTGGCGGCGCAGGCCTCCTATATCTCATATGGTCCCGTGCGGATGTCTTCAGCGCCCTTGGTTGGCTCTTATGCGACCAAGCCTGACTTGGCCATGGGCCCGCAGATGCCAACAGCACCTGCTAACTTCAAAACCGCAATCGCCAATGATTTCGAGTTTTGGGCCGACAATCAAGACGAGCTGAATGAGCGTTTCAACGCTTGGTTAGCGAAATAAACATTTTGCTTTGGAAGGCGCTGCTTGCAGCGTCTTCCCGGCTATTTTTTATGATAACGGTGACATTCATCTGATGAGCGAACCACCCGCAATCCTTCTGGCCGCCGATGGCACACCTTTAAAGAAGAAACTCGCGCAGTCTTTGTTTCGCAGTCGTGCCCGCGCCTTTGGTCTGGTCTTGCCGCTTTTGGCCTTCATCATTGTGGCATTTGTTTTACCGATCATTCAATTGCTGTCACAAAGCGTCTACGACCCGAGATTCGCCACCCTCATGCCCACCACCACCGCGGCGATGGCGGACTGGGATGGCGTGTCACAGCCGACCGAGGCGATGGCCGCCGCTGTGGTTGCTGACCTCATCAATGCGCGAAAGAACAAAACCATTGGCCAAGTGGCCACGCGGGTGAACCGCGAGCTCTCCGGCACCCGAAGCTTACTCACATCAAGCGCCCGTTCGGCTGCAAAGATGAAAGCTCCTTTCATGGCGGCCCTGATTAAGAAGAAAAAGAAATGGGCAAAACTTGAAACCTGGCAGGCAATGAAAATTGCCTCAAACACATTTACCCCTGCTTACATCGCCGCAGCGGTTGATTTGAAAATGAATGCGGATGGCTCGATTGTGCCGCAAGACGAAGATCGACAAATCCATTTAACGCTGTTCTACCGCACCCTCGAGATTTCATTCCTGGTGACCTTGTTCTGTCTGCTGCTGGGTTATCCTGTTGCTTTCTTGCTGGCCTCGCTGCCTGTGAGAACCTCAAACCTGTTGATGATTTTGGTGCTCTTACCTTTCTGGACATCGCTGTTGGTGCGGACCACCGCCTGGATTGCCATGCTGCAAGCCCAAGGGGTTTTGAACGACCTTTTTGTGGTCTTTGGCGCGGCCAGCGATGATGATCGGTTCTCGTTGATTTATAATAAAACGGGCACCTTGATTGCGATGACGCATATCCTGTTGCCGTTCATGATTTTACCGTTGTATTCGGTGATGAAAACCATTTCGCCAAGCTATGTTCGGGCTGCAAAATCAATGGGGGCGACAAACTGGACGGCCTTTTGGCGGATCTACTTCCCCATGACCGTACCGGGGATTGGTGCTGGCGGCCTGCTCGTGTTCATTTTGGCGATTGGCTATTACATCACACCGGCACTGGTTGGCGGCCAAGATGGCCAAATGATCTCTAACATTATCGACTTCCACATGCGCCGTTCTTTGAATTGGAACCTGGCCGCCGGGCTTGGCCTGGTGCTGTTGGTTTTTGTCATGTTCTTGTTCTGGCTTTATGATCGTATTGTCGGCATCGACAATATGAAGTTGGGATAAGGGCCATGTCTCAATCCGGTGAATATCGATATATCCCCCCTGCCCCACCACTTTGGTTTGTTACCGCCATCATTGCTGGTTTTGGCGCTATTGTTGGCCTATTGACGGCCTCTGGCGAGACCATGGTGATGCTGCCTTATGCTTTTGTCAGCGCCGCGATCTTCGCCGTTTTAGCGATAAGCGTTACCCTTGCAGTGAAAAACCCGCTGCTTGCCGGGGTCATATCTGCCCTCGTACTGGGGGGTATTGGGTTTACCCTGATGAACCTGCCCTATGGGTTGTTGATGGTCATCTTTGGCTACATCATAGGCCGAATGACGTTATGGCTGGCCAGCGGGCGATACCGGTTGAACCTGCCGCCCTATGCGTCACGTCGCGAGGTTTTGTGGTTTTATGCGTTTCGGTCGTTTTGCGGTGCGGTGTTTGCTTTCCTCATCACGCCGATCATTATTTTGATTCCCTTATCGTTTAATCAGGAACCCTATTTCAGCTTTACCCCGGGGATGTTATCGCTCAGCCCAGAGGCGTTTTCAACGCGCTGGTATGAAGACATTCTCATCAACGGCATGGTTGACCCAGATGCGATTGCCGGTTGGTGGTCAGATATGTGGCATAATGCGCAATGGATTCGCTCGATCCGTAACTCCTTTTTCATTGGCATTTGGGCGACGTTGTTGGCTACCGGTTTGGGGACATTGGCAGCTGTCGGCTTAAGCCGATCAGAAATGCCATGGCGGCGGCCCATCATGGCGTTGTTGATCTCCCCCATGATCGTACCCTTGGTAATTACGGCCTCTGGTCTGTTCTTTTTCTTTTCTGATATTGGCGTCGCTAAGACCTATTTTGGCCTGATTTTAGCACATGCGGCCCTTGGCACGCCGTTTGTGATCATTACCGTTACAGCCACCCTAAGTGGTTTTGATAAGAGCTTAACCCGGGCTGCTGCCAGCATGGGGGCAAATCCGATCACAACCTTTTTTAAGGTCCAAATGCCGCTGATTTTGCCGGGGGTGATTTCAGGAGGTTTGTTTGCCTTCATTACCTCTTTTGATGAAGTTGTGGCGGTCCTGCAGTTAGCTGACGTCAAACAGCGGACCATCCCCAGGCAAATGTTCTCTGGCATACGCGAGCAAATCAGTCCAACCATCCTCGCTGTTGCCACAATTCTGGTGATTATTTCAATCCTCCTGCTGACCACAGTGGAGCTTTTACGGCGGCGCTCGGAGCGCTTGCGCGGTGTCGATCCAACCAGCCGGTAAGCTGCATCAGCAGTTTTCTTGAAATCGCTGCCAAGCCACACTTGACTTACCACCCGCAGCCTCTTATCACCGTCATACTTTAGGGGGGCGCGTAGCTCAGTGGGAGAGCACTGTGTTCACACCGCAGGGGTCGGCAGTTCAATCCTGCCCGCGCCCACCATTTACATAAAATACCTGGCGGGTTTTGATACAGGGATCGGTGGCTCTGATGAACGTCCGACGGTGACATCTTGCAATTACCAACCCCGGCATTTTAGCCAACGCAGTTGACGCGGCGACAGTTTCGCAAAGCGTCTTCCTCAGTTCCGCAACCGTGACTATGGCCCCAGACTTGGCCCCAGATTTGGCCCCAGATTTGGCAGCAAGCCTTCTGGCG
>JBELLC010000003.1:6389-54787 GCA_042088965.1 Nisaea sp. | reverse complement strand
CCAAACCCAACGTGCTGACTGTCAATAACGCTCACTTTAAAACCGCGTTTCGCCAGACTCAAGGCCGCGGTTAGCCCCGTCATGCCGGCGCCAATGATACAGACATCACAATGGTGTGTGCCTTTCACAGCACCGTGCTGTGGCTGCGAATTGGCGCTGGCCCAATAGTACGATTGCCGTTGATGGTGCGTGGTCATGCTGAACCCAAATACCAATCATGCTCAAAAGCTGTGATGTGTTCACGAAAGCGCCGTTGCTCAGCTGCGAGACAGGCCAGGTGAACATCAGCGAATCCAGCGGGTAAATAACGCCTAATGTTTTGAGCATTGGCAAAATTGGCCGCCAAAACAGCGGCTTCTGGCGGCACAAATGGCGCTTGACGATAGCCATTGCCGATGATGGCGTCGCGGGGCTCAAGCTGTTCTTGAATGCCATGCAGGATCCCCATGAGGGCCGCACTGATGATCAGATAGGGATTTGCATCTGCGCCAGCGATGCGATGCTCAACCCGTCGGGCGATGGCCGGGCCTGCCGGAATGCGGAAGGCTGTGGTGCGATTGTTAACCCCCCATTGTGGATGCAAGGGGGCGTAATGCAGGCCATCAAATCGCTTAAAGGAATTGGCATTTGGCATCAGTAAGGCAAAGCTCTCGGCCATGGTTGTTTGCAGACCTGCAATCGCTTGGCGTAAATACGGCGACATGCTGCCATCAGCGGCCTCTTGGAATAGATTGTCGCCGTCCCGGTCGAGTAGGCTGATATGCACATGTGCGCCATTGCCCGCCGCGTCGATAAAAGGCTTTGCCATGAAAGTCGCACGTAAGCCATGGCTGAGGGCCACCCCCTTGATCAAACGCTTCAATAAAATCGCGTGATCCGCGGCACGGACAGGATCATCGATATGTTTGAGATTCACTTCAAATTGACTGGCGGCATTTTCGGCAACGATGGTATCGACGGGGATTTTTTGGCTGGCTGCCGCTGCCATAATCGCATCAAACACGGCGGCCCTGTCCTGTAAATCTTCGAGGCCGTAGACCTGGGTGCCATGGGGGCGTGCAGCTGACGTCATGCCCATTGGGGGGTGTGGCTGACCGTTTGCATCAGGGCTGATATCGAGCAGGTAGAATTCTAGTTCCATCGCTGTGACCGGAAAAAAGCCCGCCTTATGGCAGTGGCTTACGACAGTTTGAAGAACATGCCGGGGGTCAGCAAAGAAGCCGCCATTGTCCTGGCCAGTCATCACCATTTGCATTTGCCCCAGCGCCTTGCCATGCCACGGCACTGCTACCAAGCTTTCAGGGATGGCGGTGCAGACGTGATCAACATCGCCGCGATCAACACCTAAGCCTGTTGCTTCAATGGTATCGCCGCTGAAATCCAAACCGAATACTGATTCTGGAAATAGCGCGCCATTGCCCATGATGTCGGGAAGTTTTTGGCTGCGGATACGCTTGCCGCGTAGAATCCCAAGATTATCTGCGATTAAAATCTCGATGAGCTTAATTTCGGGATTGTTCACCAGGAACGCCTCGACAGGCGGCATGTGATCGTCGGGCGGCATTTTGGTCACCTTATTATTCTGATTTTAAAAGCGACTCTGGCGGGTTAGAGTATTGTTTGTCAAGCAGGGCTGGTGATATCTAGCACTGGTTTGCTGGGGAAAATAAGAAAAATACGTAAGCGTTTGATTGCCGCTGAAAACAGCGCGTGAACATCGGAAAACGATCATGAACGGTGACGATATCGAAACTCTGGTGTCCTGGTGCACTGAAAAACAGATTACCGAGGTTGAATGCATGATCCCTGATCTGGCGGGGGTTGCGCGCGGTAAGATTTTACCTGTTCGTAAATTCTTGGACGGTTTGGCGCGGGAATCCCACCATCTGCCGGAAAGTATCTTCATTCAAACCATAACCGGTGAATATCCCGACCTAGAGGATGCGGTAGTGCCGATTATTGACCGCGATGTGGTCTTGCGGCCAGATCCAGCGACCATCCGGATGGTGCCCTGGTATGAGGAGCCAACAGCGCAGGTGATTTGCGACTGCTATTATCCCGATGGCCAGCCTGTGGGTCTGTATACCCGCGAGGTTTTGCGGCGGGTGGTGGCGCTTTATCAGGCCCAAGGTTGGCGCCCGGTGGTTGCCCCGGAATTGGAGTTTTACCTGGTTGATATCAATCGTGACCCTAATACGCCGCTGAAAACCCCAATTGGCCGCAATGGCCGCCCGGAAACAGCCCGTCAGTCATATGGCATTGATGCCGTGAATGAATTTGATCCTGTATTTGAGGATGTTTATGATTTTTGTGAGGCGCAGGCGATTGATATCGACACGCTGAATCATGAATCAGGGGCCGCCCAGATTGAAATTAATTTCCAGCATGGCGCGCCGTTAGAACTGGCTGATCAGGCTTTTTTGTTTAAGCGTACCGTCCGTCAGACAGCTTTTCGCCATGATATCTATGCCACGTTTATGGCCAGTCCCATGCAGCACGAGCCTGGCAGCTCGATGCATATTCACCAATCGATCCTGAATGACAGGGATGGCAAAAATCTGTTCTCCGCGGCGGATGGAGCGCCAAGCAAGTATTTTCGCCACTATCTGGGCGGGCTACAGAAATATTTGCCGGCCGCGATGATCATGTTTGCACCAAACGTCAACTCCTATCGCCGGATGCTCTATGGTGAAGCACCCATTAATATTCACTGGGGGCAGGACAATCGCAGCTGTGGCTTGCGGGTGCCAAACGATACTACGGAAAATAGGCGGGTGGAAAACCGTATTGGCGGCGCTGATGTTAATCCTTATTTGGCGATTGCTGGGACGTTGCTGTGTGGTTACCTGGGCATGGTTGAGGAGATTGAACCTGCTGCCGAGCAGACAGGCAATGCCTATGTCTTGCCGCGTGGCTTGCCGCTTTATCTGCCAGACGCGCTCACGGCGTTCAGTGAAAGCACAGAGATGCGGGCGGTCTTTGGGGACGCATTGGTCACCGCGCTCAGCGAGTCGAAATGGGTTGAATTTCGAAATTATAACGCGGTGATCAGCTCCTGGGAGCGAGAGCATTTATTGCTAAATGTTTGATGGTCCTGAGCGGTAAACGATGAAAAGAGTGACGTGATGAGTATGCAACATTCAGGCGCTGAAAGCGGCAATAAGGGAACAGCGTATTGGCGCGAATTAGACCGCGCCCATCATTTGCATCCTTTTACCGATACAGCAGCGCTAAATGCCAAAGGCACGCGGGTGATCGCCCGTGGGGAGGGCGTCTATCTCTGGGATAGTGAGGGTAATCGCTTGCTGGATGGCATGTCAGGCCTGTGGTGTGTCAACCTAGGCTATGGCCGTCAAGACCTGATGGATGCGGCCTATCGGCAGATGCAGGAACTGCCCTATTACAACACCTTCTTCCAAACCTCGAACATTCCCTCAATCGAGTTGGCCGCCGCGCTGGCAGAGGTGACGCCAGATGGTTTTAACCATGTCTTCTTTGCCAATTCAGGCTCAGAGGCCAATGATACAGTCGTTCGCATGGTACGGCGCTATTGGCAGATCGCAGGTTATACAAATAAATCGGTCATTATCAGCCGGGAGAACGCCTATCACGGCAGCACCGTGGTGGGGATGTCGCTCGGCGGTATGGCGTTCATGCATAACCAAGGGGGGCCATTATTGCCGGATGTGGCACATATTCCACAGCCTTATTACTATGGCGATGACAGCGGACTTGATGAACATGCCTTCGGTCTGGCCATGGCGGGCAAGCTGGAGGAAAAAATCCTCGAGCTTGGTGCCGACAGAGTTGCTGCATTTATTGGTGAGCCTATTCAAGGCGCAGGCGGTGTGATTGTTCCGCCACAAAGCTATTGGCCAGAAATTCAGAGAATTTGTGATAAATACGATATTTTATTGATTGCTGATGAGGTGATTTGTGGCTTTGGCCGAACTGGTAACTGGTTTGGCACCCAGACATTTGGCATGCGTCCAAATGTGATTTCAATGGCAAAGGGGTTGTCGTCGGGCTATTTACCGATTTCAGCGGTTGCTGTGGATGAACGGGTTGCCCGCGCGTTAATTGATTGCGGCGATGAATTCGCCCACGGCTTTACCTATTCTGGGCATCCCGTTTCAGCGGCAGTCGCTTTGCAATGCATTCGGGCTATGCAGGCGGAAAAAATTGTTGAAACCGTTGCTGAAGAGATTGCGCCATATTTTCAAGAGCAGCTGCATCGCCTGATTGACCATCCGATGGTCGGTGACGTGTCAGGGTGTGGCATGCTGGGCGGGATCGCCTTAATGAAGGATAAAGCGGAGAAGATCTTTTTCGATGATCCGGGAAAGGTTGGCTATCTCTGCCGTGACCATTGCTTTGACAATGGTTTGGTGATGCGATCGGTTGGCGACCGCATGGTGCTGTCGCCGCCGCTCATTATCACCAAAGCTGAAATTGATCTGCTTTTTGCGCGAGCCAGGACATGTTTGGATTTGACTTGGGCAGAGGTAAGCGGTCATTAAAGTCCGTGGTAATTGCTTTTAAGGAGAAGGCAAATGACAACATATCGCCCCCCATTCGTGCCTTTGTCGCGGCGCGCTTTCATGCAAGGCAGTGCGGCCGTTGGGATAAGCCTGGTGGCTGGCTCTGCATCTGGTTGGAGTGCTGAAAACGGTCTGAATATCTATAATTGGGACACCTATATTGGTGAAACGACGCTTGATGGTTTTGCCGATGCGACAGGTGTGCGCCCGCGCTATGACCTTTTCGCTGATAATGAAGAGCTGTTTGCGAAATTGAAGTCAGGTAATCCAGGTTATGACCTGATTTTCCCCAGCGATTACATGGTTGAGATCATGATCGCCACCGGCATCATTCAGGCGCTTGATCATGGAAAGATCCCGAATATTGGTAATTTAAATCGCAATTTTACCAATAGCAGATTTGATCCAAATATGAAGCATTCGGTGCCGTATATGTGGGGCACACAGGGCTTTGGCTATCGGAAATCAAAATATCCAAATGCGCCCAAAAGCTGGGCCGCCGTTTTTGACCATGCGACCATTGGCGCGCAGTCTGGCAAAATCGCGATGCTCAGTGACTCGCGGGCGGTTTTGGGCGGGGCCTTAAAATATATGGGGCATTCCTTAAATAGTACTGATGCCAAACAGATTGCTGATGCAGCTGACTTAGTTTTAGGGGCGAAAAAACACTATAAAACCTTTGCAGAAGATAATGGCCAAGACCTGTTGCTCACCCGTGAGGTGGACCTGACCATGGAATGGAATGGTGATGTGGTTCAGGTCATGAGCGAAGATGATGATCTGTCTTATTTGGTGCCCGATGAAGGGGCCGTTGTTTGGATGGACAATATGTGCATCCCCACTGGCGCGCCAAACCCTCAGAATGCCCATGCCTTTATCAATCATGTGCTAGATGCGAAAGTGAATGCGGAAATCGCCAATACCATTCACTACGCCAGCCCAAATGCTGCCGCAAAACCGTTGTTGTTGGCAGAGGATCTGAACAACCCCGCCGTCTATCCGCCAGATAGTGTCATCGCGCGTTGTGAGGCGGTGATTGATGTGGGCGACGCAACCCGCTTATACGATGAAGCGTGGACTCGGGTGCAGGCAGGTTAACCATGAGATCCGATTGAATTGATCGGCGGCTCCATGGAACATTGGCGAAAAAATCGACTGCTGTTCTCGCTGCTCATGGTGCCGCCGACATTTTGGCTGGTTGTGTTCTTCACCCTGCCTTTAGCCCTTGTCTGGGTCTATAGCTTTGGTGAGCGCGGCCCTCAGGGACAAACGATCTTGGCGCTGTCTTTCGCCAATTACGCGCGTGCCTTGGAATGGATCCACCTTGGTATTCTGTGGAAATCAATCGTCATCGCAGCCATCACAACCGTCATCTGTTTTGTGATCGGTTTGGCGCTTTCCCTCGGTATATCCTTTGCACCAAGAAAATGGCGTAATCTATTATTGTTACTCATTATTCTGCCATTTTGGACTAATCTCTTAATCCGAACTTATGCCTGGATTGCGGTTTTGCGGACCACCGGTTTTGTGAACCACTGGCTAGAGGCAGCACATAGTGGGGTGGCGGCGATTTTAAGTACCCTTGGCTTGCCTGATGTGATGGGGAGTTTTGAGCCGATGGCTTTGCTCTATAATCAGCGGGCAGTTGTGATTGGTCTGGTTTATGTGCATTTACCCTTCATGATCCTGCCGATCTACGCCAGCATGGAGAAACTTGACCGTGCCTATCTTGAGGCGAGCCTTGATCTTGGTGCAGGTCACTGGCGGACTTTGATCTCGGTGTTGATCCCCTTAACATGGCCCGGGATTGCGTCGGGGGGCTTGCTGGTTTTTATCCTGTCGCTGGGGACATTTTTGACGCCGGACCTGCTTGGTGGGACTGACAGTATCATGATTGGCAATCTGATCGCGCAGCAGTTTGGCCCCTCGCGTGATTGGCCCTTTGGGGCGGCGATCTCCTTCCTGTTGATGTACCTTACATTTATCGTGCTCTGGCTGCGGGCCGGGTACGCAGGCCGTGCTGACGGCAAAATGGGGATTTGACTCATGCCCTGGGGTCAACATCGCGTGCATAACCCGTTTGATTATATCCGCCGCTGGTGGATGCAGGTGATCTTGGCAGCGGGCTTACTGTTTTTATATTTCCCCATCCTGGCACTGGTCGCCTTCAGCTTCAACGATAGCAAGCGCAATGTCGCCTGGCGCGGGTTCACATTTAAATATTATGAAAAAGCTTTCTATAACGCCGCCTTACATGATGCTTTTCTGAATTCCTTGATTGTCGCTGGGATGTCAACGTTGGTCTCAACAGTGTTGGGAACAATGTTGGGAATTGTTCTGTATCGCTTTCGCTTCCCTTTAAAGGGGGTATATGAGGGCATGGTTCATCTGCCAATTGTGATCCCAGAAATTTGTCTGGGCGTGGCCATGTTGGCGTTTTTTGCGGTGGCCGAAATTCCCCTTGGCCTGTTCACCATCACGGTCAGCCATATCGCTTTTACCATTCCGTTTGTGGCGGTGGTAATCCGGGCGCGGATGAACGGCTTTGATCCAGCACTTGAAGAAGCTGCGGTCGATCTGGGGGCCAATCAATGGCAGGTCATGCGGGATGTGACCTTGCCCTATCTGCGCCCTGGCGTGATTGCTGGGGCGATGCTGGCGTTTACCTTGTCGTTAGATGATTTCGTGATCACTTTTTTCACGTCTGGGCCAGGATCGACAACCTTTCCCATTAAAATTTACTCGATGGTGCGCTTTAGCGTGACACCGGAAGTTAATGCAGCATCAACCCTGCTGATTGTCGTGACGCTGGGATTAACGGCACTTGCGTTATGGGTTCAATCACGGGCCTCAAAATCCGATGTTTAGAGGACACCCTTATGTCTGATCTTACAAATATCATTGAAGTGAACCGGCTGTCGAAGGTGTTTGGGGGTAAAATCAGGGCTGTTGATGAGGTGACCTTCACTGTGGAAGAGGGCACTTTTTTTGCTCTTTTAGGCCCGTCTGGCTGTGGCAAAACAACCTTGCTGCGCATGCTGGCAGGCTTTGAAGCGCCGACTCAGGGGTCGATCCGGATTGATGGCGCTGAGGTTGTTGCGGTGCCGCCAAATCAACGGCCGGTCAATATGGTGTTTCAATCCTATGCTGTGTTCCCACATATGTCTGTGGGGGCCAATGTCGGCTATGGCTTGCGCGTTTCAGGGGTTGCCCGCGCCGAAATTGATGCGCGGGTGCGCGAGGTCTTAACCTTGGTGCGCCTCGATGATTTTGCCGACCGCCGCCCGGATCAACTTTCCGGCGGCCAGCGCCAGCGGGTGGCATTGGCGCGGGCATTGGTGAAACGGCCAAAGGTTTTGCTGTTAGATGAACCGTTGTCGGCGCTGGATGCTAACCTGCGCGAACAGATGCGCTTTGAATTGGTAAATTTACAAAACTCTGTTGGTATTACCTTTGTTATGGTCACTCATGATCAAGATGAGGCGCTGTCGATGGCTGATAAGATCGCGGTCATGGATGCTGGCAAAATCAGTCAATTGGCCAGCCCAAAGCAGCTTTATGATCATCCTGCCAACCGCTTTGTGGCGCATTTCATTGGCAGTATCAACAGCTGGCCAGCGGTTGTGCAAGATGGCCAACTGCGGGCAGAGGGGCTTGGTCTGTTACCGCTCCGCGCGCCATTGGCCAGCGCTGATATAACGATTGCTGTCAGACCAGAGAAAATCAAAGTGACTCCGCAAGAACCGCAGACGGCAGATATTAAGCAAAAACTGACAGTTCGCCAGATTGCCTATTTTGGCAATGAAAGCCGGGTTGTCTTTGAAAACCCTGTGGGTGAGGCGGTGACTGTCGCTGTCAGCAATAATGGCGTCGGCGGCGCTGACGGCTTGGCTGTGGGCACGCAGCACTGGTTATCGTGGCGCCTGGAAGACACCTTGGTTTTGGCTGACTAACTGTTCATGCAGTGGTTGGTTTTTGGAATTGTAGCTCATGCAAATGGGCATAAAGTCCGGCTTTTTTCAGTAAAGTTTGGTGATCGCCTGTTTCGATAATTTTGCCGTGATCAAACACATGAATGACATCTGCATGGGCCACCGTTGATAGTCGGTGGGCAATCACCAAGGTGGTCCGGCCAACCATTAATTGCTCTAAGGCAGCTTGAATTTGCCGTTCGGATTCCGTGTCTAAAGCGCTGGTGGCTTCGTCCAGCAACAGGATTGGGGCATCTTTTAGGATGGCCCTGGCAATGGCGATACGCTGGCGCTGTCCGCCTGATAAGCGGACCCCATGTTCGCCAACAATCGTCTCATAACCGTCTGCTAACTCATTTATGAAATCGTCTGCGGCGGCGGCTTTGGCGGCGGCTTGAACCTCATCATCGCGGGCCGTAAGACGGCCATAGCGAATGTTATTGATCACGCTGTCATCAAACAAGGTGACGTCTTGGGACACGACCGCCAGATGTGTGCGTAAAGCGCGGCGTTCGGCTTCTTGCACATCAATACCATTGACCGTGATCTGCCCCTCATCCACATCAAAAAAGCGCGGGATAAGCGCAAAAACTGTACTTTTCCCCGCGCCTGATGGGCCGACCAGAGCCGTAATTTTGCCTGCAGGCGCGGTAAAGCTCACGCCATTTAAAGCGGTCTGTTGGCCATCATAACTGAAACGGACCTGATCAAAGCAGACGGCCCCAGATCCCGCTGGCAAGGCCTGGGGGTGATCGGGGTCGGTGACTTGCGGCGGCGTATCCAGCAAGTCGAAAACCCGTTCGGCGGCAGCAAGACCTTCTTGTAAGCTGGCATTCAGCTTGCCAAGGGCGCGTAACGGTTGATAGGCCATCAAGGCAGCGGCGATGAATGAAAAGAAGGCACCGGGGCTGGTGGTGCCATCGATGACCCGATAACCGCCATAAACAATGACAGCCGCCACCGCAATGCCGCCCATGGCGTCGATAATGGGCTGTGCGGCAGCCCGCACCCGCGCCGATTTGAACGTCAGAACAAAAACCGCATCGACCAAAGCGGCAATTCGGCGTTGCTCATGACCTTCCATGGCGCTTGATTGTATGAGTTTAACCCCTTGGAAAGACTGCGCTAAGTGAGTGGTTAACGCGCCCATTTCTTCCTGCGTGGCGCGTGAGTATCGGCGCATCCGCCGGCCAATGACTTGCATCGGATAGGCTGACAGAGGTCCGACCACCAGGGTGATCAGCGCGAGCAACCAGTCTTGGTAAAACATCACCGCGACCAGCGCCAATAGGGTCATGCTATCGCGGCCCAGTCCCACAAGAATATTTGAGGTGGCAATCCGCATAGCGTTGATATCAAATGTGAAATGAGAGATTAACCGACCTGAATGGCGGGCTTGAAAAAGCGCCAGATCATGGCCGATAAGATGCTTAAAAAGGCGATCTTGGGTGTTCGCAACAATCTTTTGGCCAACATAACCCATCAATACTTCTTGGATGAATGCTGCCAGACTTTTCAGGCTAAAAACAACCACCACCGCCAAGCCAATCGGCCAGAGCATGGATTCATCACGGGCAACGAAAACCTTGTTGACCACCGGGTCTAATAGCCAGGCAGTGCCAGAGGTACCTGCCGCGACCACCGCCATACACAAACCGGCAATGATCAGATAGCCCACATAGGGGCGGACCATTTCGGTGATCATCCGCCGCAGCACGGGCCATGTCGCCGTGACTTTTGGCCCAGAGTGCGGAGACTGCGGTTGGTTGGTCGCTGGCGCAGACGCGGGCGGAGCTGTGTCGTCGTGATGCTTGCTCATGGCCGAGAATTACCGCGTCACTGGCCTTCGGACCACAAAAAAGCGACAAGCATTGGCCCTGAGCGTGAAGCATGCTAGGTCAACGCCTCTGGTTTCTGCTTGCAACCGCTTTTGTGATGGCATTGTTATGGTTGATTTGCCTGCTCGTGCGACCCCGCCGCCGCCGCTATCTGCCGCTGAAAAAAGGCGCGCCTGGCTGGATATGACATTTGTCGACCATGGCTTTTTGCGGGCGATCTATGGGCATGTGCATATGGTTGATGGGCAATTGGCGCGGGCGGCACAACCATCGCCAGCGCGCCTTGCATGGGCCAAAGACAAGGGGTTTAAATCAGTTCTCAATCTGCGTGGTGCGCGGCCGACCTGTGGGGCGTATATTTTGCAAAGACAGGCTTGCCATGATCTTAACCTGCCGCTGATTGACTTTCCAATTCGCAGCCGTGGGGCGCTGGAACGCGAAACATTGCACGCTGCCTGTACGGTTTTTGAACAGCTGGAATATCCTGTTTTCATGCATTGCAAATCTGGCGCCGATCGCACCGGTTTCATGGCGACGCTTTACCTGCATCTGGTGCGCGGTCAACCATTAGAGACCGCCCGTCGCCATCTAAGCTTGCGCTATGGACATGTGCGGCAAGCCAAAACAGGCGTCATTGACTATTTCTTTGATCGCTATCAATCGCACGGCGCAGCGCAGGGGTTGACCCTGCCAGAGTGGATTGACAACGGATACGACAAACAGGCACTTGACCAAGGGTTTCGCGAAAACTGGTTCGCTGGCCTTTTGGTCAATAAAATCCTTCGACGCGAATAACGGCGCTAGGCTGCCGCCATGGCCGTTGCAACGTCGGCGATGGCGGCGGTGGTTTGGTCCACATCGCGTTGATCATGGGCCGTTGAAATATAGAATTTGCTGTCTGGCTTGAGAATGCCGCGTTCCCGCATCATCGTGTTGAACTGTTTTTGCCGCTGTACATCAGCCCGGAAAACCGCGCGATAATCGGTAATCTCCTCTGCGCTGAACATCACATCAAATAAGACGGGGTGCCCCACAACTTGAGCGGCAATACCAACCCGGGCAAAGTTCTCACGCAAGCTATCCATGATTGCGGCGCCGGTGGCATAAGCGCCATCATAAGCGCCGTCTTGGCGTAAAATCTCCAGTGTTGCTAAACCTGCGACGGCGGCAATAGGATTGCCACTTAGGGTGCCAATTTGCAGCAAAAAGCCATCCTCACCAACCGCCGCCATATCAAAATGTGCCATGATGTCAGCCCGCCCGGTAATCGCCGCAAGAGGGAAGCCACCACCAATAATTTTCCCCAGCGTGCATAAATCAGGGGTTACCCCGTAAAGACTTTGTGCGCCGTTGTAGGCGAACCGAAAGCCGGTGACGACCTCATCAAAAATCAGCGGGATATCACGCGCGGCTGTCTCGGCACGTAAGGCTTCTAAAAATCCTGGCTTCGGGGGGATGAGGCGTTGCAATGGCTCAACGATGACACCGCCCAGCTCATCAGCATATTCGCGGATCATGCGCACGGCGGTATCAATATCGTTAAAGGGGGCCACGAGAACGTCGTCTTGCACCTGTGCCGCGATGCCTGCTGAATCAGGCACTGGCCGCGGCAGATTTGACAGCCGTTTTGGGGCTAGGCTCATCAGGGCATAATCGCTCATGCCGTGGTAGCCGCCTTCGAATTTTAAAATCTTATCGCGGCCACGATAGGCGCGGGCCAGACGCATGGCATACATATCGGCCTCTGAACCAGAGCCGACAAAACGCACCTTTTCACCGCAAGGCATGGCGTTGACAATTTCCTCACCGAGCGCGATGCCAGCGGTGTTATTGGCGAAAAATGTTGTGCCTTTTGCCAATTGCGCTTCCACCGCAGCATTTACCTTAGGATTGTTGTGGCCAACAAACATTGGCCCAGAGCCAATCAGGTAATCGACGAACTCATTGCCATCAATGTCCCATACCCGGCCGCCCTGGCCGCGTTCAAGGATCGTCTCCGGCGCAAAATTACCGAAGCCACCAGCAGGAAAAACAGCCTGGGCACGGCTTTGCCAATGCTGGGATAAGGCAGGGTCGTGTTGATCGGGCATGATAGGCCTCTTGGGGTTAAATTGCGGGTCAAGACGACAGAATGATCTGCCAATTGTTGCGCATTGCAAAGCGTTTATGCGCGCACGGGGGGCTATTTATCTGCGCCCTCATGCCGCGCTTGCCACTGGGCGAATTCTTCTTTGGTTTTTGGATCGGTTGGTGGGTAAAGACCGACGATGCTGGCACCTGCCTGAACCTTTTCGGTCACAAAATCTTCAAAGGCGGTCATATCGGTTGCTTCAGCGGCAATGTCGGCGGCCATATGCGCGGGAATAACGGCCACGCCCTCTCGGTCACCGACCATAATATCGCCGGGAAAAACAGCGACATCCGCGCAGGCGATGGGCGCATCAATGGCAATGGCTTGATGCAAGGTCAGATTGGTCGGGGCAGAAGGCCGTTGATGATAGCTTGGCATTGCCAGCTCTGCGATTTCTGGTGCATCCCGAAAGCCGCCATCGGTAACAATGCCAGCACCGCCGCGCATCATCAACCGTGTTACCAATATAGATCCCGCAGATGCCGCACGAGCGTCTTTGCGGCTGTCAATCACCATCACAGCGCCGCGCGGGCACTGCTCAATCGCTGCGCGTTGCGGATGCGCTGGGTCCTCAAAAACAGCTAAGCTGTTGAGGTCTTCGCGGGCGGGAATATAGCGCAGGGTATAGGCAGGCCCAACCATGTTGGCGCCGCCAGGCGGTGCTGCTAAGGGGTGAACATTTTGCAAAAACTGATTGCGTAAACCGTGCTTAAACATCGCTGTACACAGTGTGGCTGTGCTAACCACCGCAAGGGTGGCACGGAGATCAGCGTTCATATCGGTCATGACACACCTTTAAAAAATAGCGGGCTCAGGAACAGCGGCACCAAAATCGGTCTCGAGGAAGTCAAAATCACAGCCTTCATCTGCCTGTTTGATGTGACGCGCAAAAATATAGCCATAGCCGCGCGCATAATGTTCGGCTGGTTTTTGCCAGGCTGCTTTGCGTGCGGCCAATTCAGCATCATCAATCAACATATCAATGCTGCGGTTGGCCACGCTGACCTGCACCATGTCACCTGTTTTCAGCAGGGCTAAGGGGCCGCCCACATGGGATTCCGGCGCTGCGTGCAGGATGCAGGCGCCATAGCTGGTGCCACTCATGCGCGCGTCAGACAAGCGCACCATGTCGCGAATACCCTGCTTTAACAGCTTTTTTGGGATTGGCAGCATCCCCCATTCAGGCATCCCCGGACCGCCTTGTGGACCGGCATTGCGCAAGACCAAAACATGATCGCCAGTAACTTCCAGATCGTCACGGTCAACGGCTGCCTTCATATCGGCATAGCTGTCAAAAACCAGCGCAGGACCGGTATGCTCATGGAATTTTGACGCACAGGCAGCAGGTTTGATAACAGCCCCCCCAGGGGCCAAATTGCCGCGGAGTACCGCCAGCGAGCCTTCATGATAAACTGGATTGCTGAGGGGCCGGATAACGTCGTCATTAAAGACCTTTGCCCCGTCCAAACCGGCTCCAAGATTTTTGCCGGTGACGGTCATGGCGTCCAAATCAAGGCGATCCCCTAATTGCGCCATCAAGCCGCGTAGACCGCCTGCATAGAAAAAATCTTCCATCAAATAGGTCTCGCCACTGGGGCGGATATTGGCGATCACCGGCACGGCTCGGCTAATAGCATCAAAATCATCAAGGCTGAGCGGAACCCCAGCGCGTTTTGCCATGGCGATCAGATGGATGATGGCATTGGTCGAACAGCCAAGGGCCATGGCGACTTTAAGGGCATTGTCAACGGCCCGCTGGTCGATAACTTTAGGCGGGGTGAGATCTTCCCAGACCATGTCAACGGCGCGCCGTCCCGTGGCCGAGGCGAGGCGAATATGATTGGCGTCAGGCGCAGGAATTGAGCTACCACCTGGCAAGGTCAGGCCCATTGCCTCGGTGATGGCGGTCATGGTTGACGCGGTGCCCATGGTCATGCAATGGCCATAGGAACGCGCAATCCCTGCCTCAACACCGGTCCAATCCGCATCGGAAAGCGCACCAGCACGGCGTTCATCCCAATACTTCCAGGCATCGGAACCACTGCCCAAATGTTCGCCCCGATAATTGCCGCGCAACATTGGCCCGGCGGGCATAAAAATCATCGGCAGGCCGGCACTGATGGCGCCCATCACCAAACCCGGGGTGGTCTTATCACAGCCCCCCATGAGCACCACCCCATCGGCGGGATGTGAGCGGATGAGTTCCTCTGTCTCCATCGCCAGCATATTGCGATAAAGCATGGTTGTTGGCTTCACAAAGACCTCAGCGAGCGAGAGGGCCGGCAATTCAATGGGGAAACCACCTGCTTGCAAGACACCGCGTTTTACATCCTCAACACGGTGCTTAAAATGCGCGTGACAGGGATTGATATCAGACCAGGTGTTAATGATGGCGATAACGGGCTTGCCATCCCATTCCTGGCGGTCGTAGCCCATTTGCATGGCCCGCGAACGGTGGCTGGAGGAGCGGATATCATCTGGCGCAAACCAGCGGCTGCTGCGCAAACTATCGGGGCTCTTGGTCATCGCAGTGATCCTGTATTGTAAATTCGACCTTGTGATGATGGCATTATCGCGCGATCAGTAAAAGCCTATTGGCAAGAGATGCTTTCGGAGGAGTTTGTTCGATGTCTGTTTCAACGGGCAATCCAAAACCTGTGCTGATTGACTGTGATCCGGGGGTTGATGACGCGTTGGCGTTATTGCTGGCAATGTCCGTGCCTGCTGAACTGGATATTGTTGCCATCACGACGGTTGCTGGAAATGTTACCGCGACGCAAACTGAACGCAATGCACGGCGTCTGCGTGATTTGGCGGCAAGACCAAATATTCCGATTTTTGGGGGGTGTCAGCGCCCGCTATTAAAGCCGTTTGAGGACGCCGCGCATGTGCATGGTGAAACGGGCATGGATGGCTGCGGACTGCCTGCACCCCGAGGTCGGCCGTCTGCACGCCATGCGGTAACCGCCATTCTGTCGGCGGTGGCACAGCAGCCTGACCAATTGACCATTTGTGCGGTCGGGCCGCTGACCAATCTGGCACTGGCAATCGTCCAGCGACCGGATGTCATGGCGCGCCTGAAAGCCATTGTGCTCATGGGGGGCGCGGCGGGGGCGGGAAATGTCACAGCGCATGCCGAATTTAATTTCTATGTGGATCCCGAGGCTGCCCGGATCGTCTTTGAAAGCGGCATTCCAATCGTCATGCATGGCCTCGATGTGACCCATAAAGCCCGCGTTGACAGGGCCTGGGTCGATCAATTGGCAGCGGCAGATACGGCGGTGACACGCGCGGTAGCAGGCATGATGTCAGTTTATAATGGCGGTGTTGATGGCGATCCGTGCGGCCGTCCTGTCCATGACGCCTTGGCGATTGCCTATTTGATCCATCCGGAATGGTTTAGCTGTAAAAAGTGTCGGGTTGCCATTGAAACGGTAAACCCTGATCAGTTGGGCCGCAGTCACGTCACGGACGTGACCACAGCAGCTGACATAAGCGCCAATGCGCAGGTTATCCTCGAAATTGAGGCAGATGATTTTCGCACTTTCCTCGGCGAACAATTGCGCTCTCTTTAGCGTGCGATGAATTTTGGCCTCAATCTTTATTTAGCGGGCCATAGCCTTCCATACCGCTATCAACGCTGAGCGATTGGCCTGTGATCGAGGCCCCATATTCGCTGCATAAAAACAAGATTAGCGCAGAAATATCGGTCGGCGGGATAAACCGGCGCAGCGCTGTCATGGCAGCGGTTTCATTACGGACGGCATTATCGGACCGGCCTTCTGCGGCTGCTTTTGCCTGGATCACTCGGTTAATGCGGTCGCCTTCAACGGGGCCAGGTTGAATACAATTGCAGCGAATATTATCGCCGCCAAGCTCCAGTGCAATGGTGCGGGTCAGCCCCACAATGGCCCATTTCGCACTGGCATAGGGTGATCGCAGGGGAAACCCAAATTTACCAGCCGCAGAGGACATGCTGACAATCGAGCCGCCACCGGCATTGCGTAAATGCGGGACAGCAGATTTGATACATAAAAACGTGCTGGTGACATTGACGTTCATGCAGGCGTTCCAGTCTTCTAAGCTGACGTCCTCGACGCCAGCTGTTGGCCCCGCGCTACCAACATTATTGACCAGAATATCCAGGCCACCCAGATGTGCGACAGCTTGGTTAAAAAAACCTTCAATAGCGGTGCTATCGCTCATGTCAGTTACCGTCCCTGCCAAGCCGGGAATGTCGGCGCGGGCGGCATCAATCGCATCAGCGTCAATATCGTTGATATAAACAGCCGCCCCAGCGCGAGCAAAAAGTTCTGCGGTTTGCCGACCAATACCGCCGCCAGCGCCGGTGATCACGGCACGCTTTCCAGCCAAGCCTAAATCCATTCTCTCATCCCTGTTATGTAGTTTGGCCGCGATAAAGCGGCCATTGTCGAACGTAAATCGCTAGTTTTTGCCGTAACGATTGCGCGCCCGCTCGCTTTCTTTAGCGTGCGGACTGGCACTGAAATATAATCCTGCAATGATAAACGCAACGGTCAATCCCAGCGCCGTCAATGTGGCGATCACAGACCAGATAACGCCATAGGTTTGGCCGATGAAAACGACTCCAAACCAAAAGGCGTAAAAAGATGCCGCGGCTGCCAAGAGCATAAAGCCCAAACGCACTAAAATGCTGCCAATCCGCCGGCCCGACATTTGCTCGCGAAAACCAACACTGGCTTCGGCTTCTCGAATGGCACGGCGAATTTCGATATGCGCCAGGCGCACCCAATCACCATAATTGGTCCCGGTCGTACCATCCAACCGGCCCGGGTTGGTAATAGCATTATGCAAAAGCGAGACAATCTCGGTTGCGCGCTCATCAGGCTTGCGGCGCTTCAAGTTCAGGAATTCAGGACCTTCTTGGCCAAGCGCGGGGCCCATGTCCGAGCGGGTTATTGGCGGCGCGGCCGGCGCGTCTTCAGGCGCGTCTTCAGGCGTTTCTTCAGGCGTTTTTGCGGGCGGCTTTGCGACAGCAGCCTGCTGACTGGTTGGGAGGTGAACTGGGGCTTTGGTCATGTCGACATCATCTGTAACGCCGTTGGTAAAAAGCGGAGAGGGTGACGGGCATTATCAAGATACCCAAAACTGTTTATCTCATGCCGCCTGCGCAGAATATTGTCTCAAACAGCTTTTGGCCAGCGCATCAAGCGCTGTGAAAGCCAGAACAAGCGTTTCATTGTCATTTTGCGATCTGATGATTTTGGCAGACGTCCTGAAAAACTTATGGTTGGCGTTGTTCGCAATGATGACACGGACATCAATCATTGTTTCAAGTTCAAGTAAGCCGCGATAATCATTGATCCGAATGCCACCAAGGCTCCAGTTGGTTGGTACATAGGGCGTATTACCAATAATCACCGTTAGCGGCGTGCTATAGCGTTTCATGCCACGCCGATCGATATCAACGCCAACAACGTGTTGATAACACAGTGGCTGTATGCGTTTTTGGCATTTCAAAGACATTTATCACAACCTTAATACGATCAAATATAAACGAGATTGGGGCTGTTCAATAACGCCTGCGGCTCGACTGTTAAGGGCCCTATGCAAGGTAAGTGCCAGTCTTTCTGTAAGTGAGGTTTTTAGCTGTGGCGGGTGATCTGCCCCTGACTTGGCCAAGCGGGACGGGTTGAGACATCCTTTGAATTACAGGCGCTACAACGCATTTGACCACCAATTTCAGGAACTGGGAAATGCGGGCCTAATTGTGCAATCAGCATTGCTGTCGCAGCTTCTGCATTATGGCCACAACGGTTGCACCAGCAAAAAACACCAACACCAGCATCACGCAAGGTGGCCAAAGTTGCCGGTTGGCGTTGCTGGTCTTGGTCTCTGATTTGTGACTGTTTAAAACGTCCCACGGCATTTTGCTCCCCACGCTCATAATGAGAACATAACAAGAACAGATAGATTAGGGCAAGCGATTTAGTATATTTTATGAGACGCTATTCAGGGTGTTTTTTAACCCGAAACAAGCCGTTGTAATTTATCAAAATGGCCGAGTATATCGCTTAAATTGGAGGCTGTTTTGAGGCGCTGCGGACCATTATACAAAGCATAACTGGGGCGATTATGACCCCGTTTGAGGGTTTTATGAATCGCAAAAAGCGGGTTTTCATGGGTATGGCGGAAAATAGAAAAAATGGCCATGTCTTCACGGTGGTCGATGGCATAATCACGCCATTCACCGCTGGCGACCCGGCTGGAATAAACGCTCAGCAATTGGCCTAATTCGACACGTGTGAAAAAGAAATGACGATGTTTCTTGCCCGCATTTGACCCGCTAACGACGCTTGTATTTGGTCCAGTGTTAGACCGGGCTCGTGATAATTTCACCAAATTGCTCATGAAGCAGATATGTCACTCTTTGGTCGCGAAGGAAATTACGAGTGTTCCGCAAAATACGGGATCGGTAAAGCGAAAGATGACGCATTTCTCGTGGTAATTGCGTCTGTTGGTCATGATCGGGTTTGATTTCCGGTTTTTGGCCATGTAGGTTGTGATCGCGCGTGGCCAAGCGAGGCAAAGCAATTGGTCTAGCGCAATTTTTCTAATTTGACAGACCAGCAGGCGGAGCGGAAACGTGGCGGATATATTCGATGAAGTCGATGAGGAACTGCGCCAAGAACGCGCTGCCGTGTTGTGGCGGAAATATGGCTCTTGGCTGATTGCCGCCGCGCTTGCTGTTGTGATCGGCGTTGGTGGTTACAAATACTGGGGTTATTACAGCGAAAACCAGCGGACACTTGCGGCCGATCAATACGCTGCTGCTCTGACAGGTTTAGCAGGTGATGAGGGCGATAAACTTGGCGCTATCGGGGCGTTAGATGAGATCGCGCAGAATGGCCAAGATGGCTACGCTGATTTGGCGCGCTTACGCGCTGCCGGTGCGAAATTGACCGCTGGTGACACAGAGGGCGCAATCGCCGCTTATAATGTCATCGCCAACAACCAAGATAGTCGGCCATCGTTGCGCGATTTGGCAACCCTGCTGGCGGTTTCGGCGGGTATTGACAGCGGCGTTCCCGAAGAACTCGCCGCACGGCTCGCCCCCTTGGCCGCTGCGGGGCAATCTTGGCGACCCCTGGCGATTGAGTTGCAAGGTGCCTTAGCCTTAAAAACAGGCGATATTGACGGCGCCCGGACACTTTTTCAGGATCTTGTCAGTGATGCTGCAACCCCGACAAGTTTGCGCACCCGGGCGACGCAGATTCTGCAAGCCTTTCCGCAAAAATGATCCGCGCACCCAAATCTGAGGGGCAACCGAAACCGCGTTTAGGGCGGTGGCGGACGGCAATAATGCTTGTCAGTTGTGTCTTATTGACGGCCTGTGGCTCAGGTTATTTTGGGGAAGTTGAAAAAGATATTATCCTTCCAGGCAAGAGGATTTCGGTACTTATGGCCGAGAAAGTCTTGCGGGTAGACGATGATCAGGCCGCGAAACCGATTACGCTGCCGCAACCCTATGCGAACAAAACCTGGCCGCAAGTTGGCGGCAATCCGGCGCATTCTTTGCAGCATATCGCTGTCGGTGCTGCTCCGAATTTAGTTTGGCAACGCAGCATCGGGGCAGGCTCAAGTGAGCGCGCCAAGATTGTTGCCACACCGATTATCGCCAATGATCACGTTTTTGTTGTCAACGCTGTCGGTGATATCTCGGCTTTTGCATTGACTAATGGTGACCGCCTTTGGCGACGGGCCGCTGATTTTGCCGATGATGATGTGCCGTTATTTTCGGGTGCCTTGGCCTATGCCAATCAGGTGCTTTATTTTGGCCAGGGCAATGGGGCTTTATCTGCCCTTGATGCCCAAAATGGCCGGGTATTATGGCAGATCGATGCGGCGGGGCCTATTCGCGGTGCCCCGGTGGTTGTCGGTGATCGTGTAATTGTGATGACAATCGATAATCGTGCTGCCGCCTATGCGACTGCTGACGGTCAGCTATTATGGCAGCATCGCGGCTTTGACGAGGCGGCGTCGGTATTTGGCGGTGCCAGTGCGGCGATTGCAGCTCCATGGGCATTGATCCCCTATACCTCGGGCGAGCTTTATGCTCTGCGTTTAGGCGATGGGCAGACAAGTTGGTCCGATAGCCTTGCGACGGCGCGCGCGGCCAGCGGCATTTCTGGATTGGCGGCGATTGGCAGCTATCCTGTGGTCGATCAAGATATTGTGTTTGTCAGCAGCCTTTCTGGGCGCATGTTGGCAATCGACTTGGAGACAGGCGCGCGGGTTTGGGAGCGATCCGTTGGCGGTGAAAACCCGCCTTGGCTTGCGGGTGAGATGCTTTTCACCATCACCGTGTCGCAACAACTTGTCGGTCTGTCCAGAGCCAATGGTCAGGTTCGATGGGTAACCCCATTGCCAAAGTTTGAAGATCCAGAAGAACGCATTGATGTCATAAAATATCGTGGTCCGGTCTTGGCCAGTGATCGATTGCTGGCTGTGGACTCGCGGGGCAAGGTTTTGTCTTTCTCGCCCTATTCTGGCGCGTTTATTGGCGAACTTCAAATGCGCGGCAGGTTCTTCGTACCGCCTGTGATCGCCAAAGGAACTGTTTTACTGCTTAGTGATGAAGGGGTTTTAAGCGCGTTGCGCTGACCCAGCCAGGAGTATCTGATGACCTTTACGGTGGCCATTGTTGGCCGTCCAAACGTTGGTAAATCGACCTTGTTCAATCGCCTGATTGGCAAGCGGCACGCCTTGGTTGACGATACACCGGGTGTGACGCGGGATCGCCGTGAGGGCGATGGGCGGATTGCTGACTTGAGCTTTAAGGTCGTCGACACGGCGGGCCTTGAAGACGCTGAAGCGGAATCTCTTGAAGGCCGGATGCGCATGCAAACAGAGCGCGCCATCACGGATGCAGATATGGTGCTGCTGATGATTGATGCGCGCGCCGGTGTCACCCCCCTTGATAAGCATTTTGCCCGCCTGCTCCGCCGTGAGGGCGATAAGGTTGTGCTGTTGGCCAATAAATGTGAGGGCGCTGCTGCCCGCAGTGGCCTTTACGAGGCCTTTGGTTTGGGCCTGGGTGAACCTGTCGCCATCTCTGCTGAACATAATGAGGGGATGGCAGACCTTTACGAAGCCATTAGTGCGCGGATGCCGCTTGATATCGCTTTTGAGGATGACGATGGCAAAGGCCTGGAGGATGGCCAGCCACCCGAAGACGGCATGGATGTTTGGCAGGACCGTGACCAGCCAAGGGTGATGCGGATCGCTGTTGTTGGTCGTCCTAATGTCGGCAAATCAACGCTTATCAATGCAATTCTCGGTGAGGAACGCTTGTTGACGGGGCCGGAGGCCGGGATCACCCGTGATGCCATTGAGGTCGAATGGCAGTTTGGTGGCCGCGCGTTGAAACTCGTGGATACAGCAGGTCTGCGGCGACGTTCGAAAGTGATCGAGAAACTCGAAAAGCTGTCGGTTGCCGATACCCGCCGGGCGATCCAATACGCCCATGTGGTGGTTCTGGTGTTAGACGCTAATATGATGCTGGAAAAGCAGGATTTGACGATTGCGCGGATGGTCATTGAGGAAGGGCGGGCGCTGATTATTGCCGCCAATAAATGGGACGCGGTTGCTAACCGTGAGCAAGCAAGGCGCGATTACCGTGACCGCTTCGAAATTTCATTAGCACAGGTCAAAGGCGCGCCGTTCGTGACGGTGTCTGCGCTTCAGGGTAAAAACCTTGATAAACTTTTTGCCGCTGCCTTTGATGTCTATGACACCTGGAATAAGCGGATTTCAACCTCACGTTTAAATCGCTGGCTGATGGTCATGACGGAACGGCACCCGCCGCCTTTGGCAAAGGGCCGACGGATCAAACTGCGATATATGACCCAGGTTAAATCGCGCCCGCCAACCTTTGCCGCATTTGTCAGTCAACCGCAGGAACTGCCAGAGGCGTATAACCGCTATCTGGTGAATGGCCTACGGGAAGACTTTGACATGCCAGGGACGCCGATTCGGTTCATGACGCGAAAGGGTAAAAACCCTTATGCCAAAGAATGAGCCCGGCATCTAAACCCGCGCCTTTGAAACGGCGTGGCTTTTGGGGGCGGTTTTTCAGGGGGCAGTGGTTCGATGCTGGCAAAGATGCTGCAATGCTGGAGGATGATAACCGCTACCGACGTTTGAACGAGCGCGCCGAAGGCGTTCGCCACGCCTTAAATACCGGCAGCCATTCAGCGGCAAAACGCGCTGAGTTGGAGAACCATTTGCGCAATCTGGATCTGGCCTTGATGGGGCTGCGGGCTAAGCGCGGTCAAAAAGCCCCAGAAGAATAACCACCAGCGCCTTACAATGCCTTGTTTACCCTTTGCCTAGCTGCGCATTCGGCTGCCGCTTGGATCGTATAAGGGGTGTAAACGAGCGTTGGCAGACACCCGCTGAAGAGCGATTTCAATTTCCCAGGTACCCGCATCAAGCCAGTCTTGGCTCACACCATCTGCACAGCTTACATAACCCAGGCCAACTGCACCGCCAAGGCTATGGCCATAATTACCTGAAGTGATGTAGCCCACAATCTGACCATCGCGGCAGATTGGCTCGTTATGATAAAGCAGCGGGGCGGGGTCATTGAGGATGAATTGCACCAAGCGCTTTGGTTGCACGGCGTGTTGGCGTTGCCGCAAAACAGCGTCTCGGCCAATGAAATCGCCAAACTTTGACGGCTGTTTATCGGTTTTCACGGCAAACCCGAGGCCTGCCTCCACGGTATTGTCATCTGCGCCAATATCATGGCCAAAATGCCGAAAGGCTTTTTCAAGACGGCAGGAATCAAAGGCATGATAGCCTGCTAAACGCAGTCCATGATCTGCGCCTGCGGCGGTGATAACATCAAAAACACCCCGGGCAAATTCTGCTGGAATATACAATTCCCAGCCAAGTTCACCGACATAGCTGACGCGTTGTGCGCGGCAATGACCATAGCCAATGTCGATCTCTTGGGCGCTACCAAAACGGAAGGCTTGTGCAGATAAATCAGTTGATGTGAGCGGCTGCAAAAGCTCTCGGGCATTGGGGCCCATCACTGCCAAAACAGCCTCGGCGCTGCTAAAGTCGATGATAGATACATGGCTGTCCGGCGGAATATGACGTTCTAACCAGTCGCGGTCGCGGGTGGCACTGGCCGCAGCTGTCACCACCATAAAGCTGGTTTCATGCAAGCGCGTGATGGTCACATCTGCTTCAATACCGCCGCGCGCATTTAGCCATTGGGTATAGACAACACGCCCCGGGGCAACTGCGATGTCATTTGCCGAGACAAACTGTAACAGATTTTCCGCATCAGCGCCGTCGACACGGAATTTCGCAAAGGATGACAGATCAAAAAGGGCGGCTGTCTCGCGCGCGGCTTTATGTTCTGCGGCGGCCAAGTCAAACCAGTTTTGGCGGCCATAGCTATAGCGATATTCTGGCGGGCTTTTCGCGGCGGGATCATACCAATTGGCGCGCTCCCAACCGGCTGTTTCACCAAAACATGCGCCCCGATCGGCTAAACGTTCATGTAGCGGCGAATGGCGGATCCCGCGGGCTGTTTCTACCTGTCGATACGGCCAATGCATGGCATATAATAGGCCCAGCGCTTCGGTTGCTCGATCATGTAGATAGCTGGGGTTGTTCTGAAAATGAAAGCTGCGCCGTGGGTCAACATCCCAAAGGTCCATTGGCGCGTGGCCTTTATCGATCCATTCCGCCAGCGCCCAGCCAACACCGCCTGAGGATTGTACACCAATGGAATTAAAACCGCAGGCGACGAAAAATCCGGCCAAACCTGGTGCTGGCCCCAGGTAATACCGGTTGTCGGGGGTAAAGCTTTCGGGGCCATTGAAAAAGGTGCGAATGCCTGTCGTTGCCAATGCGGGGATACGGGCCATCGCGCTTTCCAGTAAAGGCGCAAAATGATCCATATCTTCGGGCAGTTCGTCGAATTCAAAATCCTCGGGAATGCCGTTCATACCCCAGGGCTTTGCAACGGGTTCAAACGCCCCAATGAGCAGCTTGCCGGCATCTTCTTTGTAATAGAGGCAATTATCGGGTTCCCGCAACACAGGCAGTTTGCTGGGTAAATCAGCAATCGGCTCTGTGACCACATAAAAATGCTCGCAGGCGTGCAGCGGCACATCAACCCCGGCCATCAGGCCAATTTCGCGCCCCCACATGCCAGCACAGTTCACCACCACATCTGCGGTGATATCACCGTCGGTGGTGGTAACGCCTGAGACCTGGTTATTCGCTTGCAGGATACCGGTTACCTTGATGTTTTCGAATAGTTTTGCCCCTTGCGCGCGGGCTCCTTTCGCCATGGCTTGGGTCACATCAGCGGGGTTGAGTTGTCCATCACCTGGCAAAAAGATACCACCAGACAGGCCTTCTGGATCTATCAGCGGATAAAGTGCGGCAATCTCATCAACACTGACATCTTGCACCTCGAGGCCAAAGACTCGCGCCATAGAGGCGCCCCGGCGCAGCTCTTCAAGGCGCGCATCACCGCCGGCGAGGGACAGGCTTCCATTCCGTTTATAGCCAATGGGCTGGCCCGTTTCAGCTTCCAAACGGTCAAAGAATTCAGCTGAATACTTTGCCAATTTGGTCATGTTTTGATTAGACCGTAACTGTCCAATGAGCCCGGCAGCATGCCAGGTTGTCCCCGAGGTTAACCGCTTGCGTTCCAGCAAGACCACATCCTGCCAACCCAGCGCGGTCAGATGATACGCGAGGCTACAGCCAATGGCCCCGCCGCCGATAATGATGGCGGTTGCATGCGTCGGCAGAGTATTTGTCATGAAACCTCACTTCATCGGATGGCACTACCCTAGATCTTTCGATCGGAAAATAGACATTATTATATTTAAAACATGATATTACAGGGGTTTTCTAATGTAATTTATCAGATAACATCATGTCGGCGCATTTCTCCCCAATCATAATCGCAGGCGCACTGGTGTTGCCAGAGACAACTTGCGGCATGATGGAGCAATCAGCCACCCGCAAGCCTGATACGCCGCGCACCCGTAAGCGTTCGTCGACCACCGCGCGGTCGTCTTGTCCCATCCGGCAGGTTGAGGTTGGGTGGAAAATCGTCCCGCCTTTGGCCCGCAAGTGGACCAGCAATTCATCATCACTGACCCGGTCCAACCCCGGTTCAACCTCGTCAGCAACATATTTCGCAAAGGCCGGTGCTTGTGAGATTTTGCGGGATAGTTTTAGACCTTCGATCAACACCCGGCGGTCATAATCGGTGGCCAGATAGTTGGCGATGATTTTAGGGTGATGGCGGGGATCGGTTGAGGTGATGGCCAACTCACCACGGCTTTCTGGCCGCAATTGGCAGACTGAACTGGTCACCCCGGGCCAGGGGTGTAAACCGGCGCCAGGCTTTTCAGCGCTGAACGGAATGAAGTGGAATTGAATGTCGGGGGTTTCTGATTCTGGCAGCACCCGCGCAAAGGCGCAGGCATGCCCTGCTGAAAACGTCAGTGGTCCGCGTCGCCGCAAGGCGTAATCAATGCCAACCCACATCCGCCGCAAGATATTATTGACGTCATCATTGACCGAAATCGGTTTGTTTAACTTGTAGATTGAACGGACTTGTAAATGGTCCTGCAAATCTTGGCCAACGCCAGCGGCATCTTGAACCACATCAATACCTAAACCATTCAGCAGCGCCCCGGGCCCAATGCCTGAAAGTTGCAGCAATTGCGGCGAATTGATGGCCCCACCTGAGAGCACAATTTCACCTTTGACATGGGCAATTTTCTCGACCCCATCCTGCAAATAGGCGACGCCAGTGGTGCGTCCCTCGGCAAACAGTAACCGACTGGCAAGCGCACCTGTTTCGATTTTTAAATTATGGCGGTTTTTAATCGGCTTTAAATAGCCGACAGCGCTGGAGCAGCGCCGACCATCACGAGAGGTGGTTTGGAAATAGCCAGCCCCTTCCTGTTCAGCACCGTTAAAATCGTCATTATACGGCAGGCCAATTTCTTGGGCGGCGGCGACAAAGGCATCGCAAATCTCCCGGCGGTCAGGAATGTCAGAAACTTTGAGTGGGCCGCCCGCGCCATGCAAGTCACTGGCACCGCGCTCTTGGTCCTCGGAGCGTTTGAAATACGGCAAGACATCGTCCCAGCCCCAACCAATATTGCCCATTTGCCGCCAATGGTCGTAATCCTGCGGCTGACCGCGCATATACACCAAGCCGTTGATCGAGCTAGAGCCGCCCAGAACCTTGCCACGTGGCCAATGAATTTGGCGGTTATCTAATTCTGGCTCAGGCTCGGTGTCATAGCCCCATGACAGGGGAGAATACATGGTTTTGTAATAGCCGACGGGGATATGAATCCAGGGGTTGCGATCACGGGGACCGGCTTCTAGCAGTAAAACCCGATTTTTAGGGTCAGCGGACAGTCGGTTTGCCAGCGCGCAGCCCGCAGAGCCTGCTCCAATGACAATAAAATCCCAATCTCCTTCAGCCATCGATTCTATCTCCTCTTAGCCTGTTCTGCTTTTTTAATATTGCGCGCCAAATTATTGGCCAAATCATTGGTTGGGCACCGCACAACGCAGGTTTGACCGACAGTGTTGCGTTTGTTGTGACGTGAAAACAACCAGAATCTGTGCTCTCTACTTGTAACGTGGGGCTGCTTGCGCCACCATACAAATTATTCGTTTACGCGGTGAGGGATCTCAAAGTTATGAATATTACCCCTGGATCAATTGAGGAGGTCGTCGGCCAAGTGTCAGATGGCGCAATGATTGCGCTACCACCGCAGTATTCCAATTGTAGCTTGGTCATGGCGCGCGAGCTTATTCGCCGTGGTGTGCGGGACCTGCATCTGGTTGGCGTGCCACAAATGGGCCTGCATGCAGATCTGTTGATTGGCGCGGGCTGTGTCAGCGTGGTGGAAACGGCAGCTGTGACCATGGGAGAGTATGGCTTGGCACCGCGTTTCACCGCAGCGGTCAAAGCGGGCACGTTAAAAGTCTTAGACGGCACCTGTCCGGCGATCCTGACGCAGCTGCAAGCATCAGAGAAAGGCACACCCTTTGGTGTCCTGCGCGGCATGATTGGCAGCGATTTGTTAAAACACCGTGATGATTGGAAAGTTGGTGAAAACCCGTTTGCTGAAAATGACCCAATTGTCTATCTGCCAGCGTTAAAACCTGACTTTACAATGATGCATGCCCTAAAGGCGGATCGCGAAGGCAATGTATGGTTGGGTGTCCGGCGGGAGTTGATGTTGATGGCCCGCGCCTCAGCGGCGACGTTGGTTTCGGTGGAGGAAATTGTTGAGGACAATCTCATTTCCAATCCGATTACAGCAGCCGGCACTTTGCCTGCCATTTATGTCAACGCCATCACTGAAGTGGCCGAGGGGGCATGGCCCTATGCGCTGGCAGGCGGTTACCGCGAAGATGAAGCCCATTTGCGGGAATACATGACATTGGCACAAACCGAGGAAGGTTTTCAGACCTATTTGCAGAAGTTTGTGTTTGAGGGTGAACGGCGGGTTGCGGCCGAATGACTGAGATAACTGAAACCGCTCAGGTGCGCCCAGAAGAGGTGTTGATAAATGCCATCGCAGAGATGCTGGCGGGGCTATCGCATGTGGCTGTTGGTGCATCGTCGCCGATCCCAGGGGCGGCGGCATTTTTGACCAATACCCGGGCCCCCACACAAACGCGTGTTTCAATCCTTGGCAGTGAGCGTAATTTCTTTAATGAAGGCGCGCGCGAGCTGTTTGATCTGGCAGGCCAAGGACGCATTGACTCGTTTTTCCTGTCCGGCGGACAGATTGATGGCCGCGCTAACGTGAACCTTGTTGCCGTTGGTGACTATCACAAGCCGAAGGCGCGGTTTCCAGGCTCTTTTGGCTCTGCGCACATGTATTATCTGGTGCCGCGGGTCATCTTGTTTCGCTGGGAGCACACACGTCGGACGCTTGTGGATCAGGTGGATTTCATTTCCGCCCCAGGGGTCTCCCCAGAAAATGTCTACCGTCCAGGCGGCCCCTATGCCTTGATCACAAATCTATGCTTGTTTGATTTTGATCGGCAGCGGGCCCGCTTTCAACTACGGTCGGTCCATCCAGGTCATTCTTTGGAAGAAGTTCGTGATCAGACAGGGTTTGATTTCGACCTGCCGGAAGATGGCGTGGTACCCTTTACGCCAGTGCCCGATGCGGCAACGCTGGAGATTATTAGAGGGCCTGTGGTCCGCCGATTGGCCGAAGTCTATCCCACTTTTGCGGCACGGGTTTTCGACCTGGGCACAGCCGCTTAATATCTAAATTCTAGTTCGAACGAGGATCTACCATGAGTGATAAGCCAACTGGCGCGCTTGCCGGCATTAAAGTCATTGACCTGACCCGTGTTCTGGGTGGCCCCTATTGTACCCAATTATTGGGCGATCATGGGGCCGAAATTGTGAAGATTGAGCCACCACAGGGTGACGAGGTGCGCGACTGGGGCCCGCCCTTTCATGATGAAGATGCCAGTTACTTTATTGGTGTGAACCGCAATAAGCGTTCTTTGGCATTGGATTTATCGGGGGATGAGGGAAAAGCGGTCTTGCTGCGGATGCTGGAAGACGCCGATGTGTTGATCGAGAATTATAAGCCAGGGTCGATGGAAAAATGGGGCCTTGGCTATGAAGAGGTCATCTCAAAGCGGTTCCCAAAGCTGGTGCATTGCCGCATTTCTGGCTTTGGTGCGACCGGCCCTTATGGCGGCTACCCCGGATATGATGGCATCATCCAGGCGATGGTCGGACATTTTTCAATTAACGGCCATCCCGATAGCGGACCTGTTCGGATCGGTATTCCGATGGTCGATATTGGCACCGGCTTGATGACCTCGAATGCGATTTTGATGGCCATTGTTGAACGGGCGACCTCCGGTCAGGGTCAATATATCGATATGACCTTGTATGATTGTGGATTAGCGTTGATGCATCCGCATGTGGCCAATTACTCTTTGTCGGGTAAAACCCCGGGACTGACGGGTAATCAGCACCCCAATATCAGCCCCTATGACCTTTATCAGACACGCACCTGTAAAATGTTTTTAGCGGGCGGCAATGACCGCGCCTGGAAACGCATGTGTACCGAACTTGGGGTGCCAGCATTGGCTGAGGATGAGCGTTTTGCCAGCAATGTTTTGCGGCTCGAAAACCGCGATGCTTTACGGGCGGAATTATCGGTTGTTTTAGAGGATGTTGATGGATATGCACTTTGTGATCGCCTGCTGGCGGCGGGGCTGCCGGTTGGGCCCGTACGGGACACAGATGAGGTGATGAAGCATCCACATACGGCGCACCGCGAGATGAACGCCGAACTTGATTGGTACAAGGGTTGGGGGATTCCAATTAAGTTTTCACGCACCCCGGGATCAATCCGACGGACACCGCCAAAATTCGGCGCTCACAGCCGCGAGTTATTGGCTGAACACGGATTTTCAGAAGCCGAGATCGAGACATTGCTGGCCGCAGGTACGGTTCTGGAAAAGCGCCGTAAATAAGCTATCTTCCTGACAGATGATAAGGATGATCTTAGGTATTCAACAAAGAGGAGCCTGCGCATGGAGAAGATTGAAAAGTCAGAGGCAGAATGGCGTGCCCAGCTAACCGAAGAGCAGTTCCAGGTTACCCGTAAACACGCTACTGAACGCGCTTGGACAGGGATTTATGCCAGCAATAAAGATGATGGCATTTATCATTGCATTTGCTGTGATGCGCCACTGTTCGATAGTGACACGAAATTTGAAAGCGGCTCTGGCTGGCCAAGCTTTTGGGAGCCGCTCAGCGATGACGTTGTCGGCACAGAAACTGACCGTAAGTTTTTCATGGTACGAACAGAAGTACATTGTTCAAAATGTAACGCCCATCTGGGACATGTCTTTGAAGACGGCCCACAACCAACGGGGCTGCGCTTTTGTATGAATTCTGCCTCGCTCAATTTAAAGCAAAAATAAAGCGCTGCATGTCAAACGACGAGGGATAAGGAGAGGTTATGCGACGCATTGCGATACTTGATGATTATGCCGATATGGCACGGTCTTGCGCGGATTGGGACAGCTTGCCAGATGATTGCGCGGTAGAGGTTTACACCGACAATCTTGTTGATCTTGAGGGCTTAGCAGCCCGCCTAAAAGGCGTTGATATCGTCTGTATTATGCGCGAACGCACACCTTTTCCAACAGCCTTGTTTGAGAAGCTTGAGGGTGTGAAACTGATTGTGACCAGCGGCATGCGTAATCGCGGGGTCGACATGGACGCGGCCAAAGCAGCAGGCATTCCTGTCTGTGGTACAGATTCCCCGGGCCATGCCACCTCAGAGCATACCTGGGGGTTGATCCACGCGGTCGCCCGCAATGCACCCCATGATGATCGGATGATGCGCGCGGGCAAATGGCAAACCCGTCTTGGCGTTGATCTAAAGGGCAAAACCCTTGGCCTAATTGGGCTTGGCAAGCAGGGCGGACGGGTTGCCCGGGTTGCGCCAGCATTTGAAATGGATTTGATCGCCTGGAGCCCGAATATGACCGCTGAAACAGCGGCGGCAAACGGTGCCCGATTGGTCAGCCGTGAGGAGATTTTCACGCAGTCTGACTTCCTATCAATTCATGTGCTTTTAAGCGACCGAAGCCGGGGGATGGTGGGCGAGGCGGAATTGCGCTCAATGAAACCGACATCGCGTATCGTCAATACCTCGCGGGGGCCGATTATTGACGCTGAGGCCTTGGTGACCGCGCTGGAAGAGGGCTGGATAGCAGGTGCTGCCGTCGATGTTTACGATATCGAACCTTTGCCCTCTGACCACCGTTTCCGCAGCGTTGAGAATTTGGTGATGACGCCGCATTCGGGTTACACCACCCTAGAGACCTATCAGACGTTCTATGGGGAAATGGTGGAAGATATTCATGCCTGGTTGGCTGGGACCCCGATCCGGGTGCTGAACCCTTGAACGCTGAAATAGAACAAAACAGCTGTTTGCTGCCGTAAAGGAAGCTTCATGTCATTGCATCGACACCTTCTTGCCCGCGCTGAAGCAGGCCAGCCGATCCGCGTCGGCATGATTGGTGCTGGAAAGTTTGGCTCCATGTATTTGGCGCAGGCAGGCCGCACCGATGGCATCCATATTCTGGGCCTGGCAGATTTATCGCGGGCGCGGGCTGCTGCGACGCTGCGCCTTGGGGGATGGCCTGAAGAACGGTTTGATGCCGCAGACCTGCCAACAGCCTTGGCAAGCGGTAAAACTCACTTGACCGAAGACAGCATGGCGTTAATTGGGTTTCCAGAGCTCGAAGTGTTGATTGAGGCGACAGGTGATCCTGCGGTCGGTATTCGGCATGCCTTGGCGGCCATTGACCATGGGGTGCATGTGGTGATGGTCAATGTCGAGGCAGACGCCTTGGCAGGCCCCTTATTGGCAGCAAAGGCAGCGGCCGCGGGGGTTGTGTATTCGCTGGCGTGGGGCGATCAGCCTGCCTTGATTTGTGAGCATGTGGATTGGGCGCGAACATGTGGTTTTGAGGTGGTGACCGCTGGCAAAGGCACCCGTTATCACCCCAGCTTTCATCAGTTAACCCCGGATACGGTTTGGGACGAGCTGGAGAAATATCTCGATATTACGGACCGAAGCATGATTAACCCAAAGATGTTCAATTCCTTTTTAGATGGCACAAAATCAGGCATTGAAATGACAGCGGTCTGTAATGCGACAGGCTTGGTGCCACAACCAGATGGCTTAACGTTTCCGCCTGCTAGCCGATTTGAATTAGCCGAATTACTTAAACCTAAAGCCGCTGGCGGGCAGGTTAGCCATGCCGGCACAACCGAGGTTACCTCATCGTTAACCCGTCAAGGCGGCGATGTCAGCCACCATCTCTCAATGGGAACTTTTGTGGTGATCCGTGGTGACAGTGACTATGTGCGCCATTGCTTTGGCGAATATCACATGCTTGCGGATAGCAGCGGCGAATATGCGTCGCTTTATCGGCCAACACATATGATCGGTTTGGAATTGGGCCAATCAGTGGCCAGTGTGGCGCTGCGGCGGGAGCCTACCGGCGCTGCGATTGGCTTTCATTCTGATGTCGTGGCAACCGCCAAGCGGGCGCTTAAAACCGGCGAGATTTTAGACGGTGAGGGCGGGCAATGTGTCTGGGGTCGGCAAGCCCCTGCCGCCGCCTCATTGGCCGCCGGCTATTTGCCCATTGGCCTCGCACAAAACGTCAAACTGCAACGCGATGTGGCCGCAGGTCAAATCCTGACCCGTGCAGATGTGGTCTTGGATGAGGCGGCGCTGGAAGTGCGCTTTCGGACCGAAATGGAAACCCAATTCGCCTGTTAATGGTTCAATAAACTAGCGGCCCTGATAGGGATCTAAATAATCTGGCAGTGGACACTCTGGATCAAGCCGAGGGTCGGCAATGGCAGGCCCATAGGGGTGCAGCGCGGGAATTTCTCCTGACCAAACTTTGACCGTGTCATAATCTTCTTCATCATCAATGGGTGGGCCGCAGCGGGTTTTGGCGGCGGCCTCTTCAATTTTCATGGCGACAACCGTTGTGGCTTTGATTTCTTGGCTATAATTCGCCCGGCATTCCGCCCAACGCCCTGGAAATAATACCTCCATCATGTGTTTTAAGGCGGTCTCTTTGGCGGCGCGTCCTTCAATCATCATGGCGTTTCCAAAGGCCATAACGGTGCGGTAGTTGGCACTGTGATGCAGCGGAGAGCGGGCCAAAACATAGCCATCAAAAATAGCTGCGGTGACACAGACAGGCACGCCTGTTCGCACCTGACGCAGCATCTTACTGGCGCTGGAGCCATGCCAAAAAATCGTGTCGCCTTGGCGCCAATGGAATGTTGGGGTGACATAGGGTTGGCCCTCAATGACATAGCCGACATTAATCATTTGGGCGGCATCAAGAATTTTAAAAACAGAATCTTGGTCATAGGCGGCGCGCTGATGGGCGCGTTTTACTTTTGCCCGGGAGCTTGGCCGATAGGTTGTGCTCATCGCTCAGTTCCTTTACGAAACAGTTTTTATTTTTACCATTATTGCCATGATTATTCAGGGCTGCAAAGAGACAGCGTTAGAAAAAGGCTAAGGCCAATTGACATGGTGATGGGGTTTCGGGTGTGCGCCGTGATGACAGGCATGGTCGCCCCGCCAGTGTTTTACCAGCAGCGAAGATCACAGGCGCTAAAACCGATCAAGTCGGAAGGGTGTTGGATCCACAATCGGGTGATCGCCATTGACCAAATCGGCAACCAAACGCCCGGCCCCAGGGCCAATGCCAAAACCGTGACCACTGAAACCAGAGGCAATGAAAAAGCCGGGAATATCCGTGGCGGGGCTGATCACTGGGACAGCATCGGGGGTCACATCGATCCGACCCGCCCAGCGTTCAACAATGTCAACATGTTTGAATTCAGGGAACATGGCGCGGAGGTTTTTCAACGCCTCATCAAGGATCTGTTGGTTGGGTTCGGGGTCCAACACGCGGGTTGCCTCAAAAGGGCTTGGATGGTGCAAAGACCAATCGCGCGAGGTCCTGAAGTCCTCTAAAAACCGGCGGCCAAAGCGGAGTTTTAAGCGCCGCCGCTCTTTTTTGAAATTGCCCCAAAATTTGCTCATGTGGCGAAAAGTGCGGGGGGTAATATCGCACATGCTGGCAGCACCATTGGCGATGGTGTAGCCACCATCAAGGCGGCGGCGCATCGCAAAGCCACTATTCCAGAGGGCACCTTCAAAAATTTCTGGGGCGGGGCCGGTGCGCATCACAGACGATTCCGTTTCCAGCTGTGGCAGCTCAAGGCCATGGCGGCTGCAAAACATTTCTGACCAAACGCCGCCTGCACCGACGACAGCGGTGGCAGCGATCCGGCCGCGTTCCGTGACCACGCCAGAAACCCGCCCGGCTTCAAACTCCAGCCCACGTACCGCGCAATTGGTGAGCACATGGACACCGCGGTTCTTTGCCGCCCGGGCGATGGCGGGGGCAGCGCGGGTTGGCTCAGCGCGCCCATCACTGGCGGTGAATAGGGCCGATTTGTGGTGGATAGCGGCATTGGGAATGAGTTTCTCAATCTCATTGGCGTCTATCATGCGAGAATCAAGCTGATGCAGTTTGGCATGTTCTAGCCATGTCTCGTAATCCGCCTGTTGTTCAGGGGAATCGGCAAAATATAGGCATCCAGTCGGCCGATAGCCGATATCCTCGCCAAGTTCGTCTGACATCCGTCGCCAGCGCCGCATGCTTTCGATAATCAGCGGGATTTCTGCTGGGTGGCGACCTTGTTGGCGGCAAAACCCCCAATTACGGCTTGACTGTTCGCCTGCGATCCGGCCTTTCTCACACAGCGCCACACGCAAGCCTTTTTTGGCCAGCTCATAGGCGCTGCTTGCGCCAATGATACCGCCGCCGATAATCACAACATCAACGCTTCGGGGCAGATCTATGCTGCTGGATACTGTATCTGGGACGGGGGTCACAAGCTTGCGCATCCAATCTAAAACCAAAATATATTGTGACCGTCGCAGTTTAGAATTAATTTAACAAGGCGACATAATGTAACGCCTCAAACCTATGCCGGAGAAATGTTATGAAAGACGTTCGGAAGGCCATATCCTGTGGGCTATTCTTGGCTGTTTTGCTGAGCACGATGTTACCTGTGTCATTTGCGCACGCCGATGGTGCGGGGGCTATCGCTTACCGTAAAGCTGTGATGTCGAGTGTTGGCGGACATCTAAAAGCCATTGTCACAATCCTAAAAGGTCAAGGGGGCGCGCAATCTCACCTTGTTGGCCATGCCAAAAGTCTGGCAACGCTGGCGGTGATCTCCCAAGACGCGTTTCCCAAAGGCAGTGGCCCCGAAGCTGGCAAAACTGAGGCATCCCCGCGCATATGGGAGAAACCAGTTGACTTTCAAAAGGCAACGGACACGTTTATCCAGGAAACTGCGCGTTTGGCGGCTATTGCCACATCTGGTGATATGAAAGCCTTTGGCAAACAGCTGGGCGTTGTTGGGAAGATGGGGTGTAAGGCTTGCCATTCGGGGTTCCGCTCAAAATAGGACGATTGGCGATTTCTTAGGGGCTGTGAAAATCATGCGGATACTGCGTTGGCTTGCTGTGTTGCTGCTGTTGCCATCAGTCTCATGGGCTGATCAGGTGCAGCGCGGCAAATATGTCTTTAATGTTGCTGGTTGCGCCAATTGTCATACGCAAAGCAAGGGCAAGGGTGCTGAATTGGCAGGCGGGGACGCCTTGAAAACCCCGTTTGGTGATTTTTATGGTCCCAATATTACCCCTGACCTGGAAACGGGAATCGGTTCTTGGCGTGAGGCTGATTTTATCGCAGCAATGCGATTGGGACGGCGTCCTGATGGCAGTTCATATTTCCCTGTCTTCCCCTATACATCTTATCGTGGCATGACAGATTCTGATCTGGCTGACGTATGGGCCTATTTGAAAACTGTCCCCGCTGTGAACAAACCCAGCACCCCGCATGACATTAAATGGCCGTTTGGGTGGCGCGGTAGCATGCGGTTTTGGAATTGGTTGTATCTTACAGCACCATCATCGGATGACTTTGGTCCAGCGGGTGCTGAGCCGATATGGCAACGCGGCCAATATATTGCTGATCACCTTGCCCATTGTGGGGAATGTCATACACCCCGAACCTTTCTGGGTGGACCTGACACTGATCAGTATTGGGCAGGCGGTATTGTTGAGGGTGAAAAGGTGCCGAACATTACCGCTGACCGTGATCATGGTATCGGCAGCTGGTCGCCAGATGATTTAGACGGTTTATTGACCATTGGCATGTTGCCAGATGGTGATTTTGTTGGTGGTTCCATGGGCCATGTGGTTGATGGCACCAGCATTTTAACAGACGATGATCGTGCCGCGTTGATTGCGTATATCCAATCAGTGCCAGCGCGCCGCGGCGTTGTTGGATCGGCGGATTAGTTTTCCGCTGGTGCATCCTTGCGCATGATTCTGACCTGCGCGCCGTTATGGTGATCTGTCTCAGAGGTGAGCTGCCAATCAAGCTGTTGGTATAACGCCATTTGATCTGGCGTGAAAAGATATAACCGACGGTGGCCGCGCGCCCAAACCCAGCGTTCGACCTGGGTCACCAGTGCGCTGGCGATACCGCGCCGACGAAAATCGGGGTCAATAAAGACATTTGCCAACCAGGGTGATAAGTTGGGACGGCTGGCGAGGTCGTGGCGTTCAACACCGGCCATGCCAACAATCTGATTATCGAGCGACGCCACAAACATCACCTCACCGTCGGTTGCCAAGAGGTTTTCCAGCCATGCTAAGGTGCGTTCGCGTGAATGCCCCCATGAGGCCCCCCAGGTCGCCAGAGCCCAATCGGCACAGGTTTCAACCCCGTCAGGACGATCCGCAAGCTGTTGTAAAACCAAGTGGTCTGCGGGCGGTGTCACCCGTCGATCTCAACCTGATAGTTTTCAATCACTGTATTGGCGAGCAGTTTTTCGCACATCTCGCGGAGCTGAGTTTCAGCACGGCCAGGATCGCTCTCATTCAGGTCAATTTCGATGTATTTACCTTGCCGCGCGCCGGTGACACCATCAAAGCCAAGGGTCGCCAATGCGTGCTCAATTGCCTTGCCTTGCGGATCAAGGACACCGTTTTTTAAAGTGATGTGGACCGTGGCTTTCATGGCCATCAAGCTCCCGCGTTGTTGAGATTATTGAGCGACTGTTGGGCCTTTGATATCCATTGGTCCTGCCTCTGGCAAGACGCCGAGACGGCGGGCCACTTCCTGATAGGCCTCTTCGACACCACCGAGGTCACGGCGGAAACGATCTTTGTCCATTTTCTCATTGGTATGGATATCCCACAGTCGACAATTGTCCGGGCTAATCTCATCTGCCAGGATCAACCGAATATCTTCATCACCATAAAGACGGCCAAATTCAAGCTTGAAATCAACCAGCCGCAGGCCAATTGCCGCGAAAACACCGCACAGGAAATCGTTCACCCGGAGGGACATTGTCATCATATCATCAATCTCTTGCGGCCCGGCCCAGCCAAAGGCGGTGATATGTTCTTCGGCGATCATTGGGTCATCAAGCGCATCTGACTTATAATAAAATTCGACAATTGATCGCGGCAGGGCATCGCCTTCGGTGAGATCAAAACGCTTTGCAATCGATCCAGCAGCAACGTTTCGAACAACCACTTCGATGGGGATAATCTCGACCTTGCGGACCAATTGCTCGCGCATATTGAGGCGGCGAATGAAATGGGTGGGGATACCAATGTCGGCAAGCCGCACCATGAGATATTCACTGATCCGATTATTTAACACGCCCTTGCCGGTAATTGTGCCGGTTTTTTTGTTGTTAAAGGCGGTCGCGTCATCTTTAAAGAACTGGATGATGGTGCCCGGCTCGGGGCCCTCAAACAGCACCTTTGCCTTGCCTTCGTAAAGTTTGCGTCGTTGGCTCATAATGGCTTCCATAATGGGAATAGGTGTCGGGGCACCAAAAAGCGCTACCTGTCACCCTAATCTGTGGATGTAGCAATTTTTAACGCCTGAGACAATGACTGCCATCATTGATGCTGCATTCTTGGCGTTTACTGTATTAATCGACAACTTGAAATTATCTTTTGTCGGTAACATATACAATCAACAAGAGTATAAAATCATTGGTGGGATGATAAAGTGATGGCTATTTTCGATGACCGTGAACGCGCCGAGGAAGCAAAATTCGCCCATGATGAGGAACGATTGTTCCGCGCACGGGCGTTGCGAGACCGCAAATTGGGGATTTGGATTGGGCAGACCTTTTTAGGTCACGATTCGCCGTCAGCAGAGGCGTATGCTCAAAGCTTGGTCGGCCTTGATCTCGAGAAAAAGGGCGACGAAAATCTGGTCATCGCTGTCCTCGCGCGTGTAAACGCCAATGCTGAACGGCTGACTGAAAACCAATTACGCCGTCAGCTTGATATCTTTATGGCCGATGCATTGACTGAATTAAGTGGCTAAGCCTCGCCATTGACGCGCGGGCAGCGCGTCAGCTGCCAAATAGCCCGCCAAATTTCTGCCGCCGCTTGGCAATGAACTGCTGATGGTAGTCTTCGGCACGCCAAAATGTGCTGGCAGGGGTAATCTCAGTCACAATGGATGCCCCAAATTGACCCGCATCATTGGCGTTTTGTTTGCTGCTGCGCGCAGCCTCTTCTTGGCCGTCGTCATAGGTAAAAATCGCTGAGCGGTATTGCGTGCCAACATCTGGGCCTTGGCGGTTCAGGGTGGTGGGGTCATGGCTGTCCCAAAAGACGGCTAACAACTCATCATAAGCGACCTGCTTGGGATCATAGTCGATCTCGACAACTTCAGCATGACCGGTTGCGCCGGTGCAGACTTGCTCATAGCTTGGCGCTTCGGTTTGCCCGCCCGCATACCCGACAGCAACGTCATTGACGCCGTTTACCGCCCGAAAGCGTTCTTCAACACCCCAAAAACATCCTGCACCAAACATTGCCTTGGCCATTGCCGCCTCCTTCACGTGATCAAATTGCCTGTGTCATGATATGGCGATGATTGTGCAAACGGCAACAGCGTCAATGTGGATCGGTCGATGTGACCGTTGCTGATTTGCGGATACTATTGCGATGCATGGTATAGGCTGTTGACAGTAAAATAATCCCTGCACCGACAAAGGTCCAAATTGTAGGGATTTCGCTGAAGAACCAAATCCCAATCAAGGTTGCAAAAAACAACCGGAAATAGTCCATCGGCGCAATCGCGGCAGCTTCACCGACTTTATAAGCCTGAATGTTCAGCCATTGCATGACCGACATCAGTCCGCCCGCGACAGCAACCAGGATGAGCTCGTCTAATGTTGGCGTGACCCAAAAATAAATTGCCGGTCCGGTCAACAATAGGGTCAGGAAAACCGCTTGGTAGGACATGATTGTGATCGGTCGGTCTAGTTGCGAGAGGGTGCGCAAAAAGATCATCAATAAGGCAACAAGAAATGCCGACACAATGGCCGCCACGGCATAGAGGCTAAAGCTATCAGAGCCTGGCTGTACCACAACGATGACGCCGATGAAGCCAAGTACTGTTGCACTCCAGCGGCGCAAGCCAACTGTTTCATGCAAAATCAAGACGGCCAGTACGGTTGTAAACAAGGTACGGGCAAAGCCGATGGTCGTGGCCTCTGCCAGCGGCAGGTGCACAAAGGCTGTAAAACCTGTGATCATCGCAATTGAGGAAACCCCGACTCGGATGAAATGTAATTTCCGCCGAGAGCTTTCGAATACTCCGGGAAACTGCCGAATCATCATCGGTGCGATCACCAGCAAGACCACGACCTGGCGCATGAATAAAATCTCAACCACCGGGATTCGTTGTCCGAGCACTTTAATGCAGCTGACCATGACCGTTCCCACAAAGGTGCCGATGATGATCAGGATTGAGCCGCGTAAATTCCCAGCAAGGCCATTCCAGCGACGGATGAATCCAGTAGGCACGATATCCTTTTCTCGGCATGAAACCGGGGATCGTAAACATTGCCAGAAGCTGCGGAACACAGAAAGAGTCAGCTTAATATGGCTTTTTATTGAAATAACAGCATACACGAAAACGGCGCTTTAACAGCCTGTTGCGCAGATTTAATTTGCACCAGGAAGCCCAGCCATACATGCTATGGCTGTCTGGTTCGTCTATTTTCAACAGCCAAAACCACCGCCAACAAATGGTCCCTTATTGGCTGTTAACGCCCCCGAATGGAGTTTTCAATGCTGAAGCTTGGTCTTTTTATGATGCCGCTGCATATGCCGGGCCGGAATATTGCTGAGGCGCTGGCAGAAGATCAGGACCTGGTGGTGCTGGCGGACCAGTTAGGGTTTGAAGAAGCCTGGATGGGGGAGCATTTAGCATCTACCGCCGAGCCTGTGACCTCGCCCGCGATCTTTAATGCGAGTGTTTTGTCACGGGCCCCAAATATCCGCCTTGGCAGTGGTGTCATGAGCCTGCCGAACCAACATCCGGTTGTGGTCGCAGGGCACGTTGCCTTGCTAGACCAATTGTCTGGCGGGCGGGTCATTATGGGTATTGGCTCGGGCGGTTTGTGCAGTGACTGGGAGATTTTGGATAACCTCGACCATGGCAAACGTGGGCGCGCGATGCTGGAAAGCATTGATGTGATTTTACGCTTGTGGACAGAAGGCCCACCTTTCCACCATACGGGGGAAAGTTGGCAATTCTCGATGGCAGACCATGTGATTGACGCGCTCGGCATTGGGCATTGGATTAAGCCGTTGCAGCACCCCCATCCACCGGTCGCTGTTTCGATTCGCGGCGCGCAATCGGGGCTCGCGGTTTTGGCTGGTGAGCGGGACTGGATTCCGATTTCTGGAAACTTCATTTCTGCAGCTGATATCGCTTGCCATTGGCCGCGCTATCGACAGGGAGCAGCGACTGCAGGCCGCACGGCAGACCCGGCAATTTGGCGGGTTGGCAGGTCTGTCTTGGTCACCGAGTCGGCGGCACAGGCTGAAGATATGCTCGCAGATCCACATGGTGTGTTTGCTGATTACTATTACTATCTCACCACACATATGAAATTGGCCATGGGGCAACTCCCAGAACCGTTTGATCCAGCGGTTGAGCGGGCAGAGGCCGTCATCAAAGCCCGTGATTTAGTGATTGCGGGGACCCGTGATCAGGTTCTGGATCAATTAATTGGCTTCCGTGAACAGGTTGGTGATTTTGGCCATTTGATCATCACCGGTCATGACATGGCAGGTAACATATCATTATGGCAGAACTCTTTTAGAGCGGTCGCCAAAGATATTGCACCGCGTCTTAGCCAACATATGGACGTGCTGCGCGCGCAAGGCTGCGATCATCAGGCCTTAAGCGCCTAATGATGCCGCACTGTTGGTGACACAAGAGCCCGCCATAGCCGGGATCGGTAACCCGCTTACACTATTTAAAAACAACCAGTTTTTGCGTTTATGGGTTGTTGGCGGTTTGGGCGGCGCAATGCGTTGGCTGGAGATTTTGGTGCTTGGCATTTATGCCTTTGACGTCTCTGGATCGCCATTGGTTGTCTCGCTGATGGTGGTGGCGCGAATGGCGCCGATGGTGCTTTTTGGAACACTTATTGGGGCGGTCGTTGATCGCCTAGACCGGCGCGCCACATTAATTGTAGCGTTCGCGGGGATGGCGCTTGGCTCTGTCTATATCGCCGTGTGCAGTTTTGACGGAGATATGACGCTGTGGGTTCTGGCGCTGGTAGCGTTTTGTAACGGCCTTGGATGGTCAACAGACTTCCCGGTTCGCCGAACGCTGATCAGTGATGCTGTTGAGCCGGCGCGTTTAGGTACGGCGATGGCCTTTGATTCCGCGACCAATAGTTTGACCCGCATGTTAGGCCCGTTAATTGGTGGAGTGGTTTATCAATGGTTGGGGCTGAGCAGTGCGTTTATGATTTCAGCGGCTGTTTACGGCCTGATCTTGCTCTGTGTGTTGGGTTTGCCGCGCAGTGCCAAGCGCTTGGAGAAAAACACCGAGGGGTTGTTGCAACGTTTAATGGGGGGCTTTCGATATGCCCGTCAACAAAAGCAAATCCTGGGTGTTTTACTGCTGACAACGATTTTGAATTTCTTTGCTTTCTCATTTGCAGGCTTGGTGCCTGTTTGGGCTGTGGAGAATTTCGTTGTTGACCCCATTCGGATCAGCTTTCTGGTATCCGCAGAAGGGGGCGGGGCTTTTTGCGGGGCGGTGATTTTAGCGTATTTTGCACGTCCCGCGCGGTTCCAGCAGATCTTCTTTTTTGGGGCTGTGATTTTTGTCAGTGGGGTCATGATTGTTGCCAAGTTGCCTATCTATGGCCTTGCGCTGGCGATTCTTTTCATTGGTGGTATTGGCATTTCGGGGTTTGGGGCGATGCAGTCAACAATCGTTCTGAATGCCTGTTCTCTGGAATACCGTTCACGTGTCATGGGCGTGGTCGCTGCTTGTATTGGGGCGGGACCACTGGGGGTTTTATTACTTGGTTGGGTGGCCGAGCATAGCTCCGCCAGTTCGGCTATTTTGATGTTCTCATCAACGGGAATGGCGCTGATCATCGTGACTGTTTTGTGTTTGCCAGGGATAAAGCGTTGACACGACCAGCGGTCTTGCTATCCAGAATGGACGGCGTTGGGGGGGATTATGGCGCAAATAGCAGATCAGGATAAAGCGGTTGCCGGGGCGATCGCAGATGCAAGTCTGAGGCTTGATGCCTTGGCTGAAACAGCGGAATTGCGGCGGGGCTCTTTTGATCGTGGCAGCGGCGAAATTGTCTGGCGAGTCTGGGGCAAGGGACCGGCGCTTGTGTTGCTGCATGGCGGCCATGGAAGTTGGCGCCATTGGTTTCATAATATCGCCCCATTAGCGCAGCATTTTCAGCTGTATGTGGCGGATATGGCGGGCCAAGGTGACAGTGATATGGCACCGCAACCGTATGATGCTGACAGCTTGGCACTGTTACTGCACGAAAGCTTGCAGCAGGTGATGCCAGACGATCAGCACTTTGGCATTGTTGGGTTTTCGTTTGGCTCGGTTATTGGCGCTGTGCTGGCGGCCTTGCAAACAAAACGTCTGACCTCTTATGTGGGGGTTGGCTCGGCTGGTTATGGCCCGCGGCCAACTGTTGCGGATGATCTGCGACCTGCCCGGCGGGGTTTTTCCCTGTCTGAAACCTTTGCCGCGCATCACCATAATGTGAGTGTGTTGATGATGGCTGATGATGCTAAAATTGATGGCCTCGCGACCACCATCCAGATGCAGAATGCGGGGAAAAACCGTATTCAAAGCCGGCCCATTTCCCTTACCGATGCGATGCTGCGATCCATTGCGCATATTAATGCACCGATCGGCTATATTTGGGGCGAAAAAGATATTACCGCCTTTGGCGGGATTACCCCTTATGTGGAGATGATCCACGACCATCGCCCAGATGCGCTGATCGAGGTGCTGCCGGATGCAGGGCATTGGGTGCAGTTTGAGGACCCAGCAAATTTCAACACGCTTTTGCCGGACCTGATTGCCCGCTTAACGCGCTAATAATGGGCAGATAAAACATCAGGGATTTCGCTGATATCATCCAAAACCAGGTCTGCCAGTGGTGCCAGCTGTGCCCGTCCGCAAGCGCCGGTTAAAACCGCTATTTTCAGGCCAACACCGGCCCGCCTGCCTGCCTGCATGTCCGCTGGGGAATCACCAATCATGGCAATTTCATGGGGGGCAAGGGCGGTTTTGGCAGCGAAAGCTAAAATCATCCCAGGGTCCGGTTTGGCACCATGACCGGAATCATATCCGGCATGAAAATCCAGCCAATGGCTAATCTGAAAAAAATGACTGGTTGCAAGGGCCATTTCTGCGCTGTCATTGGTCGCCATACCAAGGCGATAACCGCTACCATGCAGGTCTTTCATCAACGGCGGCAAGGGGACCGCTGCGATCATTTTTTCTTGGATGGCATCGGCCCAATGGCGATCGAGCAGGGTTGTGATTGCAGCGCTTGGGGTATCGCCAAAATGCTGCCTTGCGCGGGCCTCAAAGGCGGCGTTTGATGTCAGCCAAAGGTCAACCAAGCTATCTGACGTGCCTTCTGCAAGCTGGCTGCCGCCGCTGATTTTTTGGCTCACTGGGTCAAGGCCGCCTGACTGCATCAGAGGGTGTGCCAGCGCGGGGCAACCAAGGCGTTCTGCAAGGGCGACGATGCTATCCATGAAGATGGGTGGCCAAGTGTTCTGGAAATCAATGAGGGTGCCATCTTTATCGAATAACAATCCCTTGATTGTTGCCGCCTGTGCCGACATGGTCACTCCTGAAGCTGAAATACGCTGTGTCGGTCACGAGGACCGCCTGCTAACCCTTTCAAATAAGATAACATATGGGCCGTGTGTAATGACAGCAGACAAAGGTGACAACGTGATCGATGAGGTCGACTTCATCATCATTGGGGCAGGCTCTGCGGGGTGTGTGCTGGCGGCGCGTTTGAGCGAAGATGCCAATACAACGGTCATGGTTCTCGAAGCAGGTGGCTCGGATAAAAGCATCCATATTCAAATGCCAGCAGCTTTTGCCATGCCGCTGATGGATAGCCGCTATAACTGGTGGTATGAAACAGCGCCGGAGCCGTATATGGACAACCGGCAGATGTATTGCCCACGGGGCAAGGTCCTTGGGGGGTCTTCCTCAATCAATGGCATGTGTTATGTGCGCGGCCACGCCCGCGATTATGATCGCTGGGCACAGACAGGCTTGCACGGGTGGGATTACGCCCATTGCTTGCCCTATTTCCGTAAGGCTGAGCAGCTTGATGTCGGCGGCGATGACTATCGTGGTGACGATGGACCGCTGCATGTGAGTGCTGGCAAAATGACCAACCCGCTCTATCAGGCCTGGGTACAGGCCGGCAAAGAGGCCGGCTATCCGATTACCCAAGACCCCAATGGCAGCCAGCAAGAGGGGCTGGGGCGGATGGATATGACAGTTTATAAAGGTCGCCGTTGGTCGGCCTATCGTGGTTATTTAAAACCGGCACTAACGCGCCCAAATCTTCAGTTAGAAAGCCAGGTGTTGTGCCGGCGTCTTGTTTTTGAGGGCCGCCGGGCGGTGGCTGTTGACTATGAATGGCATGGCCAAAAACGCCACTTACGTGCCCGCCGAGAAATCATTGTGTCGGCCGGTGCTATTAATAGCCCACAACTTTTGCAATTGTCAGGCATTGGTCCGGGAGCGTTGTTACAGCGGGCCGGTATTCAGGTCGTTCATGACGTGCCAGGTGTCGGCCAAAATCTTCAGGATCATCTTGAAATCTACGTCCAAATGGCCTGTACACAGCCGGTCTCTCTTTACCCGGCAACCAAATGGCTGGGACAGTTAAAGGTTGGCCTTGAATGGCTGCTGACGGGCGGCGGGATTGGCGCCTCAAATATGTTTGAAGCCGGTGGCTTTATTCGCTCGCGGGCGGGGGTGGAACACCCTGATTTACAATATCATTTTCTGCCGTTGGCGATGAATTATGATGGCTCAAACCCGCAGGATACCCATGGCTTTCAGGCGCATGTGGGGCCGATGCGGCCAACCTCGCGGGGGCATGTGAACATTGTCAGCGACAATCCAAGACAAGCGCCAGAAATTGTATTTAACTATATGGCGACAGAAAATGACCGCCAGGAAATGCGCGCTGCTGTGCGGTTAACCCGCGAAATTTTTGCACAAGACGCCTTTCAGCCCTTTCGCGGTGCAGAATTGGCACCAGGCTCTGAGGTTACCAGTGACGGTGACATTGACGCTTTTGTTCGTCGCCATGGAGAAAGCGCTTATCACCCCTCCGGGACCTGCAAAATGGCCCCTAACAGCGATCTAAACGCTGTCGTTGATGGCGATGGCAAGGTTCACGGGATCAGCGGCCTGCGGGTGATCGATGCCTCGATCATGCCCTCGATTGTTTCCGGCAATTTGAATGCCCCAACGATTATGATGGCCGAAAAGCTTGCCGATTCCGTGATCGGCACGCCACCCGCGCCAGCGTCAGAGGCGCCGGTCTGGATCCATCCAAACTGGGAAACGGCGCAACGCTAGTCGCGCCGATCTCAGCCGTTAATTTGGATCGATAAAATCTCATAGCTGCGGGAGCCACCCGGCGTTGTCACTTCAACGCTATCGCTGACCCGTTTGCCAATCAGGGCGCGGGCGATGGGCGATGCGGTGGAAATCATTTGCCGGTCAATATCAGCCTCATAGGGACCAACAATGGTATAGGTTGATTCCTCATCCGTATCCTCATCCGCCAACGCAACGGTTGCCCCAAAGGTCACCGTCTCACCGGATAGCTTACTGGTATCGATCACTTCGGCGCGCGAAATGATGTCTTCCAACTCGCCAACCCGGCCTTCAATAAAACTCTGGCGGTCGCGGGCAGCGTGATACTCTGCATTCTCTGAAAGATCACCATGCTCCCGCGCTTCGGCGATTGCCTTAATGACCTCATGACGGTCCACAGTCTTGAGCTGCTTTAATTCGGCCTGTAATACAGCCAATCCGTCCGCCGTGAATGGCACCTTTTCCATTTCTTATCTTTCCTTACTTCGCCATCAGGTGTGATGCCGCTTTGGTGTCACTTACCTGTCTGCGGTGTCCAACACATTGGTCATCACACCCTCATCCTGTTCTTGCACGCCGCAAGACATACACACGCCCTGAATTTTAACGCGACATGTTGAGATAGGATTGCAGTGGCTTAACTTCAAGGCGGCCAGCTCGCAAAGTTTCAATCGCCATAACTGCCGCACGCGCACCTTCAACAGTCGTATAATACGGAATATTGTGCGTCAAAGCGGATCGACGCAAGCTGAAACTGTCCTCAATGGCTCTCGCCCCCTCAGTTGTGTTCAAGACAAGATCAATTTCACCTGAAACCATCAAATCAACAACATTGGGTCGGGTGCCTTCAAGGACTTTATTTACGGCTTCAACGTGTAGGTTGTTTGCTTGCAAAAATTTGGCCGTTCCCGCAGTTGCCGCGACAATGAAGCCTTGGGCAATCAGGCCGCTGGCAATCCCGATAAAGGCGGCTTTATCGGCATCTTTGACCGAGATAAAAACCCGCCCTTTGGTGGGCAGATGTGTCCCGGCGCCAATTTGGCTTTTGGCAAAGGCGGTGGCAAAATCTTGATCTATGCCCATGACCTCACCGGTCGATTTCATCTCCGGACCGAGAATCAGATCAACGCCAGGAAAACGGGCGAAGGGAAAGACAGCCTCTTTAACAGCCACATGACCATCACTGGCAGAGGTCAGGTCAAATTCAGATAGGCTTTCGCCTGCCATCACCCGGGCGGCAATCTTGGCGACGGGAACGCCGGTCGCTTTGGCAACAAATGGCACGGTGCGACTGGCGCGGGGGTTAACCTCGAGCAAAAAGACCACATCATCTTTAATGGCAAACTGCACATTCATCAGGCCAATAACATTTAATCCTTTGGCCAAAAGTTCGGTTTGATGGCGGATCGTTTCTAACAATTCAGCTGACAGTGATTGCGGCGGCAAGGAACAAGCACTGTCACCGGAATGGATCCCTGCTTCTTCAATATGTTCCATGATACCCGCAATATGAACGTCTTTGCCGTCACAAATTGCATCCACATCTACCTCGATGGCATGACGCAGAAAGCTGTCAATTAAGACCGGGTTATCGCCAGAGACCTGCACCGCTGTGGTCATGTAGCGGCGTAATTGCTCGAGATCATGGACAATTTCCATGGCCCGCCCGCCCAAGACATATGAGGGGCGTATAACGACGGGATAGCCGATTTTCGTGGCAATTTTCTCAGCAGCCTCGCCGCTGGTTGCGGTGCCATTGGCAGGTTGTTTCAAATCCAAGCGGTTTAATAATTGTTGGAAGCGCTCGCGGTCTTCGGCCAAATCAATCGCATCTGGTGCGGTGCCAAGGATCGGAATTTCCGCCTGTTCCAGCGCATGGGCTAATTTCAACGGCGTTTGACCGCCAAATTGCACAATCACGCCTTTGAGACGGCCTTTGCGTTGCTCAACCCGCGCCAACTCAATGACATCTTCTTCGGTCAATGGCTCAAAATATAGACGGTCAGAGGTGTCATAATCGGTCGATACTGTCTCCGGGTTGCAATTGACCATGATGGTCTCATAGCCTGCCTCTGACAGCGCATAAGCGGCATGCACGCAGCAATAGTCAAATTCAATGCCTTGGCCAATGCGGTTTGGTCCACCGCCAAGGATAATGACTTTGTCACGGTCGCTTGGCTCAGCTTCGCATTCTGCC
>JBELLC010000003.1:0-6289 GCA_042088965.1 Nisaea sp. | reverse complement strand
CGCGCCAAATCTTTTTCAGCTGCAATTAAGCTGTCGATTTGAGCGAGGAACCAAGGATCCATTGATGTTGCTTTGTTAATCTCGTCGACGGTCAAGCCGCGGCGAAAAGCTTCTGCAACACGCAATAAGCGATCGGGTGCAGGTTCGTGCAGCAGCGCCTGGATCGCGCCAACATCGCGTGATGTTGCCTCAATGCCGGGTAAGGGCAGAGGGTCAAGGCCGTCCAAGCCTGTTTCCATTGACCGCAACGCTTTCTGCAAGCTTTCCTGGAAGGTGCGGCCAATGGCCATGGCCTCGCCAACAGATTTCATTGAGGTGGTCAGCCGGGAGTCTGCGCCCGGGAATTTCTCAAATGTGAAGCGCGGAATTTTAACGACAACATAGTCAATGGTTGGCTCAAAGCTGGCGGGAGTGACGCCGGTAATATCGTTATCAAGCTCATCAAGGGTGAACCCAACGGCAAGTTTGGCGGCCACCTTGGCAATGGGAAACCCTGTCGCCTTTGACGCCAGTGCCGACGACCTGCTGACGCGCGGGTTCATCTCGATGATCACCAAACGGCCATTTTCTGGATTAATCGCAAACTGCACGTTAGAGCCGCCGGTATCGACACCAATTTCACGCAGAACAGCGATCGAAGCATCGCGCAGACGTTGGTATTCTTTGTCCGTCAAGGTCAGGGCAGGGGCGATGGTTATCGAATCGCCGGTATGGATTCCCATTGGGTCAAGGTTTTCAATGGAACAAATGATGATGCAGTTATCGGCGCGGTCCCGCACCACTTCCATCTCAAATTCTTTCCAGCCGAGCACTGATTCTTCAATCAGAATTTCACCCACGGGGGATAGCCGAAGACCAGAGCGCACAATGGTCTCAAATTCTTCCGGATTGTAAGCAATACCGCCACCTTGTCCACCAAGGGTTAAGGATGGGCGGATAATCGCCGGCAGGCCAACATCATCAAGGGCCACCATGGCTTGTAAGACGCCTGTTTGAATGCGTTGTTCGCGGGCACCAACCGTTTCATTTTCGCTGGCGGCAGGCTTCGGACATGAGACAAGATGCGAGCGCGGGCTTTCCAAGCCAATGGCATCCATCGCCGCGCGGAATTTTAACCGATCCTCGGCCTTTTCAATGGCCTCCAAATCGGCACCGATTAATTCTACACCATGGGCGTCCAGAACCCCTGATTTGGCCAAATCAATGGCGGTGTTCAGCGCTGTTTGCCCGCCCATGGTCGGCAGCAAGGCATCCGGCTTTTCCGCTTCGATAATACGGGCGACAAATTCAGGGGTGATCGGCTCAATATAGGTGCGATCGGCCAGTCCTGGATCAGTCATAATTGTGGCTGGGTTAGAGTTGACCAAGATGACCCGGAAGCCCTCATCCCGCAACGCTTTGCAAGCTTGCGCGCCGGAATAGTCAAACTCGCAGGCTTGGCCAATGACAATCGGGCCAGCACCGATGATCAGAATAGATTTTATATCATGACGTTTGGGCATGGTGTCAGCCCCGCACTTGTTTGATGAGATCGGTGAACCGCGCGAACAGATAATTACTATCGCTCGGTCCCGGTGACGCTTCTGGATGGTATTGAACCGAGAAAATGGGTTTGCCGATCACTTGCAAGCCCTCGATGGAGCCATCGAACAGCGACCGGTGGGTAACCTCTAAACTGGCGGGCAAATCTTCCTCACAGACAACAAAGCCATGGTTTTGGCTGGTGATTTCGACTTTGCCGGTGGTCAGGTCTTGAACCGGGTGATTGCCGCCGCGATGGCCAAGCGCCATTTTCTTGGTTGTCGCACCATAGCTGAGGGCCAGCATTTGATGGCCAAGACAGATGCCAAAGATTGGTTTGCCGCTGTCCACTAAACGCTTAATCGTTGGCACGGCATAGTCACCTGTTGCCGCCGGGTCACCGGGGCCATTGGCCAGGAAAATACCATCTGGATTAAGGCCAAGAATGGTGTCTGCTGGACAATCTGCTGGCACCACCGTAATCCGGCAGCCCTGATGCGCGAGATTGCGCAGGATATTGCGCTTGGCCCCAAAATCCATGGCGACCACGTGGAGGGGCTGCTCTAGATCGGTTTTGTAGCCGTCAGCACTCTCAACAGTGCCAAATTGCCATGTCCCTTCATCCCAGACATAGCTTTGCTGGCAACTGACTGTGATCGCTAAATCCATCCCCGCGAGGCCGGGCCAATTGGCCGCCTGTGCCTGCAGGGCAGCGATATCAAATTGCCCCTCTGGATTACACTGTAATGCTCCGCTCGGCGCGCCATGATCGCGGATATGACGGGTTAAACGACGGGTATCGATGCCTGTTATGCCGGGGAGCTGATGGCTTTGAAGCCAGTCATTGAGCGACGCCTGCGCGCGGTGATTGGATGGCTCTGTGACCTCTGCGCGACTAATCAAGCCGAGCGCTGCGGGTGTTTGGCTCTCAATATCATCATGATTGGTGCCGACATTGCCGATATGTGGAAAAGTAAAGGTAATAAGCTGACCGGCATATGATGGGTCGGTCATGATTTCCTGATAGCCTGTCAGCGACGTATTGAAGCAGACTTCGCCGACGCGGGTGACCGCAGCGCCGATGCCATTGCCCCAAAATACCTGACCGTCAGCGAGCACCAATACGGCTGTTGCGCCTTGTGGTGGCGTTTTCTGGGCGTCATTGGTCATGTGCTTAGACCCTCCCAAAAATTTGCATTTGCGCCAAAAAACAGCCCGCAAGAGCTGTTGCGGGCGTGGTTCTGTGCATCGAATGTCATTCGCTGGTTTTCTTTCTCGTAGAATTTCGATGGTAGTAAGCAAAACCAGGCGCGACGTCAAGGATGCTGACGTTGGAAACAATGCTGGCGTGCTTGCTATGGTAAAATTCTTGTGTTTTTGTCATAAATAGCGTTTGTAGGGCGCGTTTTCAGGGGGACAAATTTGGTCCTCGGTTTATCTTTAAGGGCAGAAAATGTTGCGGCAAAAACTGAGTGACACATTAAAATCAGCCATGCGCGACAAGCAAGCGCGCGCCGTTGCCACAGTGCGATTGATCCTTGCAGCCTTGAAGGATAAGGACATTGCAGCCCGCGCCAATGGCGTCAGCGACGGCATCAATGACAGTGACATTCTGTCGATGCTACAGTCGATGATTAAGCAGCGCCAAGAATCGATCAAAGCCTATGAAGAAGGTGGGCGACCTGAATTGGCCGCGCAAGAAGCCGAGGAAATTGTCATCATTAAAGGCTTTTTGCCAGCTGCACTCGAAGGCGATGCCCTATTGGCCGTGATTGATCAGACAATCGCGGCAAAAGGTGCCGAATCGCTGAAAGATATGGGCCCAACAATGGCGGCCCTGAAAGCCCAATACCCTGGCCAGATCGACTTTTCCCAAGCCAGTGCGATTGTTCGGGAAAGGTTGTCTTAGGCGAGCGTTCGTTGCCGGTCACGATGCGTCATCAGGGATTGCGGCGGTAAGCGGTGCTTGCCGAGAATGATTTGTGCCGTCAAAATGCAACTGTATTTTGGGAGACGCGATTTCTCAACGTAGCGATGTGGGAGCCGATCGGCCAATGAATTTGTCGCCAGAGTTTCTGGAAGAACTGCGGAGCCGGATTACGGTGTCTGAAGTGGTTGGACGGCGCGTCCAACTCCAAAAACATGGCCGAGAGCACAAGGGCTTGTGCCCGTTTCATAATGAGAAATCACCCTCCTTCACGGTTGTTGATGATAAAAATTTTTACCATTGCTTTGGCTGCGGTGTGCATGGCGATGTGATCACATTTGTCATGGAAACCGAAGGCTTAGCCTTTCCAGAAGCGGTTGAGCGATTGGCTGCGCAAGCTGGCCTAGAGGTTCCAAAAGCAACGCCGGAAGACCGGCAACGTGCGGAGCACGCGAAAACCCTTGGCGGTGTCGTCGAAGCCGCTTGCGCGTGGTATCAACAAAATTTGAGCGCTGCCGATGGCGCTGGCGCGCGCGCTTATCTGGCGCAACGCGGTCTGTCGCAACGGACAATTTCAACCTTCCGTCTGGGCTATGCACCCGCGCGCCGTGGTGCCTTGGCCGCGGCCTTGCGTCAGCAGGGGTTTGAGACGCAGTTGATGGTCGACGCCGGGCTGTTAAAACAGGCGGAAAATGGCGATGAGCGATATGATTATTTTCGCGACCGCGTGATGTTTCCAATTACCGATCGAACCGGTCGTGTGATTGCTTTTGGCGGCCGTATTTTGGGCGATGGTCAGCCAAAGTACTTAAATTCGCCAGATAGCCAGCTGTTTCATAAGGGGCGCGTACTATACGGCTTGTCTCAAGCCCGTGAGGCGGCGCGAAAGGCCAACAGGTTGGTGGTTTGCGAAGGGTATATGGATGTGATTGCCTTGCATCAGGCAGGCATTGCTGAGGCAGTTGCGCCGCTGGGTACCGCATTGACGGAAGATCAAATTCAAGTGATGTGGCGTTTGGCAGCAGAGCCGATTATTTGTTTTGATGGCGACTCGGCAGGCAGCCGGGCCGCAGCGCGCGCCAGTGGACGGGCATTGCCAATGCTCAAGCCAGGGCAGTCTTTGCGGTTTAGCTCTCTGCCAGAAGGTCAAGACCCAGACGATTTTATACGTCGTAATAGCGTCGAGGCGATGCAGGTGCGTCTCAACGAGGCAAGCCCGCTGGTCGACTTCCTGTGGTCGCAGGAATATGCCGCCGCGCCGGTTGATACGCCGGAACGGATGGCTGATTTTCACATGCGGCTGCGCACGCGCGTCAAAGCCATTATGGATGGTGGTGTTCGGTCCGCCTATCAAGATGCGATTGAAGGTCGCATCCAGGCAGAGCGGGATCGCGCCCGAGGACATCGCAGCGACCATGACCGTTTTCGAGGTGCGCGGCGCGGCTATGAGCGCGGTAAAAAGCCGTTTTATGGGCAGCCAACAGGAGATCCAAGCCTTAAAAAGGCGGTTGAACGGCGGCTTTCATCAGCGGCGCAAGCTGTCTTGATTAAAGTAATCCTGAACCACCCAGGCTTGATTGATGAGTTTGGGGAAATGCTCGGCTATACTGTTTTAAGTGATCAAAATCTTGACAAACTTCGTCAAGAAATTCTAGACATAGCAGGTCGAGATCCCGATCTGGACTCAGCTGGATTAATGACCCGTCTTGCCGAACGCGGTCACAACCATATATCTGGTCTGCTGAGCAGCGGGAATGATCTGAAAGCTGTGGCTTTCGCCAATCCTTCTGCGCCGTATGAAAAGGCGCGGACGGGACTAGTGGAATTATTGAGTAACGTTCGTGAGTCTGAGCTAGATGATCGTCTGACCGAGGTTGAGGTCAACTTGGCTGAAACCTTAGATGAAGATGGCTGGGCGCGTTTTTTGTTGTTTAAGCAACAGGAAATGGCGATGCGGTCGCAAATTGACGATTAGTTAGCTCCGGGAGGCTATAACCTATGGCCTGCCAATAAATGTGATTTAGGCGTGGGGGTCAGTTTGAATGGCGACTAAAGCAGCGGCAGCGGCAGAGAATACCCAAGAACGGAGTGCGCCAAACAAAGACGCTCCGTTGATGGATAATATTGATCAGGCCGTCAAAAACCTGATCAAACGCGGAAAAGAGCGCGGATACTTAACCTATGAAGAGGTTAACGCAGCTCTGCCACAAGAAGAAATGTCTTCCGAGCAAATCGAAGATGTCATGTCTGCGCTGAACGAAATGGGTGTGAACGTCGTCGAGGGTGAAGAGACCGAAGAGGCCGAAGCAAAGCCAGCCAGTGAAGATCAAGAAAATTATACCAGCGGCAATGTCAATGACGATGATGTTGGTCGAACCGATGACCCGGTTCGGATGTACTTGCGTGAGATGGGCAGTGTTGAGCTTTTATCCCGCGAGGGCGAAATTGCTATCGCCAAACGCATTGAAGCTGGCCGTGAGATGATGATTGGTGGGATTTGCGAAAGCCCGCTGACAATGCGTGCCATGGTTCATTGGGGCGATTCGCTGGTGCAAGGCAGTTTTCTGCTGCGGGATATTATCGACTTGGACGCCACATATGGTGGCAGTTCGCTATCCGATGCCAACCAAGTGGCGGTCGTGGTGCCCGCCGACGAAAATGCTGCCGATGACGACGCTGACGCGGCGACGGATCAACCCGCAAATGATGCCGTGGCTGTGGCGGGCGATGCGCCAAAAGGCCAAACCTCTGTCGAGGCCAATCAGGCCGAAGAGGTATCGGACGACGAGAACGGTGCAGGTGCTACCGAAAAGGCTGAAGGCGACGACGACGAGGATGACG
>JBELLC010000090.1:3335-12408 GCA_042088965.1 Nisaea sp. | reverse complement strand
AATCAAGTGGCGGTCGTGGTGGCCGCCGACGAAAATGCTGCCGATAACGACGCTGACGCGGCGACGGATCAACCCGCAAACGATGTCGTGGCTGTCGCGGGCGATGCGCCAAAAGGCCAAACTTCTGGTGAGGCCAATCAGGCCGAAGAGGTATCGGACGACGAGAACGGCGCAGGTGCCACCGAAAAGGCTGAAGGCGACGACGACGAGGATGACGGCGAGGAAAACAGCCTTTCTCTTGCTGCCATGGAAGAGGCCTTAATGCCAGAGGTCATTGAAACCTTTACAAATATCAGTGTCACCTATGGCAAACTAGCGAAAATGCAGGAGCGCCGCGTTCAAAAGTTACAGCGCGGTGAGGAACTCGCGCGCACCACAGAACGCAAATATGAAAAATTGAAAGAAGAACTGGTGGCGCTGCTGCAAGGGGTGCGGCTGAACAATGCCCGGATCGAGGCATTGGTTGAGCAATTATATGTTCTTAACCGAAATCTCACCGCGCTAGAGACGCAATTGTTACGAATGGCTGAAAAGTCGGGGGTCAAGCGGCAGGAGTTTTTGAATAATCATTTCGGCCATGAGCTTGAGCCGGAATGGCTCACTCGGATCAGCGGTTTATCTGGCAAAGGATGGAAACGCTTCGTTGAGCGTTATGGCGATCAGGCGATGGAAATTCGCGGCAACATCGCGATCATTGCCGAGGATGCGGGCCTGCCCATCGGGGAATATCGGCGGATTGTGCAAACAGTTCAAAAAGGCGAACGCGAGGCTGGCCGGGCAAAAAAGGAAATGGTCGAGGCCAATTTGCGCCTGGTGATCTCGATTGCGAAAAAATATACCAACCGTGGATTGCAGTTCTTGGACTTGATCCAAGAAGGTAATATCGGCCTGATGAAGGCGGTTGATAAATTTGAATATCGCCGTGGTTATAAGTTTTCCACATATGCAACATGGTGGATCCGCCAAGCCATCACGCGCTCGATTGCTGATCAGGCGCGGACCATCCGGATTCCGGTGCATATGATCGAAACGATCAATAAATTGGTCCGTACATCCCGGCAAATGCTGCATGAAATTGGCCGTGAGCCAACACCAGAAGAGCTTGCTGAGAAATTGGTTATGCCTTTGGAGAAGGTACGCAAAGTTCTCAAAATTGCCAAAGAGCCGATCAGTTTAGAGACTCCTATTGGTGATGAAGAAGACAGCCATCTCGGTGATTTTATCGAAGATAAGAACGCTGTTCAGCCGCTTGACGCGGCGATCCATTCGAATTTACGGGAGACCACGACACGAGTCCTGGCCAGCCTCACACCGCGTGAAGAGCGGGTTCTGCGGATGCGTTTTGGCATTGGCATGAACACCGATCACACACTTGAAGAGGTGGGCCAGCAGTTCAGTGTTACCCGGGAACGAATTCGGCAGATTGAAGCAAAAGCGCTACGAAAGTTGAAGCACCCAAGCCGATCACGGAAATTGCGCAGCTTTTTGGACTACTAAGTCCAGCGCAAGGCTGCTGTTTGTGCAGCAGCTTGGTGGTGGGGGGAAGGAATTTTCGACAGATTTGCACGGCGATGACGCCGCTGGTGCGCCCGGCAGTGTGCCGGGGAGCGTGCCGCCGGTGTATTGTATTGCCGCACCCTTACGACCCTCAATGTCATAGCTGTCCTCGGCACCAGCCACGCAGCCCTGTGCGCAACCTTTTCAAGGGTATCACAGATTACTGATAATGGTTTGCGGCAGTAACCTTTGATCGTTGGGCCCCCCGTCTAGGTGGCGATTGTCACCATGCCATTACGGACAGCGACAAAAACAGCCTCGGTACGAGTCTTAACCCCAAGATTCTTGAAGATGGCAGACAAATGCACACGTACCGTGTTCTCAGCAATGTCTAAATGTTTGCCAATTTGCCGGTTGGTCTTGCCAACAGCCAGCAGCCGTAAGATATCCATTTGCCGATCGGTCATGGCTGTTCGCTTGAATGCCGTTGGACCTGGTGTTTCACCGTGCGTTAAGTCGGGCACATAGGTCTCACCTTGCGCCACATGGGTGAGGGCGCTGATCATAACGTCGCTGCTCACTGTTTTGGGGATAAAACTTGCTGCACCTGCGCTTAAAGCACGATCAATATCTGATTGACGCTCTGACGCGGTGATCACGACAACGGGCGTTGTTGGCCAAAACGTCCGAATATCAGCCAGACTGGTTAAGCCGTCTGTACCACCAATGTTCAAATCGAGGAGGATTAGGTCAAGTTGTGGGTGTTCTCGTGAGAGGTCTGCTAAACGTGCGGTGTTTTCCGTCTCGATATATTCTAATTCATCTGTCATGGAGCGCAGCAAATAACGTAAGCCTTCCCGAAACAGCGCATGATCATCAATGATCAAAACTTTCATTGGTATTCTCCCTATATTTTTTGACCTAGCACCAGAAAAAACGACTATTAGTTGTTTAAGTATAGTACTTTTAATAAAAATCAGGATGGCAAAAACGGATAAAAAACTATCTTCTGGTTGATGTTTTTATCCAAAAAATCTGCAAAAATATCAATTCAAGTCATATTTAAGGGAGGCGGCGATCTCGCTTAACGGTAGATCGCAACACTCTGATAAAAATAAGCTGCATCTGCTGGAGCGATACCGATATGCTAGAGCTGCAATCTTAACTTAATTTTCCTTTGTCCCAGCATGAAGAAGTGAGCCGATGACTGATCTAGCTGCCGCCAAACTTGTCGCACATGTGAGCAATTCGACTTTTGATGACCTGAGTGATGCGGCAAAAAAAGCTCTCAAAATCTTTATTTTGGACAGTTTGGGGGTCACTGTTTCGGGGCGTAACGCGGAATGGACCGCTGAGGTTCTTCGCGCGGCCCAATCTTGGGGGGCCGGTGCCGAGGCGCGTGCGCTCGGGCAAGGGGTGCAGCTATCGGCGCCCGCAGCTGCTTTTGTGAATGCCTACCAAGCGCATAGCCAAGAATATGACTGCGTTCATGAGGGTGCTGTTGTGCATCCGATGGCGACCGCGCATTCCGCCGCCTTGGCGGTTGCGGAGCGCTGTGGCGGTGTCTCGGGTAAGGATTTCATGACCGCAATTGCCCTTGGTGTTGATGCCTCAACCAGCATTGGTATGGCGGCAACTTCTGGCTTGAAATTCTTCCGGCCAGCGGTTGCAGGCGTTTTTGGGGCAACTGTGGCGGCTGGACGATTAGAAGGTTTAACCGCCGACCAGATGCATAATGCATTGGGACTGGCTTTCACCCAATGCGGTGGCACCATGCAAGCCCATCGTGAGGGCAAACCGACCTTGGCGCTCAATGTTGCTTTTGCCGCCCGTGCCGCTGTGCAGGCCGTGGATTTGGCAAAATCTGGGTTTCCAGGACCCAGTGCCTTTTTGACAGGTGATTTTGGCTATTTCAATATGATGGAAGATAGTTTTGAGATTGCCCCGGCATTTGACGATTTAGGCAAGGTATGGCGGATTACAGAGGTCAGTCATAAGCCGTTTTCAGCGGGTCGCGCGACGCATGTCGGCATCGATGTGGTTTTAAGATTACGAGAAAAGCTTGGCTTCACAGCGGATCAAGTTGAAAAAATTACATTGCTGGCGCCAGAATTAATCTGCCTTTTGGTGGGACGGCCCGCCTCGGCTGAGATGACAGCAAATTATGCCCGGCTGTGCTTTCAATTTACTGGCGCTTTGGCCGCAGCAAAGGGAGAAATTCCCCTCGATGGGTATCAGGCAGAGAACATTACCAGCCCAGAGTTACAGGCGCTGGCGGCCCGTATTGAGGTGATTCAGGATGATAACCCTGACCCCAATGCGCTTAATCCACAGACAGTCATTTTGACCTTAAAAGATGGACGGCGTGAAGAAGTGGCGGTGGCAGACACATTTGGGGCCCCAAATAATCCGCTAAGTGATGATCAAAATACGGCTAAATTTAAAAATTGTTGCAGTTTTGGGGCCATGCCTATTTCCCAGGATAAACAGCTCGAGGTGATTAAAATGCTCGAAGACCTTGAGAATGTGACGGACATATCAGACCTTGCAAGCCTGCTCGCAGGGGTGTCGACAGCATGACCGGGAGTTATTTTGAGGCCGTTGATAGCGCTGCATTGTTGCGCGACTTTCCGCTTGATGATGATTTTGTAAATGGTATTGGCAAAGCCAGCCGGGACCAGATTCGCGCCCTTCAGGAGCAACGCTTTAAGCAGGTAATTGCCCGTGGCTGGCAGATCCCTTTTTATGATCGGCTATGGCGGGCGGTAGGGCTAGAGCCCGGCGATATTCAAAGGCTTGATGATATTGCTAAGATTCCGGTTTTTGATAAAGCGGATTTGATGGCCAGCATCGAACGGACACCGCCGCTAGGTGATTTCCATGGGATGGAAACTGCCCCGGGCATTCGCCCCATCGTGCACACCACATCGGGGACAACGGGCGCGCCGCAAACGCTTATCTATGGGCCGCGCAGCCGGGAGATTCAAAACCTTATGCTGGCGCGCGTCTATCGCTTACAAGGTTTGCAGGATAGTGACGTTGTGCACTCGGTCTATGGCTTTGGTATGATTAATGGTGGCCATTACATTCGCGAGGCAATCCTGCATTGGAGCAAGGCCATTTTGCTGCCAGCGGGAACCGGTAATGAGACGCCGTCGGTGCAGCAAGTCGGCTTAATGGCGCGCTTTGGTGTGAGCTGGATTTTAGGCTTTGCCGATTATCTGAAGCGCCTCGCAGCTGTGGCCCAGGAGCAAGGCTTGATCATTGGGGAAGATATCGCACCGCGGGCGATAAGTTGTCACTTGGGCCTCGAAGACCGTGATGCGTTAAGCGCCTTATGGGGCGGTGCGGCCGTTCATGACTGGTATGGTGTCGGCGATACCGGGCTCATCGCTGGTGAAGGACCAGACCATGACGGTTTATATGTCATGGAGGATGCTCATTACCTCGAAATTCTGGATATTGACGATCAAAGCCAAGTCGCTGATGGCGCGCGTGGTGATATGGTTACCACCGTATTATTTAAAGATGATCTGTACCCCATTATTCGCTTCAATACCCATGATCTTAGCCGACGACGGGCCGGGCAATCCAGTCTTGGATTGAATTTCGATCGGATTGATGGCTTTTTGGGGCGTAGTGACAATATGGTAAAACTAAAGGGAATTAATATCTTTCCGCAAGCTTTTGCGCCAATTCTTGAAGAAGAAGCTGCCTTTACGGGTGAATTTATTTGCCGGGCGTGGCGCGATCCAAGCGGTAAAGAAGGCATGACCGTTGATGTGGAATGTGGGCGGCCAGATGACGCAAGTTTGGCTGCGCGCTTTCAAAAACTTTTACATGACCGGGTTGGTATCGGGGTAGAGGTTGTGTTGCGGCCACAGGGTGCCCTGGCCCCCGAAACCGGCATTGAAAGTCGTCAAAAACCGATCCGGTTAATTGATTTACGCTAATGGACGCTGCCTGGCTGCCATTCTCTGAAACCCAACTGCTGATCATTACAGCGGTCTTTTTCGGGGCAGCGCTGGCGAAGGGCGTGACCGGTTTGGGGTTTTCAACCGCTTGCTTGCCGTTCCTTGTGCTCACCCTTGGTTTGCGTGAAACTTTGCCGCTGCTGTTGCTGCCCTCGTTATCCAGCAATGTCTTGGTGATGCGCCAAGCAGGACATTTTCAAGAGACCGTTCGGCGATTTTGGCCCATGTTCCTGGCGCAAATTCCAGGCATTTTTGTTGGTCTTTGGCTGTTGATTTGGCTTGATAGTGGCTTGGCAGCAGCAATTTTAGGATGTGTTTTAATCGTTTACTGCATGTTTGCGTTTGCCAAGCCAAATTTCCATTTAAGGTCTAAAATAGCCCAGGTTTTAAGAGTGCCGTGTGGTTTTTTGACAGGCTCAGTGAATGGTCTTACAGGCTCACAAGTCATTCCGGTCATGCCGTATTTATTGTCCTTACAGCTATCCCCGCCGCAAATGGTTCAAGCCATCAATGCGTCGTTTACATTGTCCAGCGTGATGATGGTTATCGGCTTAACAGGGATTGGCTTGATGACCTTGCCGATTGCTGTGGTATCGCTCTTGGGGCTTATTCCCGTTTATCTTGGGATCAAATGTGGCAGCCGGTTGCGTGACAAACTGGCCCCAGAACTGTTTCGCAAATTGGTCTTAGCCACGTTGATTGCGTTGGGGGCCATTTTGGTTCTGCGTTTGGTGTTCGCGGCATAGAAAACGGGGCCACGTCAAGCGGGCCCCGTTGGTGCGTTTAAGTGCCTTAGATTTGGCGTTTAGCGCATCGCATTTTGCAGGTTGTGGTCTAATTTCTCCAAGAACTTTTGGGTCGTGAGCCATGGCTGATCTGAACTTATCAGAAGGGCCAAGTCTTTCGTCATATCGCCCGACTCAACGGTATCGATGCAGACTTTTTCAACTGTTTTGGCAAAGTCACCAACGGCTGGCGTTTCATCCATCCGGGCGCGGTATGACAGGCCGCGTGTCCAGGCAAAGATTGACGCGATTGGGTTGGTTGAGGTCTCTTTGCCTTGCTGATGCTGGCGGTAATGGCGGGTAACGGTGCCATGGGCTGCTTCAGCTTCGACGGTTTTGCCGTCCGGGGTCATCAGCACTGATGTCATGAGCCCCAATGAGCCAAAGCCTTGGGCAACAGTGTCTGACTGCACATCGCCGTCATAGTTTTTACACGCCCACACAAAGCCACCGCTCCATTTCATGGCGCAGGCAACCATATCGTCAATGAGGCGATGTTCGTAAGTGACGTTGGCGTCTTTGAACTTACCTGCAAATTCGGTCTCATAAACTTCTTCAAACAAATCTTTGAAGCGCCCGTCATAGGCTTTCATGATGGTGTTTTTGGTCGACAGATAAACAGGCCAGCCAAGATCTAAGCCATAGTTCAAGCAAGCACGGGCAAAGTCGCGAATGGAATCGTCGAGGTTATACATCGACATGGCAACGCCGCTGCTGGGAAAGTCGAACACTTCATGCTCAATGGTCTCGCCGCCATCTTCTGGCTCAAAACGCACCGTCAGTTTTCCTTTGCCAGGGACAATAAAGTCAGTCGCCCGATACTGGTCACCAAAAGCATGACGACCGATAACAATCGGTTTTGTCCAGCCCGGCACCAGCCGGGGAACGTTTTGGCAGAGAATAGGTTGGCGAAAGACGGTTCCGCCCAAAATGTTTCGGATTGTGCCGTTTGGCGACTTCCACATCTTTTTCAAGCCGAATTCTTCAACCCGTTCTTCGTCTGGTGTAATCGTTGCGCATTTTACACCAACGCCAAACTCACGAATCGCATTTGCAGAATCTATTGTGATTTGGTCATTGGTTTCATCGCGCTTTTGAACACTCAAATCATAATATTTGAGATCAACGTCGAGATAAGGATGAATTAATTTATCTTTAATCATCTCCCAGATGATCCGAGTCATCTCATCGCCATCGAGTTCGACGATGGGTTTGGCGACCTTAATTTTAGCCATGGGGCTCTCCTGACTGGCGGTGTCGCGGCTTAGTGCGCGCAAAAGATTAACAACAGCAATGCCGGTAATAGCAGCTGCAAGATAACGATCTGGCGGCGCTTTGCAAGTGCTGCGCTGTCGCGTCTAACGCGGCAGGCTTGGGACCCAAATATAATAATCAGGACCAATGATATAGGCCTCGCGAAGGCCATGTGGTTTGTCAGATGCAGGTTGCAAAATATCATATCCAGCGGCGCTGGCGCGGGCGCTGGCAGCATCTGGATCAACACCATAAACCCGCAGCTCAACGCCACTGCCACGGATTCCATCACTTGGCGTTACCCCCAGAAGGGGATGGCTGTGATATGTGCTGTCGCTGTGCACCATCCATTCCCCCGCGCCATGGCGCAGAATGGCAAAATCATGGTCTTGGTAGACAGTTTGAAGGGTTAAAATATCGGTGGTGAAACGACAAACAGCGGCGACATCCCTGACCAAGAGGTTAATCCCAAAGCCCTGCAAAGCGCGGCCATAGGCGGCAGCATCTGGTTTTATATCTCCTGTAGGCGCGGCCGCCTGATCATTGTCATCGTTCATGACCGGTTCCTATGTTGCCGCCGGAGCGATGGCCAAACGTTTATCTGCCGCTTTACAGGCGCTTTAAAGGCGCTTTGCCGTTTCTGCATCAGCCTTGGGCAGATCAGGCAGCCGATTTAAAAGCGGCAGAACGTCGGTCACGCTTTTGACGACATGGATCATCTGGCGGTTTTCCGGACGCGCAAAGCCAGCGCCGATCACATGGTCAATCAGCGCTAGCAGCGGCTGCCAATAGTCCTCAATATCAACCAGGATAATGGGCTTGTTGGATAAACCAAGCTGTGTCCAGGTGAGCACTTCGAATGTTTCATCAAGACTGCCAAGACCGCCAGGAAGGGTGACGAAAGCATCGGCCTGTTCATACATCAGCGCTTTTCGCGCATGCATGCTGTCGGTGACGATCAACTCACTGATATTTTCATGGCCAATTTCGATTTTATCCAAAAAGTCAGGGATAATGCCTGTGACCTGTCCGCCTGCTGCGGTGGCACCGTCGGCGACAATGCCCATCAGTCCCACATGACCCCCGCCATAGATCAAGCGGATGTCATGTCGTGCCAAAACGGCCCCGAAATCCGCAGCAGCTGTTTTATACACGTCTGCAACGCGCGCGGAGGAGCCGCAAAACACACAGATGGAGTTGATACCGTTCATATCTTCCTATGTCATCGTCAAGGCCCAATGGTCAACTGAAAAGCACGGGGAGGTGACAACGCCGTTGTTCCAGAGTAAGTTAGACATTGTTTTTTACTGTAAGAAGTTTTGCCGATGCCTAATAGGCCCTTGCTGATCGGATTGGTTGGCTTCCTCATCGTCGTGGCGGCAATCGCCATCAGCTATTTTACTGATCATTCAGATAAAGCTGCGCTGGCCCCGGCAGTTGACCGCAATGTCGCATCGCCGCAACAACCAGCCACTTCCGCGCCGCCAAGCCCTGCTCCTCAAAGCCCAGCTCCTCAAAGCCCGGCGGCCAGCAATGCCGCGCCGCCAAGCACTGCTCCTCAAA
>JBELLC010000090.1:0-3235 GCA_042088965.1 Nisaea sp. | reverse complement strand
CGCGCCGCCGCAAACAGCTGCTGCGGTGCCGGGAGCAGAAACACCGATAAAGCCTGCTGCACCAAGCTTTGATGTTGTCCGGGTCGAGACTACTGGGGAAACTATTATTGCGGGTCGGGCAGAACCGGACGCGGTGATTTCGGTGATCTTAGATGGCGAGGTCATTGACAGCATTAAGGCCAATGAAGCTGGCAATTGGGTGTGGGTGCCAAATGCCGCCATCGCCCCGGGCGACCACGTTCTGACCCTGAAATCTGGGGCTGTTGAAAGCAACGTGGCGATCGTCATCAAAGTGCCTGAGGCGGGCCGTGACCTCGCCGGCCAGCCAACCGATACACCGGCGCAATCGATGGCCATTGCGGTGCCGCGGGAACAGGCTCCAAAAATCGCCTCAAAAGTCCTTCAGGGCCAAATCGCAAAAGCCCCCGCAAAAGCCCCCGCAAAAACTATTATGGGCGCCAATATGAAAGCCGCAGATAACACGGCTGCTGTCGCGCAACCCGAGGATCGCCGTTCGGCAACGGAACAAACCCCATTGGCACCGCCCGCTGCAACTGCTGAAGCTGGCTTAGCGCTGGCGTTGAATACCATTGATTATGATGACAAAGGCCAAGCGGTGTTAAGCGGCGTTGCGACACCAAACAGTTCTGTTTTGGTCTATCTTGATAATAAGGCACTTGGCCGCGCAACGGCAGATGACACCGGGGAATGGGTGTTGAAACCGGCAGCGCCTTTTGCTGAAGGGCAACATCAACTGCGCGTCGACCGAGTTGAAAAAGGTGGCCGAGTATTAGAACGCATTGAGCTGCCATTCATGCGGGCAGGCCCGCTTAAAGGCTTGCCACCGCGAACGCTTGTGGTTATTCAGCCTGGAAATAATCTTTGGCGGATTGCCAGCCAAGTCTATGGATCGGGACTACGCTACACCGAAATCTATAATGCCAATCGCGACCAAATTCGTGATCCGAACTTAATTTATCCAGGGCAGGTTTTCAGTCTGCCACGGCAGTAGCGAGATTTCTGCGTAAAACCTGCCGAAGGAGCATGGTGAGTGTTTGAGAGGATTTTTGTACCGATTGCCCGCGAAGGGCGGCCGATAATTGCCATTTTTGTTGTTGTAACAGCGATTCTGGCAGTCATTGCCGCGCCTTTGGGTTGGCTTGGTGCTGTTTTATGTCTTTGGTGTGTTTATTTTTTCCGCGACCCTGCGCGCGTCACCCCGACGCGTGATGGCCTTGTTGTGTCGCCGTGCGACGGGGTCGTTGAAATGATCGCTGACGTGCCGCCACCGGCGGAGCTTGGGCTGGGAACAGATGTTCTCACCCGTGTCAGCGTGTTCATGAATGTTTTTGACTGCCACGTGAACCGTGTTCCCATTGCTGGCCAGATTAAGCGCCTTGTTTACGTGCCAGGCCGCTTTGTGAATGCTGCCTTAGATAAAGCCAGCGAGGAAAACGAGCGGCAATTGGTTCAACTTGAGACCGCAAGTGGTCAATCAATTGTCTTTGTGCAGATTGCTGGGCTTGTGGCACGCCGGATTGTCTGTCACCTGGGCGAAGCACAGACCGTTGAAACGGGCGAGCGTTTTGGTCTCATTCGGTTTGGTAGCCGGGTCGATGTCTATTTGCCAAAAGGCGTGCAACCGCTGGTGGCTGTGGGACAGAAATGTATTTCCGCAGAAACAGTGATTGCTGACTTTGCTGGTGAGGAACCTGCCCGCCAAGGCGTTGTGCGATGACAGCACCAGAGGCTGGCTCAAAAATGGGGCGCCGCCGCCGTCATCTGCGTGGCATTTCGTTCAATGTTCTGGTGCCTAATATGATTACGGTCATGTCGTTATGTTCTGGCATGACAGGGATCCGATTTGCCTTGGAGGGGAATTGGCGGTTCGCTGTTGGGGCAATCGCCATTGCCAGTGTTTTGGATACCCTTGATGGCCGTATGGCCCGTCTGCTCAAGGGGGCCAGCCGATTTGGTGCGGAACTTGATTCCTTTGCTGATTTTATTGCTTTTGGGGTCGCGCCGGCGGTAATCATGTATCTATGGGCGACGAGTTCGGTGAGCCTGGGATGGGCGGCGGCATTATTTTTTGCGACCTGCATGGCGCTGCGGTTGGCGCGCTTTAATATCGCCCTTGATGAGGATGATGCCGCGCCATTTGCGGCAGCCTTTTTCAAAGGCACGCCAGCACCTGCTGCCGCAGGGATTGCGATGCTGCCGTTATTACTGAGTATTGAACTTGGGGATGCTTATTTGGCAGGCGCGTGGGCTGTGGCGTTTTGGATGACGTTAGCAGGGCTTTTGATGGTGAGCACGGTACCGACTTTTTCGTTTAAGCGGTTGAAAATGAAGCGCCGGCATGCCTTGCTGGTGTTGATTTTTGTTGTTTTGGTGCTGGCCTCACTGGCTGCGGAACCATGGCTCACCCTCAGTGGTATTGTGCTGGCGTACCTGTTAAGCATCCCGTTCAGTTGGCTGAGTTATCGCCGCCAAGAGGCGGCTTGGCGGTTGCATGCAACGGATGTGGCCAATAACGCAGCGATCGATCGCGAGGTAGCGGTTGATGATGACGGCAGATCCGCCGGACGTTAGGGCACAATCGCGGCTAAATGTTAAACTGTAATTGGCGTATTTTCACGCCGCCGTTGTAGTCTTCGGCTGCGCCAGTCAGCGATGATTTCCCGTGCCATTAACGCAGATGGCGTCACCACCAGGGTTAAAACGGTTGCGAACACTAAGCCGAAAACGATGGCTGTCGCCAATGATACCCATAATTGTGTCGATGGGGCGCCAATGGACACTTCACGGGTGACAAAATCAATATTGGTTTGCAGGACCATTGGGATCAGCCCCAAGATGGTCGTGAAGGTCGTTAAAAGCACGGGCCGCAAGCGCTGTGCGCCGGTTTTCAGAACGGTTTCTAAACCGTCTTGCGCGCTCCACGCACCGCCCTGAGTTTGCAAGCGCTGCCTCTTGAAATGATCAAAGGTATCGATCAAGACAATATTGTTGTTCACAACGATACCTGCCAGGGCGATAACCCCGATGCCGGTCATGACGACGTCAAACGGTTCATTTGTGACCAGCAAGCCAACGAACACACCGATGGTCGATAAGATGACGGCGCTTAGAATGAGAAAGGCGCTGTAGAAGCTGTTAAATTGTGTGACCAGAATGATGGCCATGATGAACAGGGCAATACTAAAGGCGTTGACTAAAAACTTCTGCGCTTTGG